>NZ_JPDP02000117.1:0-1123 GCF_000732685.2 Sphingomonas sp. STIS6.2
AGATCGTCGTGAACGGCACGTCGCGTGGCAACGGCTCCTATGCCGGCACCGCGACCTTCGAGCCGACGGCAGCAGTTCCCGAAGCTGGTACCTGGGCAATCATGCTGTTCGGTATCGGCGGTATCGGCGCATCGATGCGCGTTCGTCGTCGCCAGGCGAAGATCGCGTTCGCCTAAGCACATTTCACAGCTGGTCCCAGTGTCCAGCTGTGTGAAGGCAGCCGTCAACCTCGCGAGGTTGGCGGCTGTTTTTGTTTAACATCCGGCGCAATGGGTCTGCAGAAGAATCCATGTTGCGCGGTGGGCGCCGTCGATCGACAACTGGGCAAGCGGGATGGCCCATACTGCGCCCAACGGCCCAAACCCCGAGATCGCGAGCGCGCCTGAATGGACGCCGTCAGCTACCAAGCACACGTCCTGGTATCGGCATCCATCGATCTACAGCCACGCGGAGCCACGTACGCGGCTGAGACTGGTAATGACCACCCGTGTGCGCCATTTTGGAGTCATGATGTTCAAGCGCGGGCGGAAAGCTATAACATGAGTCTACGCTTGGAGCATGTTACCAAACTCGCTCATAGCAACGAAGGCCTGAGGGCTGCCTACGCCGCGAGTGTCGATCATCAGCGCAATGGTTGGCTGAGATATCCACCATGCAATGGGACCTTCCAGCAATTCCGGCTTTAGACGGAAGCAGAACTTGCATCTGCGGTATCAATTGGGGCGAGGACCATGATGATCGAACCCTCACAATTACGTTTGCTTGGGGTTCGCCTACCGCTCCTGCAGCCTTTGCTGCCGTACTTTCGCGGTTTCGAAAGACTTACCTGAACGGGTGGTTTGCCGAAATCCAGTTCACGATATCGACACATAACGAAGCCATGCAAAAGGCTGTAAAGGTGCTTGGGCTTGTTCCTCGGGCCTTCACCTTTGAGATGCCGGTAAAGGACATGACCAGGTCTTGATGGCAAAAAAATGCCCGGCTTGGAAAGCCGGGCATTTTCGAGCTTAGCCGTTATTGGGCTTTGCGTGATTCCAATTTCGCATATTGGAATAAATTACGTTAAAAGTGACAAGTATCAGTCACCAGCCCCTGTGAACCTTACCATTGTTCCAGTAGCGCA
>NZ_JPDP02000118.1:0-1184 GCF_000732685.2 Sphingomonas sp. STIS6.2
ACGCCGGCCCGCGCGGTGATTCATGCGCGCAGGGCTCGAGCGTCACATAGGCCGTGGCTCCCCGCGCCTTCGCGCCAGCCTGCGCCAGTGCCATCGCCTCGGCATGCGGCCGACCGCCAGCTTGCGTCCAGCCGCGCCCGAGGACGCGCCCGTCCGCAACGATCACGCAGCCGACACAAGGGTTGGGTGCCGTCCGCCCACGTCCCCGCGCAGCTAGCGCCAGCGCTGCCCCGACAAACCGGCCGGATTCGATGGTCAGATCCCCAGCGCCTTCAGCTTGTCGTCCATCCGCTTGAACGACGCGCGGGTTTCCTCCTCGCGCTTCTTCTGCTCAGCCAGGCGCGCGGCCTTGATCGGCGCGTCGATCTTCTGCTGCGCGACGATCTGCGCATCGGTGCGATCCGCGGGCCATTGCTCGACATAGACGATGTTCGGCCGATACTCGCGCTCGGCATAGCTGTCCTTCGAGAAGGCGTAGATCAGGAAGCCCGTGACGAGCATCGCCAGCGCAAGAAAGCCAAGCTCGTACGGCTGCCGGCCCCGGAGGAACAGGCGGAGGTCGCGATAGGCGCGGACCGGCGAGAAACGACTGAAAGAGCCCATCGCGCAAAGATAGGCATGCAGGCCCCCCAAGGCCAGTACCTTGGGCGACGACCCGGGGGGCCCGACCTGCAGGCCCATCCTTGCGACGGGTCGCCGCCCGCGGTTCAGTTTTCCAGCACGAACGACAGGTTCATCGTCTTCCACGCCTCGACCGCGACCCCGTCGCGCGTCGCCGGCCTGAACCGCCACTTCGTCAGCGCCCGGTCCAGCGTCGCGCGATAGAAGGCGTCGCTGGTGGCGGTGACCCGCTCGACCTGTTTCACGCGCCCGTCCGCGCCGATCAGCACGCGCAGGACGACTCGCCCCTCGCGCCCGGCCCGGCGTTCCTCGGACGGATAACCCGGCTGGAAATCCGCGGCATAGCGCGGGTCGATGCCCGGCTGGACGAACAGGGGCGACGGCTTGGGCGGATCGACCGCCACGCTTCCCGTGCCCGTGCCGACGACGTCGATCGGCGGGGTGAAGGGCAGGGGGTCCGGCACGACCTCGAACCCTTCGGTGGCCGGCGTCGGCACCTGCCGGACCGGTGCGTCGGGCCGCGGCGCGGGGCGCGGCTGCTGGCGGACCAGCGGATCGGCGGG
>NZ_JPDP02000119.1:0-3825 GCF_000732685.2 Sphingomonas sp. STIS6.2
CACTATCGCCTCTTCCATAACGGACGTTCCGCCTTCCACCAGGTCTCGACGTTCAGGCGCTACTGGCGTGCCGCCCGTTCATCAAAGCCGACCGGGCTCCTCTTGGGAGGGAAAGCTGCCAGTCTGCATTCGCCCACATCCAGGCGTTCAAGCTGGCGATCCGGGCTCCCGATAACGGCCATTCGTTAAGCGCGATCTTTGCCGTTTCTCCGTCTCCGACAGGCCATTTCGGGAAAGAGTAATCGGGAACAGATTTTGGGAAAGGGGGTGCCCCGGACGGCTCTCGGCGCGATCGCCCAGGCGAGGTTCCCGCCCGACGTTCCTCTTCGGGAAGAGTGAGATCAACCAAAAACGTCCACAAGCAGCCTTATGCAATATTTCGAGCTGAATTGTTTTTGCCAAAGCCGAGAGGTGATATGAGCTTCGCCCGGGGAGACTCAGATGACTCGATTTGCACTGGCAGCATTGGTAGGCGCGGCACTTTTCTCGTTCGTGTCTGGGGTGGGAAGAGCGGTCGCCCAACCATCGCATGGACCGGGCTTTAAGCTTCCCACGATGACGGGGAAGTATCCCGGCATTATCTACCAATTCCACGGTAAGGAAGCGAGGCGGTTAGCTGATGAAGTACTACCCGCTGTTGCTGACGAACTAACCAGCGCATCTATCCAAGAAGACACTTATCTTCCTCTTCCCCGTTATTCTGGACTGACGATTGATATCGCACTAAAGGTAAAGGCAGAGCGCTCTACTTGCGAAGAGCGGCATGTGCGCCTCTCATTTAACTATCAAAAACCTGATAACCCTCTCGTCAAACCTTTAACATTGAAAAACGGTCGCATTTTTGACCACGTTTTTGTCTCACTCT
The DNA here is from genome assembly GCF_000732685.2 of Sphingomonas sp. STIS6.2. Taxonomy (NCBI): domain Bacteria; kingdom Pseudomonadati; phylum Pseudomonadota; class Alphaproteobacteria; order Sphingomonadales; family Sphingomonadaceae; genus Sphingomonas; species Sphingomonas sp. STIS6.2. Next base: position 866 of record NZ_JPDP02000119.1, read on the forward strand.
ATTGGCGAAATCGATATTTCACACTTTCGGATAAATCCGTTTCCCCTGACGTAGCATTGGCAAGTTGCCGTGCGTATTCGGTCGACACTTCAAATTGGCAGGAAGCGTCAAGTTCGTACGAATATTATGTTCGGACGGACCAAATTGCGGAGCTGAACAAGGCGATCGAAACCTTACCCATGCCGCAAATTCACTGTCTCGACTCGCAAGGAAAGCCTTGCGGTTACGAACGCTCGAAGCTTCTTTCTCTGGTGCAAACAGCCCCACCCGAGCGGCCTAAGTCATTGGTTATCCCGAATGAGGGTGCGGTAACGGTATATAGCCACTACGGCTACTATGATGCTGATCAGATCGACTATGTTGCGACGCTGCGGTCGGGTAAGCGCGATCTCCAATCACTGGACATCCGTCTTTCTAAGAGCCTCCCGCCGCCGGCGGTCTAGAGTGCTGATTGCCAGTCGGCTATTCTGTCCAACCCGGTCGTTCCCGGAATTCGATCCCATCGGGAATGCCCCGACCGTTCAGATAGGCCTTGTGCGCACGCCCCGCTCATTCAGCAGCACAAGGCCCGCTGGGGAGTCTGGAAGCTTAATTGGATCGCGTTCGATAAGGCGTTCGGCCATTTGTTCACTCACATACAGTGCGATACGCGATTGGTCGGGAAGATGGTGAGACAGGTAGCTTTGCGTAGCTTCCCGATCCCAGACAGGCAGCAGTAATCCGGCATTGAGCACCGATCGTAACAGCAGATTTCCATTTCCGAGCAAAGCACAGTCCACTTGGTCCACCAACCTTTCGTCAAAGGCGATCGGCCTCCCTTCATCTTGAACGACGATCACAAGTCGATGCTTATCGCGATCGATGCGGAGTGGAATTTTCAATAATGTCTCGGCGCGCTCAGAACGTATGAGCTGCGGGGGCGGAGGTGCACTATGAAGGCGATACCATGACCGTTCATCGAATTCGGACATGGGCTTAGTAAGCTGGGCAGAGTCCATTAAAGGATCATGCACTACCGAAAGCCAGGTCGGCTCATCCAGATAGCCGGACGAATACTGGACAACGAGCTTCAGGCGCGGTTCTACCATGTAATTGAGAACCGGAATGAACGTGATATCGGGACCATTGGCTATCTGCATCTCGCTGCTTCTAGCCGATGGTTGTGAATATCTGCCTAGCCCTAAGGGCTCGTGGGCCGTGCTGCTGGCGGAGACGCGCCATTCCCGAAACTCGATCCTGAATGCGAAAGGGTTACCGCCCAATCTACGTCATGATCAGCTACGACCGCGTCTCTTCCGACTGCGCGAAGTCGGCATCAGTATTTTCGCCGCCCTTGCGTAGTGGCAGATTTAGTAAGCGACGTAGATATGCATGGTATCGCGGCCGCCGGTCGCCAATGAGCGCGTGAAGATTTCACCACGGACGGGGTGCTTGTCTGAGCCTACCTTGCCCGCATATTCATAATAGTGAACAAGATCAACGCTCTTGCCCTTGATCCCGAAGGCTTCGAACGCCGTCTTTAACTCGTCACCATAAGGCATGGCATTTCGCACGCCCTCGACAGTTAACGCACACAGGTTCGAATAGCGTCGCTTGGAGTCGAAGCTGGCGAGGACCGCACTGGCCGGACGACCGTCGAGCGTACCGTTCCACTGCTCCGTCGCCTCAGGCTTGCTAAAATCATAGTTGCGATCGATCGCCTTGGAGATGGCAAGCTTTGGCACGTCGATGTTCGTCGTCTCAGTCTTATGCCAGCCTGCCGACGAGAGTGCAGTTGAGCGCGCTGCCGGATCAAGCCCGCCTGCCAAGCAAAGCTTGCCAAAAGTGGCTACTGCCGACGGCAGTTCGGCCGTAGGTTGAGCTGCCGCCGCTGCGCTGAGTGTAAGAGCCGCCAAAGCAACGGCTTCAAGCTTTAGTTTCATGCTAATTCTCCAAGCGATCTAATATCGAAGGGCAGCTATACCGCTGATCTCTGGATAAATCATAACGTCCAGCTGGGCTTAGGCAGCCGGCCTAGGGACCGGCCGTCCATGATCTCCCGATGGAAGCCTTCCCATTTTTCCATCGATTCCGAGAACGCCGATGCCCCCTCGCCAGCCGTTCGTTTATGGGAAAGGCGCGTGCCGCATTAGGCCGTGAGGTGCTAACGCAATCACATTATCAAGATTTGGCTTGGTTCCGACGCATCCCACGAGCTACATCGCAAGCGATCTGGCGAAGTCTGATAGTGTAATACAGGACAGCGAAGTCTCTCGCCTTCTGGACTTGCGCGGTTGGGATAAGGCCATCGTCTAATCGGCCAGACCAAAGACCTACACCATAGCGGAACTGCCACAATCTCACCTGCAATGGCGAAAGGTTCTCGCTTGCCGCAGTCAGAAGGTCACCTTGGTAAATACGTTCTGCTGCCCAGCGAAGCGGGCTGACGATTTCTGCGATCTTTGGCTCCAAGGCCACTGTGTCTACAGGAAACCCGCATTTATAGTCCGAGGCGCGCAAAGATACGACGCCCGTTGATGAGGGCCAAGGCAAGTCATTTTCTGCCGCAATACGCGCGAGGATGCCCTGACTGTCGTCCCTTACGGACAATAAGTTTGCTGTGGGCCGCACAAGAGCTTGTAGCGCCACCAAAGCAGCTAGCAGGATAAGCCACACACGCCCAAATTGCATCTAACAGCCCCAGTAATCTATCGACTGTCCGCATTTTCACCGTACCCGTGGCGGATTTGCAAGCTACCCGATCAGCAACGCTGTCACGAAACGGCAGACTCGACACTTCCCAAAATACCATCCTTTTAAGGAATTTCGTTTCGGCCGCTTTTCGCGCGCCCTGCAATCGGGATGGCGCAGCTCAGCGTATGGTTATGCTATTTTCTGAAGTGCAAAGCCCTATATAAATACAACGCATTAATTGAATAAAAAGCTGACATGTTACCAGCCACCGCCATGCGGGGGGGGGG
>NZ_JPDP02000120.1:0-3308 GCF_000732685.2 Sphingomonas sp. STIS6.2
ACGATGTCTCCGAACGTAAATGGTAAGTGACTCGAGCGCATCGCTGAGCGCAACGTTCCAAATATCGTTCCGCCTATAAACTATCAGTTCTGCGCATCGCTCGTGGCGAATGATCCCTTCATCCCGGTCGAGCCTATGCCGCCCGTTTATCTCCTGCCTTCTTTTCATGCCGTTGTCGCAAAAGCGGGGACATTCGAGACGTCCGAAACTTAGCATATACGCGACAGTGCTACATTCTTCTCCTAGCCCGGCTGTTTATGCGGTGGAGTGTTATACGAGCTAGCACTTTTCCCCATCGCGGTGGCGTTAACTCGCCGGTGAGGCATTAGACTGCATTAGGGGGCATGGTACCCGCGCGACAGATTGCACTGGTGCAGGACAGCTTTGCACAGGTTCTGCCTATCACTGCCCAAGCGGCGTCCTTCTTTTACGAACGCCTCTTCGATCTGGCGCCTGACACTCGTCTGCTTTTTCGTGGCGACATGAGCTCGCAAGGGCGCAAGCTGTTCCAGACACTCGCTTTAGTCGTCGATGGGTTGGATAGGATCGAGGACGTGCTTCCTGTAGCCGGTGCCCTGGCTGTTCGGCATGTCGGCTATGGTGTCCATGAGGAGCATTATGGCGCGGTCGGCACAGCACTGATCGATACTCTTCGACATGGGCTTGGCCAGAGTTCGACGACGAAGTCGAATCCGCCTGGACGCTGGCTTATGGACTGCTCTCAGGTCACATGATGCTCGCGGCACGTGATGCTGTCCGGAGCGAAGTAGCCGCATGACGAACTCAGTAAGCTTGGATCAACCGGACAAACTTGGAAAACTTTTGTGCCAATGGCCGTAAAGGGCGAAGTGATCGCCGGAAAACCGCCTCTTTTCGGTCCTGCATCGGCACGCGCGGCTCTCGGCATGGAGGCAGAGACCTATGTCGCCCGCGCAGGTGAAATGATGAATCGTGCCCGGGCAATTGTGAGAGATAACCGAGTTCAGGCAATCGGCCTCTTTGAAGTGAAGCGGTTTCGGCTCTGTAATCACTTTTCGCGCTATCGAATCTTCAAGCATATCCAGATATTCAATCTAGTTATTCAACACGCTCCTGCGTCGAGCAAAGTCGTGGCGAAAGCAATGAAAATTTATTGTATAGAGCTGGGTGATACCTTTTCTCGTTATACCAATCGCTGGATTGGTCTGAAATCCAATGACTGGACAGATTATAGGCAGGACATGCTTTTAACGACAGAGATGATGCAGGCAAGCATCAATGCCGAGATTAGAGCTATCCGGCAGCTATTAATGATTTCAAGTCTTTACGCTGATTGAGGAGCGGTGCAGATTTAGTTCATACTAACACGCGGGTGCACCGCGGATAATCAGGCAGCAAGACGGCTGATCAGCGCCCGGTTGCGGCCGTCACGCTTGGCTTGGTAAAGTGCACCGTCTGCCGCCTGCATCAAGGTTGAACCATCGCGAGCCATGGCGTTCGTCCAGGTAGCGATGCCAAACGACATGCTTGTAGAACCTAGGGTAGTGCCATTCCTGTGGACGTTGAGCTCGCTAATCGCCTGGCGAACAGTGTCCACTCGGCTCATGAGAGCCTCAGCGCTCGTCCCAGGGGCAATGATGGTGAACTCTTCGCCGCCGTAACGGCAGACCACGTCACCGTCGCGGAAACGACTACGCATCTCCGCAGATACCGCCTGCAGTACTGCATCGCCGGCATCATGGCCGAACTCGTCGTTAAAGCGCTTGAAATGGTCGATGTCACACATGACCAGGCTGAGAGGTACGCCAGAGCGGCTGGCCCGGGCGATCTCCAGGGCGAGTGCTTCCTCCATATAGCGGCGGTTGAACAAGCCGGTCAGCGGATCGCGGATCGTCTGCTCGCGCAGGCTCCGCTGGAGCCGATGATTGACCAACGCCGACGAGATATTCTCGGCAAGGACCGTCAGAGGAAAGCGGCTCTCTGCATCAATGCGGCCTTGCAGGTAGAGAACGCCAATTACCTCGCCACCCGCTAGCAATGGCTCACAGTGGTATATCTCCTGCGCTCCTGCATGGCCGCAGACGATGTCACCCCCTGGTGCTGTCACACAGTGGCTTTGACCCCGTCGCAGCGCCCAACACTGGTCTGGCGCGAAGCCGTCCGAGGAGACTTCTAGCCCTCCCCAGTCAGCGACCGACACCAACAGGTTGCGAGAATTATTGTGCGCATACAGCGCGCCAGGGAGCCTGGGTAGCACACGGGGTACGAAAACCCGGATGATCTGAGCCAGTTCGTCATCGGTTCGTGCCGCCTGCATGCGGTGGGCCATGCCACCGAGCAACTCGATCACCTCGCTACGTTCTTGCAGAATTCGACTGTTTGTATGCAGTTCGGCGTTGGCGATCTGCAGATGCCGCTCACTACTCGCCTGCTCCGCTAGCGCGTGCTCCAGCTTCTCTGCCATCACATTATAGCCCTGCGCCAACTGCGAAAACTCGGCTGACCCCATCGCCGTGTCGATACGCGCTTTCTCGCCCTGGCCGAGTTCGGTCATGGCCTGCATGATAGTGCCAAGTGGCCGACGGATGCCGCGGACTAGCAGTGCGAAGCTGATCGCAACCAGCATCGCCACCACCGAGGCTCCGATCAAAGCTAGCCACTTGCCCTTTGCCAGTCGCCGGTTAGCTGCCTCGGCCCGGGTTGTCTGAAGGGCCCGCTCTTCCTCCAGGAAAGCCTGCGCACGCACAGTAATGGCGTCGGTCAGTTCGCGTCCCCGACCACTTGCAATTACCGCTGTGGCTGCAGCGAAATTACCCCCGCGACCCAGATCCAGCGGCTGACGTAAGCTTACGCCGCGATCGGCTATCAGTTTGCTGATCTCACGTGCGCGTCGGTGCTGGAGCGGATTGTCGACCGTCAGCGCTACTACGCGCTCGATCTGGCGTGTTGAGCTGGCAATCCGTTCCGCAAAGGATCGTGCGTATGCCGGATTGCGGGTAAGAACGAAGCCACGTTGCCCTGACTCCGCATCGCGCAGATCACCAAGCGCTTCCTCGGCGGTTTCTATAATCTCAGCCGAATGCGTGACCCAACCAAAGCTGTGGCTGGTCTGGTTTGATGCATCAGCCAGCAAGCCTGCCAGCGATGCGAGCGCCAGAACGACGATCAGGCTAATGACCGCTATGCGGGTCGAGAGGGATGCAAACATGGCCAAGGCCTACGGCATAGGCATTTAGCAGCCGTTACCGTCCCGATAACGGCTGCTAGCGGCAACAAGTGTGCTGCAGAACCAATACGCTTTTGTGGCGTTAGGAAACTTAGCGAAGCCG
>NZ_JPDP02000121.1:0-532 GCF_000732685.2 Sphingomonas sp. STIS6.2
CCAGTCGCCGGTCAGCCCCGCGGCCCTGGTGCGCGTCGCGACCGAGGTGACGAGACCGCTCTGCGCGGGCGCGGGGGCGCGCAGCGCCGCCATCTGGCCGAGCGCGAGGTCGAGCGAGAAGCCGGGGGCGACGAGGCCGCGTTTCGCACGCTCGGCCTGCGTCGCGGTGTCGCCGTCGAGCGCGGTCGCGAACGCGTCGAGGCGCGCGCAATAGGCGTCGGCGTCGGCGGCGGTCCTGATGACGTGCGCGCTGTCGAGGAAGTCGGGGACGTCGAAATAGGCGCCGTCCTGCTGGCTGATGACATAGGGGTTGGTGGGGGAGCCGAGCCCGAACCGCTCGGCGGCGGTGCGCTGCTGGTTTTGTGAATAGAGCACGACCTCGCGGTTGAGGCGGCCGGCGTCGGAGAGCGTGGCGGGGGGCACGGCCTCGATCTGCGCGATCGTCCGGGTGGTGCGCGCGAGGTTCGCCCTGACCGCGCCGGGGGTGTAATCGCCGAGCCGGCTTTTCAGCGCGGCGTTGGCGCCCTTGTCG
>NZ_JPDP02000121.1:542-2039 GCF_000732685.2 Sphingomonas sp. STIS6.2
TTCGCCCTGACCGCGCCGGGGGTGTAATCGCCGAGCCGGCTTTTCAGCGCGGCGTTGGCGCCCTTGTCGAGCCCGAGCTGGGTGGCGAATTCGGGGGCGTATTTGAGGTTCGCGTCGAAGATCGAGGTCAGCAGCGCGTCGAGCTTCGCGTCGCCGGGGGTGGCGCCGGCGGCGAGCGCGGCGCGGGGGAGGAGGGCGAGCGTGGCGAGCATGCTCGCGGACGAGAGGAAGGCGCGACGGTTCATGTGATGGGTCCCCCGGGGTTTGGGGGGATAGTAGCCGGGGAATTGTGCGGGGCAAGCGGGGGGGGGCTGGTCCGCCTGCGTCGTCATCCCCGCGGAGGCGGGGATCCATAGTCTATGCGGTTGGTGATGGATCGCCGGCGGTCGCCAGTCTGGATCCCCGCCTGCGCGGGGATGACGGGGAGGGGGGCTCTCCCGTTCGTCATCCTGGACTTGATCCAGGATCCAGAGCCACGGGCGGGGTGCTGCTTGGCTCTGGATCCTGACTTTCGTCAGGATGACGGTGGGGGGATGGGGCGGCTCCCGTTCGTCATCCCGGGCTTGACCCGGGACCCAGGGTTGCGGGTGGTGGTGCTGCTTGGCTCTGGGTCCCGACTTTCGTCGGGATGACGGGAGGGGGACGGCGTGGAGTGGCGGTTAGACGCGTTCGACGGTGTTGACGGCGTCGGCGGCGCGGAGGCCGGCCATGAGGCGCATGAGTTGCTGGATGTCGTGGACCTCGACGTCGATCTCGTTGGTGTGGAAGCTGGTGTCGCGCGTGTCGAGGCGGAGGTTGATGATGTTGGCCATGTGCGTACCGATGATCGACGCGACCACGCCCAGCGAGCCGGGCTCGTTCTTGACCATCACCGAGATGCGCGCGACCGCGCCTTCGGTCTTTTCGCCCCAGGCAACGTCAACCCAGTCGGTCTCGTTCTCGGTCCGCTCGGCGAGTTCGGCGAGCACGCGGCAGTCGATCGCATGGACCTCGATCCCCGCATCGGGGCGGCGCAGCCCGACGATGCGGTCGCCCGGCACCGGGTGGCAGCAGGTCGCGAGGTCATAGGCGACGCCCGGCGTCAGCCCCTTGATCGAGATCGCGCTCGACTGCGGGGCGACCGCATGGCCGAGATCGGCGCCGGTCGAGCCCGGCATCAGCGCCTCCATCACCTGTTCGTCGGACACGGTGCGGCGCGCGATCGCGACCATCAGCGCGCCTTCGTCGGCGAATTTGAGCCGCTTGAGCGCGGGCTCGGTCGCGTCGGGGCCGATCGGCGCGGGGAGGCGCGAGGCGATGTCGTCGAACAGCGTGCGGCCGAGCGCCTCCTGCTCGACGCGCTCCTTGTGGCGCAGATGGCGGCGGATCGCGGCGAGCGCCTTGCCGGTGGTCGCGACGTTGAGCCAGTGCGGTTGCGGCGACTGGCCCTTCGACCGCAGGATCTGCACCTGGTTGCCGTTTTCGATCACGGTCGAGAGCGGCACGACGCGGCCGTCG
>NZ_JPDP02000122.1:0-1308 GCF_000732685.2 Sphingomonas sp. STIS6.2
CACGTCCGCGCCGACCAGCGCCTTCGATCCGCCGCGCGCCTTCGCCTCGGCCGGGCTCTCGACCTGTTCGGCGATCGCGACGCGGTGCCCGGCCTTGATCAGTCGCTGGAGATAGGCGGTGGCCGCGTGGACTGGTACGCCGCACATCGGGATCGGCTTGCCCTCATGCTCGCCGCGGGCGGTCAGCGCGATGTCGAGCACCGCCGCGGCGATGCGCGCATCGTCCATGAACAGCTCGAAAAAATCGCCCATGCGGTAGAACAGCAGGCAATCCTGCGCCTCGGCCTTGAGGCCGAGATACTGCGTCATCATCGGGGTAGCGGCGGGAGTGGACATCGGCGCGGGGTAGCGAAAACCGTCCGCACGTCCAATAGCACTGCGAAGGGTTCCCAAGGGGTGACGAACAGCCACGCGTTCCGTAAAGGCAGGGGCTCCCCCTGCAGATACCCCCGAGGCCCCGCTTATGTCCGACGACAATAATCTCCAGTTCTCCGAACGCGAAGCGCTGCTGTTCCATTCGGAAGGCCGTCCCGGGAAGCTCGAGATCATTGCGTCCAAACCGATGGCGACGCAGCGCGACCTCGCGCTCGCCTATTCGCCCGGCGTGGCGATTCCGGTGCAGGCGATCGCCGATGACCCCTCGACCGCCTATGACTATACCGCCAAGGGCAATCTGGTCGCGGTGATCTCGAACGGGACCGCGATCCTCGGCATGGGCAATCTCGGCGCGCTCGCGTCGAAGCCGGTGATGGAGGGCAAGGCGGTGCTCTTCAAGCGCTTCGCCGACGTCGACTCGATCGACATCGAGCTGAAGACCGAGGATGTCGATCGCTTCATCGATGCGGTCGAGCTGATGGAACCGACGTTCGGCGGCATCAACCTCGAGGACATCAAGGCGCCCGAGTGCTTCATCATCGAGCAGACGCTGCGCGAGCGGATGAATATCCCCGTATTTCATGACGATCAGCACGGCACCGCGATCATCTGTGCGGCCGGGCTGATCAACGCCTGCCTCGTGACCGGGCGCAAGCTTGGCGACATCAAGCTGGTCGTCAACGGCGCGGGCGCGGCGGCGATCGCGTGCACCGAGCTGATGAAGGCGATGGGCGTGCGGCCCGACAACGTCATCATGTGCGACCGTACCGGCGTGATCTACCAGGGTCGCGACGACGTGAACCAGTGGCAGTCGGCGCATGCCACGACGAGCAGCGCGCGGACGCTGACCGAGGCGCTGGTCGGCGCGGACGTGTTCCTCGGCCTGTCGGCGGCAGGCGCGCTCAAGCCCGAGATGGTCAAGGACATGGCGGC
>NZ_JPDP02000123.1:0-2395 GCF_000732685.2 Sphingomonas sp. STIS6.2
CGACCTGCCCGCCAACGAGCCCGGCAGCTCGATCATGCCCGGCAAGGTCAACCCCACCCAGTGCGAGATGCTGACGATGGTCGCAGGCCAGGTGATGGGCAACCATGTCGCGGCCACGATCGGCGGGATGCAGGGCCATCTCGAACTGAACGTCTTCAAGCCACTGATCGGCGCGAACGTGCTCCGCTCGATCGACCTGCTCGCGACCGCGATGGAGGGTTTTGCGGAGCGCTGCGTCGACGGCATCGAACCCAATCGCGACCGCATCGCCGACCTGCTCGACCGCTCGCTGATGCTGGTCACCGCGCTCGCGCCCGAGATCGGTTATGACGCGGCCGCGAAGATCGCCAAGCACGCGCATGCCGAGGGCCTGACGCTGAAAGAGGCGGGCCTCGCACTCGGGCTAGTCGACGCGGAAACCTTCGACCGGGTCGTGCGGCCGGAGTCGATGCTCGGCCGCTAACCCACCCACCCCGTCATCCTGACGAAAGTCAGGACCCAGAGCCATAAACGGTGCGCGTCGTAACTCTGGATCCTGGATCAAGTCCAGGATGACGGGTGGTGTGCACAACCTCCCCACCGTCATCCTGAAGAAAGTCAGGATCCAGGATTACTCAGCGAGACGATCGTGGCTCTGGGTCCTGACTTTCGTCAGGATGACGGATGGTGACGAGACCGGGAACCCAAACGCGGTTCGCGCGCTAACCCGCCACACGCGAAGGAGAAATTACGTGGGCGCAACGACCATAGGCGCGCTGATCGGCGCAGGCATCGACTCGCTCAGCGGCGATGACGGCAATGCAGACGGCGCGATCATCGGTGCGGTCACCGCCAACGTGCTCAAGATCGTCGTGCCGCTGGCCGTGACCTACGCGATCGGCTGGGCGGTGCTGCGCGGTGCAGCGGAACTCAAGGACCAGGTTTTCAGAGAGGTTAAGTCATGATCGGACGTATCATCAGTGCATTGGTTGGCCGCGAAATGGGCCGTCGTGACGGGTCGGGCGGCGCATCGGGCGCGGTCAAGGGCGTCGTCGCGATGAGCGTGCTGCGTCGCATGGGGCCGCTCGGCATGATCCTCGGCGGCGGCTATGCTGCCAAGAAGGCGTATGACCGCAATCGGGCGCGCAAGTCGGGCTACTGATCCGCCGCCAGAATGACACGCGCGGGCTGTGCATGGGTTGACGCCCATGCGCAGTCCGCGGCAAGGGCGCGCATGCCCCACACACTTCCGTCCGACCCGCATGGTTTTCGTCGCCGCGGCGTCCTGTTCGTCCTGTCCTCGCCATCGGGCGCCGGCAAGTCGACGATCGCGCGCCGATTGCTCGCCGACGAGCATGAGCTGGAGATGTCGGTCTCGGTGACGACCCGCGCGATGCGACCGGGCGAAGTCGACGGCAAGGACTATCATTTCACCGATCTCGAGGGCTTTCGCGACATGGTCGCGAAGGACGAATTCCTCGAATGGGCGCATGTCTTCAACCACCGCTACGGCACCCCGCGCGCGCAGGTCGAGGAGATGCTGGCGGCCGGCAAGGACGTGCTGTTCGACATCGACTGGCAGGGCGCGCAGCAGCTGTTCCAGATCGCGGGCGGCGACGTCGTCCGCGTCTTCATCTTCCCGCCCTCGATGGAGGAACTCCACCGCCGCCTCACCAGCCGTGGCACCGACTCGACCGAAGTGATCGACGCCCGCATGTCGCGCGCCGCGAACGAGGTCAGCCACTGGGACGGCTATGATTACGTCCTGGTCAATGACGACGTCGACAGCTGCATCCGCGGCGTGAAGACGATCCTTGCCGCCGAACGCCTCAAGCGTTCGCGCCAGACCGGCCTGATCGGCTTCATCCGCCGCTTGACGCGCTGACCCCCCGTCATCCTGGATCGGGTCCAGGACGACGGAGCGTTACAGCATCCCCAGAAACGCCACGCCGCGCGCAAATTCCTGGCGCTTGAGCTCGCGCAACTGCGCCGCCTGCCAGTCCTCGCCCCACATCTCGATCGACCAGTCCTCGTCGATCCCCGCCGCCGCCCAGGCCGCATCGCCGTCGATCTCTCCCTCGACCAGCGCCAGCCCGATCACCAGCGACCCCGTCAGCGTGACGACCGGCGACAGCCCGGCAAGGTGGAAGTCGTCATGCGCCGCGACCGCCTCGTGCAGCCGCGCGATCGTCGCGGGGGCCTGTGCGACGTGCATCACCCCCGCCGTCACCGCGAACGTCACGTCATACCGCGCGCGCGCCCAGTCGAGCAGCGGGTCCCAGCGCGCCGCCTGCCGCTCGACCAGCGGCGGCGGCCCGTCCGCGCGGTAGCAGAGCAGGTCGCTCTCGCCATACGCCGCCAGCCGGGCCGCGAACTGCGCCGGATCGTTCGCGATCGGATCGGTCGCGGCGTTGGC
>NZ_JPDP02000124.1:0-11923 GCF_000732685.2 Sphingomonas sp. STIS6.2
GTGTGGATCAGACGTAGCATGAAAGCTTTCTAGTGATGAGAGGGGCACAGGGAACCGGGCGTCGGTTCCCTGCCCTATCCTGCGGTTGCGGATGCAGTTAGTCGGTGACGCGGACGAGCTCGGGCGTGGTCATGCGATGCTACCTGATGGTCACGACCTTGACCTCGACGGCGTCCGCAATCTTCTTCCAGTTCTGGTCGCTCGTCCATGCCGGCAACCCATCGCGCAGGGCAAGCGCGAGACAGAAGCAATCCCCGAGGCTCAACCCTTCCTCGGCCGTCGCCGCCCGTAGCCTCCCAGCAATTTGGGCAAGGGCCTTGTCCGCCGGCACCACGGTCAGTGGCAACGGATCAAGCATGGCATCGACCTCACGCTCGGGCATGCCGGTATGGATGAAATGGGTCACCACCTCGGCATAATTCACGCTGCTCACGCGGGCGCCCGCAATTCCTGTGGCGACCTTGGCGGATCCCTTTTCGCTCTTGATCATGGCAATGAGCGCTGACGCATCCAGCACCACGGTCATTCGCCGCTGTCCTCGCGACGACGATTAAGGAATGCGTCAACCGAGGCCTCGGGATTACTACCGGTATACTGCTTAGCCAACGCCTGGGCTCTTGCCACCGCCTGGTTCGCCGTCCGCAAAACGACCCCGTCTTCCGTCTCGTCGAGATAGACCGCACCGCCACCAATTAGCCCCAACCGCTTACGAACGTCAGCCGGTAGGCTCATCCTCCCATTCGGAGTTATGTTGATCTGTAGCGTCATAGCGTGAGGTGGCCCCCTAAATGACCTGACAGGGCCCCGCTCTTAGATAAGAGTGAGGCATATGACTGACGGTACGACCAGGCGTTACAACGATGGCGAGGTTCTCTCCGGTGTTCAGCGGCGGAGGCGGTGGACGCCGGAGGAAAAGGTCCGGATCGTCGAGGAGACGTATCTACCGGGGATGAGCGTGTCGCTCGTCGCCCGCCGGCATGGCATCGGTGGCAATCAGATCTTCACCTGGCGGCGCCTGATGGCGCAGGGTGCGCTGACCGCCGCGACAGCGGGCGAGGAAGTGGTGCCGGCGTCCGAGTACCGAGCGCTCGAGGCGCAGGTTCGCGAACTACACCGGCTGCTCGGCAAGAAGGCCATGGAGAACGAGCTGCTCCGCGAGACCGTGTCCCGGGCCGCAGGCCCAAAAAAACTGCTGTTGCGCTCGACCTCGTTGCCGCGGGATGGACGGTGAGCGCGGTGTCAGGCGCGGTCGGAATTGCTCGCCCACACCTGTCCGCAATGCGCCATCGCCCAGCGCCCCGACCACGCGGACGACCGCCGCTGCCGGATGCCGAGCTGGTCGCCGACATCCGCGCGCTCGTCGCCGATCTGCCGACCTATGGCTATCGCCGCGTTCATGCTCTGCTGCGCCGGGAGGCTGAAAAGACTGGGCGCGAAGCGCCCAACCCGAAACGCGTCTACCGCGTCATGAAGGTGCATGGGCTGCTGCTGCAGCGTGACGGCGAACGCCGCGAGGAACGGCGGCACGATGGCCGGGTCGCCGTCGATCTGCGCAACACCCGCTGGTGCTCCGACGGGCTGGAGATCACCTGTGACAATGGCGAGAAGGTACGCGTCGCATTCGCGCTCGACTGCTGCGACCGTGAGGCGATGGGACACGTGGCGACGACGGGCGGCATCACCGCAGAGGACGTCCAGGACTTGATGGTCGCCACCGTCGAGCATCGCTACGGACGGGTGAACCGCGTGCCCCAACCGATCGAGTGGCTTACCGACAACGGCAGCTGCTACACCGCTCGCAACACACGCGCCTTCGCCCGAGACATCGGGTTGATCCCGCGCACGACCCCGGTCAGCAGTCCTCAATCGAATGGCATGGCTGAGGCGTTCGTTCGCACCCTCAAGCGCGACTATGTCCGCGTGAACCCCAGGCCGAATGCCCAGAGCGTCATCGACCAACTGCCCGGCTGGTTCGCCCATTATAACGAAGTGCATCCGCACCGCGCTTTGCGCTATCGGTCCCCACGCGAGTTCATCGCGCAAACCTGCGAGGCTCTGTCAGGCCTTTAGGGGGCAACAACATAGCGGCACCTACATCGAACCGTAGCCTTAAAGTTGATAGATAGCTGGTCATGCCCAATGTGGCAACGCTACCGAGCTGTTCTATGCTTAAGCAGATATGTCATAGCGACCCATTGATGGCTCACTGTCGCACATTGTCTTAAATGGCCCAGAACAATGGTGCTTTTAGGGTGTGTCTTTCAAGGAACCGCCAGTGGTTCGTAGGTTATAGGCGCATGGATCACTCAAGAAAAACCGGACAAATAAACACCACGTGTAAAAGATTAAGGCATGTTCATACGTGCCTACCTCCGCGCCTTCACCGCCGAACAAGACACATCACGTGCCCGTGGCGCTCTTGATGCGTTTGCGGTTGAGCACGGCCTGCGGATCGCAGCGCGCTATGTTGAGAACGAAAGCGGTGCTAAGTTGGATCGGCCCGAGCTTTTCCGGTTACTGGCCGACTGCGAACCCGGTGACGTACTGCTGGTCGAACAATTCGAACAATTCGACCGATTGTCCCGCCTCACCTCGCCGGACTGGGTTTGGCTACGTGGCCTGATCGATGCCAAACAGGTCCGCATTGTTGCGCTCGATTTGCCGACGTCGTGGGGCCTGACGGCACCGGCCGACGAGTTCACCAGTCGCATGTTTGCCGCGGTCAACGCGATGATGCTCGATGTCCTCGCCGCGGTCGTATGCAAAGACTATGACGATCGGCGTCGCCGTCAGGCTGAGGGCACTGCCAAGGCCAAGGCGGCCGACCTTTATAAGGGGCGTCTGGAGAACAAGACCCGCAACGCCGCCATCTCATCGCTGTTGGGCAACGGCCGCAGCTGGCGGAAGATTATGGATGCGACAGGTTGCAGCCGCACCCTTCTCGCGAAGATCGCTCGCGATCGCCGACTGCTCAAGGTCGAGCCGGCGATCGAAACGGACGACTAAGGGTAAACTGCCCTAACCATGCCATACCTTCAGGCGGAATTTAAAGAGCGGCGGTGTCCGCCAAATGTCCTAGCTGGTGGTGTCAATGTGACATGTTCAATGGTGCGTGCGATCCGCCAAAAGAGAATTTGTCAGACAGGGTATCACCCTGCTGACGCTTGGTCAGAACATCAGTCTTTCAACAATCCAGCAATCCGAGATTGTGAGAATGGGGTTTGTTGGCTCACATATTAGCATCGACTCTCTGCATGACTTTGAATTGATGTGCATCGCGGCCAATGTTCGATAATAGCAATCATGGTGTCACTTTGACCATGATTACGCCGTGTGCTGGCACTAGTGCCGCGTAACGTCCGGCGATGTTGCCCACCGACTTGTGATTCCACAAGTCACGCACGCTAGCGCGCACTGATCGTGTCAGGCCTACTTCAGGCCACTGGACCTCGATTTCAGCAGGTTTATCGGCGCGGTTGAATAGTATGACTGCGCGGCTTCCATCGCTCAACGGCTTCGACCAGACTTCCTGGTCACCATCATCGCGCACCCGACGACCTTGCTGCCCTAATCGATCTTGATTGACTGCGATCACCTCCTTGTTCAGCAAAATGTCACGCGTCGCCGCACTCATGCTCGTGATGTCATTGCCAGCGATCAACGGCGAAGTCATCATGGCCCACAAACTGAAGTGAGAACGGTATTCGGTATCAGACATGCCGCCGTTGCCTACCTCGAGCATATCGGCATCGTTCCAATGGCCGGGTCCGGCATAAGGATAGAGGGGCTCATTGACATCTACGATGTCGGTCATACCAATCGACCACTTTTCTCTTCCCTTCCAGGCATCGCGAATGTCACTACTCGTCCGCCACGAATTGCCAATCTTTTTGCCCCATTCCCAGGGACGGTTGTTACCCCATTCGCACATTGCCAGGAGTATTGGGCGTCCTGTGGCTTTCAGCGCATCCGCCATGAGGGCATAAGCACTTTCTGCGTTGAGGGTGCCAGTCGAGCACCAATCATATTTTAAATAGTCCACGCCCCACCGGGCATATGTCAGTGCGTCCTGATATTCATGTCCGAGGCTGCCCGGCTTTCCTCCGCAGGTTTTTGCACCGGCATCGGAATAGATGCCGAATTTGAGACCGCGGGAGTGAACGTAGTCGGCCAACGTCTTCAAGCCGGAAGGAAACTTCTCCCTACTTTCCGTAATGAAGCCATTGGCATCACGTTCGCCGTGCCAGCAGTCATCAATCACCACATACTCATATCCCGCATCGCGCATGCCGTTCGTCGCCATGGTATCGGCAATGCGGCGCACTGTCTTTTCGTCAATGTTGCAGCCAAATTTGTTCCAGCTGTTCCAACCCATCTGCGGCGTACGAGCCAGTCCATTCGACATGCGGTTTGGGTCCAGGGATGGCCGCAGTGTGTTTGGATCAATGAACTGGTCTTGGGCCTGCGCCACGCCCATGACGAACGGCAAGAGAGTAAGTGCCGATAAATGCGCCAGCTTTTTCAAAATATATTCTCCGCAAACTCTGTCTGATTATTGCTTGGGGTAAACTTATAAACGGGACGTGCGGCGGCGCGCGCTCGGTCGAACGCAGCTGGCGCCAGAATTGCTTATCGAGCACGGACGGCGCGACGTGTGGCGGATGCTCGCCGGGTCGGAGACCATCATCGCTTCCCCCGACTTTGACTTCCACGACCCGAACTTCCCGCCGTCTGTCACGTCATACCTATTCTCCTCGCGGCAATCGCCGTTCGGCACCATTCCCCATGACCAGGTTAGCCAACCGATTTGAGCCCGTTCCAATTCGCCCATGGCCCATCGATAAGGCGAAGTCTTACAGTCCCAACCGGCAGCGGTCGGCCCCTCGCCAAGCAAGAAAGGAATATTGTCCCGGGTCACACGTGTGATAATCTCCCGATACGGTACCTTGCGCTCATCCTCCGTGCCTACCCAGTAGCTATGAGCCGAGACAATGATCGCGTGGCGAGGATCGGCTGCGTTTAGCGGAGCCCAACTGTTCAGCAGCATTCGGTACTCTTTGCCCCAATCGGACCCATCGATCACGAGTGGGACTTCGATACCAACGGAACGGATTCGCGCGATCGCGTCGCGGTATCCGGCCAGATAGTCGCTTTGTGATACTTCCGTGCCGGCTTCATTAGCGATGTTGACTAGCACCCAACGCTGATGGCGACGTACTACCGCGGCCACGTCAGCGCGGGTCCAATACTTAATGCAATCGTCGAGCTTGTCCCACTTACCGGTGGCTGCGTGGCACTCGACGATTGGGATCATGCCATTTGCGATCGTATTGCGAATTATGGCGTCGAGACTGGTTGCGGGATAGCTTGGTTGGGTCATGATGCGGACGGCATTTGCACCCGTTTTAGCAATTTCCGGTAAAGTATACTTGCCCGTGGGATCAGAAGATGCGGAAAACATCTCGTTGACACCGCGCAGCACCACCCGTTCGCCCGCCGCAGTATATAGAAACCGACCGTTGACCGTCATGGTGTCAATGTCGATCTTGGTTGCGACGGTGTCAGGCGGTAAAGATGCCACGCCCAAAAGGCCGCTGACTAGCGCTTTGATCACAACGTTATCCCGTTCAACAGCTCAGTTTGCAAAAGCGGAACTATTTACTTCAATAAACAAGAGCGAAATATAGGCAGAGAGCCCTACCACTCACCACATCGTTCGCCCCGTACAAATCTAACTGCTTTTGGACCGTCCGGCCTTACCAAGATCAAGTACAAAAACTGGGCCAAACTCCAGCATTGCTTTGGCCGCACCGAGATGCAGCGATACCATCGCCGTACCGCCAGCGGCATCTGCTGCGGCGATGCCGGCAATATGTTCCAGCTTCCAATCGCGCCCAACGTTGGCCGAACCGCTAACGAGTGGCGTATAGGGTGCTGCGGCGAGCGCGACGCCAGCAAAGGAGATCGGTGTCGTCGCATCAGCCTTGAGCTTGGGTGCACGGACCCAAAAAGCGATAACGATCTTATCGCCTTTGGCGATCGGCTTGGTAATCGGTGAACTCGCGCCCACATCCCACACATTGGGTGTGGCCGCGGGGATCGTGATCTGCAAAGCATGGCCACCAACGACATCGGCCTTTACCGGCTTGTTCGTCTGCCCCGCACCGTAAACGCTATAGCTGACACCAGGGGTATTAATCGCGTTTTGTAAAATATCGCCGGTTTGCGCCGAAACGCGGCCGTCCAGTAGACATGCCGTCGCGCCCAGCACGATACATACCAGTCCCTTCATACCCTCCCCCTCGTTTTGCGATCTCAGGCCGCGGGGAGACTAACAAACAAATTTCCTTAATCTGCAAGGGACAGTTGCAAGACCGCCAGCACCTCAGTGAAAATCGTTTACCACAACGGTCAGCCATGTACTCGTGCGGGCATGTCTGCCCCATTGGCGTTATACGCTGCGGTTATCCGCATCCGGCACACCGCTAAAAAATTCGTTGGTTACCTGCTATAGGCTCTGGTCGCGGCAAAGTGGCGAGCAATGCGATAGCACTGGCGCATTCCGGCGATTCATACCCGCCCCGTGCGACCGGCATCAACGTGCTTCGGGCCAGCGACACACGCCCAACCAACGAAAGCTCGGTCCCGAGCGTAACACGGGTCGTCGGTGCGTTCGGCACCGCACTCAACGCCTTGGTGAGCCCGTCGATGGCGATCGGAGGCACCGGTTCACCCTCATCAGCGAAGCTGTGATAGTAAGCGAGGAGCGGTGCGGAAGCCTCTGTGTCGGCTCGGTTGGCACGTGCTATCGTGCCTCGCGCTTTCCGAAGCATCGCAGCACGTTCGCTGCCAGGCAATGTCTTCGCTTGTTGGGTCATCGCGACACCGCTCCACATCAGCGCATTGCTGCTGCTTGGCGCGACTACCAGTGCGCGGTCTGCTGCTGCATGGCATTCTACTTCATTCCCGCTTCGGCATTAGGCTTCCGCAAGCAGAATTTGCGCGCCTTCGTCCGCTGGGAATTTGGACGCGTCGGCGCGCAACCGCCTCAACCAAACGTCACGCTGCTTGACGGCGGGACCAGTTGTCACCTCGACGCGTGAACCAAGCTCCAACCGTCCCTTAACAAACGCGGCTTCTCCAAGTGACAGCCGGTGCACGATCGGCGTGCCTGCCTGTTCCGCTGGATAGGTCATTCGCTCGAACGGTTTCTTGGCGAAAAAATAGCGGCGCAATTCTTTGGCGAGAACATCCTGATCCCCAAATACAGCAGCCGCCTCTACCGACGGCGTTCCGCGAGCGACCGCTTTTAGATACCCGCGGAATTGCCCGCTGCGGGTCGGCGAGAAGAACAGGAAATGCGTCAGCATCCATGCATGCACTGGAGTCCAACGGGTCTTGTTCGCCGGACGTGTGAGGTAAGCTTCGCTAAAGACGTCCGCCGAAGCGAAGTTTCCGAAGCGATGAAGCACGGCGGTCGTGCCTGCCGGCGCTCGGCCAAATTCCATCGTCGTGTCACCGCGGACGACCAGCGTCGAGAATAGCTGCCCAAAGCCATCGAGATACCAGCGGGGATAGGCCGCCGGGAAGAAGGTCGTGAGGTAATGCTGAGCGAACCCTGCGTAGATCATCCCTTCAGCGGTTAGCGGCACAGACTCCTCATTAATTGGCCGGATCAGGTCGGCACTGCTTTGCAAGCCGAACAGTCCGGATTGGCCAATCTGTCCCCCTGCCCGGCCGGGCTGTCCGCCAGACCCTGGCAGTTGCAACCCTTGCAAGGCGCTAGCGACCGATACACCCTGCTGGAGCACGATACGCTGATCGATCCGGGTAGTTGCGAGCACGGCCCCGTCTGGCCGCGGGTCATAGTAGCGCCGGATGTCGAACGCCTCGTTGAAGGGTCCCTGTTGCCAGCGCAAGTTACGCAAATCCATGGCGTGGAATTCAGCGGCGTCGCCGATCAGTGTGACCCGTAGCTTCGTTGTATC
This sequence comes from Sphingomonas sp. STIS6.2, assembly GCF_000732685.2. Taxonomy (NCBI): domain Bacteria; kingdom Pseudomonadati; phylum Pseudomonadota; class Alphaproteobacteria; order Sphingomonadales; family Sphingomonadaceae; genus Sphingomonas; species Sphingomonas sp. STIS6.2. The sequence goes on from NZ_JPDP02000124.1 coordinate 7,989, forward strand.
GTCAGTGCGATCGGTTCGGTTGAGTAGGACCGACATCAGGAAATACAGCCGCTCCAGGTTGCGCGCGATCTGTGTCACTTCTCGCTCAGGGCCGTCGCTTAGCACGATGACGTGTTGGGTTTCCGCTTCGCGCCAATTGCTAGGCCGGGCACGCTGACCCTGCACGACAATGTCGCGGCCCGAGGACGGTGGCGGGGCAACCTGTGCTATGAGAGAAGCGGATGCGCACGCGAGCACCGACATACCAGCCCAAACCGTCATCCGCATGCGCCGCTCTCCTAACAGCGGATCATTGTCCGTTGCCGTCCCCTCAAACTACGAATAAGGCCCGGCTCAAAGCCGGCAAGATGCACAAAGACGTTTGCGCAGCTGTATTATGGTAAGACAAATACTTCCTCTTTATAAAACGGTGAATCCGACAGCATGCGTTTAAAACAATTGCTAACGCCCTAGAGAACCGGCGATCGGTCTTCTGCTTGTCTGGAACGGCGCGCCAGTTAACAAAGCAAACGTCGCCCGGCAAGCCGATCCACTAAGTCGTTATCAGCGCTTTCTGTCGTATCGCTACCCCCGAGGGTACGCCAAATCTGGCGACCTAAATGCCAGGGCTAACAGACGGATTTCAACTGATGGGTGCCTTGGCATCGTCAAAACAGTTTGCGGAGCGAAAGCACGATACTTCGTCCGACTGCGTCGATGAGGTCGGGTTGATAACGGTAAGGAACAACGCCGGTCGCGTCGCGAACGCGCTGGCGGGCGCCGGTTATGTTGGCGACTTCGAGCTTGAAACCAAGATGCCGGGTCCAGTTCTGGTGTGGCAGGAAATGGTGGACGCTCAGCGAGCCTGTGACGTTGATCTTGCACAGGGGGGCGAAGGTAAGGATGGAGGCGGCGACATCCCCTCGGACAGTCGCTCCCCCGGTGCAGTAGAAGTCGAATGTGCCGCCATTGCCAAGGTAACTCAGCCCCCCATAGCCATAGCCAGCAAGGCGCTGCGTGGTACCGCCCGAAAGCGTGTCACCGTCCAGCAAATCAAGCGTTGGTGTGCCCGGTATCAGCTCTATGCGATCGGCAAAGCGAATCGTGGGGCCAATCCCGCCATAGAAGGTCGGGCGGTCGGCAGGGCGACCGTCTGGTGTCGTCGATGGCCTAGCGCGACCGAGTTGACCGTTTGCCGCGAGCGTGACGTTCAGGGTCCGACGGTGCTCGCGGAAGATATTGATCGGCCGGTATGCCGCCGACACCAATGCACCGGCGGCGTCGCGCACGAACAATGCGGGCAACGCCGCCTGGGCAGCGGGCGTTAGCGCAAAGATTGTCTGGATTCCGTCGTGTATGTCGGTCGTCTCGTAAGTGGCGCTGATCCGCAGTTCGCTCTTGGCAAAGGGTTTCACCGTCGCGCCGATCGATCGCGTTCGACGACGCTCGGCGGACAACGCGGGGTTGCCGCCTACTAATAAAGTGACCAGAGTTGAACGGCCGGTCCCGAAATCGAACAGCGGAACCTGGGGTGCAGAGATCTGCGGGGCGGCGAGCTGGTCGAGCGTCGGCGCGGTGGCCGAGCGCTTGATCTGTGCCAATACCTGAAGACCCGCGAACGGCGCCCAGTTCGCGCCCAGCGTTGAATCTGACAAATCGCCGAAACCGCCAACGTGGCGGACGGTGGCAGAGACATTCGCCGACAGTTCGCCGACCCATGGCAGTACGTCCGCGCGCCGCGACGTGATGGGCAGTTCGAGCGCGACCGCCCCCTCGACCCGGCTGCGATCGAAGGCGATCGCGGACGGGTTGGCCCCGCGCGTCCTGCTGTCCGTGCCGATCTGCTCGCCTTCGAACGTGGCCGTCAGCGTGACGCGACCGGCCGGCAGGTGCAGCGGACGGTTGGTCGCGACGAATTTCGTGCCGGCACCATAACTGGACTGAACCGTCCGATCGACCAGCCGATTGGCCAGCAATGCGGAATCGAGCGGTCGAAACGGGTCGGCACCCGCGGCGATCGCCGCAGTGACCGCTGTGGTGTCGATCGCCTTGGCGACGATGCCTTCCTTGCGCTGCGTGTCGAGCGTGCCGGTCCAGTCCCATTGCCACCCCCGCCACGCGCCGCGCACCACGCTGCCCGCGTGCAGGGTAGTGGTATCGGTGCGCTGGCTGAGCGGCGGTGCCTCGACGAGGTAGCGTTGGAGCAGCACGTCCCGGCCGAACGGCGAAAACGGATTGCCGCGGGGAATGAACAAGGTCGCGCTTGCCGGGCCGAACGCGGTATGTTCGCGACTGCGATCCCCCGTCAGCGTCAACGAGCCCGACAGCCTGCGCCCGATCCGGTTGGCGATCACCGCCTCGCCGTGGAACGTCTCGTTGGACGGCGCCAGTGTACGCAATGGTGACAGGTCGAACAGCCGCGGCCGATTGGCGTCCGCCACGAAACTGCCGAGGCTGACCGAGCCAACCGGTAGAGGTGCGTTCGGCACCGGGACGATCGTCACGAATTGTCCGGCCAAGCCTGACAACACCGGATCGATCTCGCCACCCGCCAGCGTCCCGTTGATATTCCCGCGTGCATCGAACGGCACGTCCGGATCGGGCAGGACGCGCCGCCGGGTCTGCAACAGCGCATCGGTATGTCGCGCGTCCAGCGACAGCGTGAGACGGCCGTCGCCCCGCAGACGCGTGTAATCGACATGCGCGTTCGCATTGTCGGCGCCGCCTCGCGTCGACGTCCCGGCGGCCTGCTTCAAGGATAGCTGGCGAAACCGGCGCTTGGTAATGAAGCTCACGATCCGCCGGGTCGGCGGATAGCCGTATTGCAGCGCGACCGGCTCCGGAAACACCTCGACCTTCTCGATCGCTTCCGGCGGCAAGTTGCCGATCTCCTGGTATCCCGACACGCGTTGCGCATTGAGCAGGAAGATCGGCTCCTGCCCGTCGCCTGATTGCGTCACGCCGCGGATCGTCCGCAGCATCTCGTCGATCGAGGTCGCCCCGGTGGCGCTTATCGCCCCCGCGTCGAGTGTCGCCAGCGGCTGGATCGCCGTGTCCACCTGCCCTCGCCTGCCGACCACCACGATATCAGGGCGGGAATTGGACGCGTTGGGCTGGTCTCGCAATGCGTCGGGATCGCCTTTAACCGGTACGACCGACGGCATTCCGGACTGGGATATACCTGCCGCCGACCAAGACAACAGGCATGCTGCGAAGGTTATGCGAGGCGCCCATCGAGTATCCTGACGCATACTCTCGGGCGACTGCATGGGTTTGCTACCTTTTGCGGGCTAACAGGATGAACAGTGTCGAACGAACCGAGTATGGCTAGTCTTGACGATGCGAGCTCGCGGTGTCCCGGTCCAGCCGCCAATGCCATTGCATCAGCATCAGGACCACGACGTGCTGAGTCACGAAAGCCAGAATCGGCAAGATCATGCGGGTGTCGTCGAAGCCGAGCAGCCCGACGAACACCAACAGCGTCAGTGTCGCCGCCACCGTCAACTGTTCGACCGCTGCAACGCGGACCCAATTACGATCGAGTATTGCCCACGCGACGAGAACGCTGGTGCCCGCCAGCAGGAATACCACCATCGACAGCGACGACGCGGCGGCGCGATTGCCGTCGTTGAGAAGCGTCGTCGGCGCACCGTCGACGGCCAGAATACCAACCACATTGTCCTGCGCGAAATTGAGATACGGAAAGCCGACGATCGCGCCGACGGCTAGCACCGACGCCAGCGGCAGGATCAGGCCGACCGCGAGCGCGAAACTCGCCAAGGCAAAGCGTCCGTCCGGGTCCGCCAATCGCATGCGCCACGCGCCCAGCAGGCAACCGAACGCAAAGAATAACGGCCTGCCGTCGTCGATCGAGGCCTCGAATTCGCCCTGCATCGCAAGTCCCCAGTCGCGATTACGATCGCCCAGACCGGCGATCGCAAGTGTCATCACGCACC
>NZ_JPDP02000125.1:0-1356 GCF_000732685.2 Sphingomonas sp. STIS6.2
GGACAGGGTACGTTCGGCATCCAACAAATCGAGCTGACCGAACTTGCCCTCCCGGTAGCCGATCCGGGCAATCCGAGCGGCTTCGCTTGCCGATGCCAATGCCGGCCCGCTGGCGTTGCGAGCGGTCGTCGCGGCATTCGCGACGTTCGCCTGTGCGCTTGCGATATCCTGCGCGGTATCCAGCTCGGCCGCGCGACGTAGCGCCTGCGCCTGATCGGTCTGCGCCCGCGCCCGCGCCACTGCCGCCTTGCCGTTGTTGAACAGCGGAAACGGGATCGACAGGCCGAACACCGCTGCCACGTCGTTCGTAGCCTCAAGCCGTCGTGCGCTGGCGCTGAGTGTCACGTCGGGAATGCGCTGCGACCTGGCAAGCCGCACCTGGGCCTCTGCCGTTGTTACGTCCGCGCGTGTCGCTGCCAATGCCAGCGTCCCGGCGGTCTCGATCGGCCGCGCTGGACCAAAGCCCTCGACACGGCCGAACCACGCCAAGTCCAACGGTCCTGTGAGGGGTTGGCCGATCCGTCGGGCAAGATTGCTTCGCGCGACCTCGGCAAGCCGCTCCGAGCGCTCCACGGCCGTCTCCGCGTTGATCCGCAATACATCGGCGCGCTGCTGTTCGAGCGGCGATGCTCGCCCCGCCTGAACGCGGACGCCGGCTGCGCGCGATGCCTCGCGGGCGATGCCGGCCTGCTCGCGCGCGGTTACAAGCCGACGCTCCGCTGCTGTCGCCTCGATGTAGAGCTGCGTGACGGCAAGCCTTAGATCAGCCTCAGCCAACGCCGTGCCTATCCGCGCTCGATTACCAATCGCATCCGCGACGGCGATCCGTGCCGATCGTTTGCCACCCAGCTCGATCGGTAGTGCCAGGCCTGCCGTTGTCTCCGCGCTGCGAAGCCCGCGATATTGACCACTGCCGGCAATGTTCTCGGTCTCGGCGACGATCGACGGATTCGGCCGGTAGCCAGCAACCGTGCGGCCTGCTTCTGCGGCCCGGACGCCGGCCGTAGCGGCCTCAAGGCTGGGGGCAGTCGCTCCGGCAAGTGAAAGCGCCTGCTCAAGGGTGAGCGGGGGACTGGTCGATGTTGGATCGGCTGACTGCGCCTGTGCGATCGACGCGCAGGACGCCACGGCCAATAAGGCCGCAATAAAACGGTGCATGGGTAATGGACTCCTGACGAACCTTGGGCGTCCGCACGGGCTTTCCCGGCGGAATTAGGCGTTGGTCAGGCTTGGGGAGGACGTAGGGCTGGGTCCGACGCTACCGGAGCCTTAGGCGCATTGCGCCACACCGATGCAGTCATACGAACGCTGCTGGCTGGTCCGGTTGAATTGGACGCGATCGGCACGCCGACGTGA
>NZ_JPDP02000126.1:0-48270 GCF_000732685.2 Sphingomonas sp. STIS6.2
GTTCACGTCGATCTCGAGCTGGCGCGCGCCCGTGTCGAGCTGGTCGACAAGGCTGCGATGCGCATAGTCGAGCGCGTCGGCCATCGCCGGATCGGCGGCGCGCACCTTCGCCATCGTCGCGGCGGGCATCGGCTGCTTGTAGCTGTTGTGCGTGCCGATGACGGCGATGTCGTTGATCCGCAGCGGCGCGGCATCCTTCGCGGTCGCGGGGCCTGCGAACAGGGCGAGGGGGAGAACCGCCGCGGTCGCCCGCAGCATCGTCGAGATACGCATGATTGTCCTGCCCTGTTGGCGCCCGGCCGGCGTCGTCCGCGGGCTATGGCCGCGCCAGATGACGCGAGGACGACCGTTCTGTTACGCGACCGTCTTAATTGGGCGCGCGGCGGCCCGCGCGATGGGGCCGCAGATTGTGTATCGCGGTCTCTAAGCCATTAACTAATTGGACAATATCGGGTGATACTCGCTGTCCCCTCAGTGGGGGACAGCGTGTTTAGACCTTGGATATGGATGTGCGGCGTGGCCGCGCTGGGCAGCGCGACGCCGTTGTCCGCGGAACTGAACGTGCCGATCGCGGCGCGGGTCGTGTCGTTCCTTCAGCCCGGTCCGGCGGGGACGGTCGCCGCGGCGATCGTGTTCGAGCCGGGCAATGCAGCATCGGAGGCCGAGGCGGCGGCGATCGAGCGGGCGATCGGATCGGGACTGGCCGCCGGACGCAGCGCGATCCGCGCGCGCCGCGTGCCGGTCGGCGCGATCGGGTCGCTGGCCGGATTCCGGCTCGCCTTCGTCACGACGGGGTTGCGCCCGGAGCATGCCGGCATCGCCGCCGCGGCCGCCAGATCGTCGGTCCTGACGATCTCGTCGGATCCCGCCTGCGTGCAGACCGCGCGGTGCGTGGTCGGCATCACCTCGGGTCCCAAGACCCAGATCACCGTCAATCGCGCCGCGGCGCGGGCTGCCAATATCAGATTCGGGTCGGCATTCCTGATGCTGATCAAGGAAATTTAACGATGACCGTTTCGACTTTCGCCACCGGATTGCGCGCCATGCTGACGGCCGGTGCAGTGCTGTGTCCGGCCGTCGCAGGTGCGCAGGCCGTCGATTACCAGGCGTTGCAGGAGACGATCGGCGAGCCGGTGACGACCAGCGTCACGGGCAAGCCACAGCGCGCGTCCGAACTGCCCGCGTCCGCGATCATCATCACGCGCGAGGATATCGCCCGGTCGCCCGCCCGCGACGTACCCGGTTTGCTGAAGACGCATGCCGGCATCGACGTGAACAGCTGGACCGCGGGGCAGAGCGACGTGTCGGTGCGCGGCGGCGTGCAGACCTATAATGCGCGGCTGCTCGTGCTGGTCGACGGACGGCAGGTCTATCTCGATCATTATGGCATGACCGACTGGAATCTCCTGGGGGTCCAGCTCGAGGAGATCCAGCAGATCGAGCTGGTGCGCGGGCCGGCGAACGCGCTGTTCGGGTTCAACGCCGCCAGCGGCGTCGTCAACATCATCACCCGGCGCGTCGGCCAGACGCCGACCGTCACCGCGACCGCCGAGCTTGGCAATCACGACATCAGCCGGCTCGCCGGGTCGGTGACGCTGCCCGTCACCCCGGCGATCGGGATCCGGCTTGCCGGGGTCCGCGCGCGCGAGGACGAGCGTCGCATCCCGGCGACGCTGCTGCGCCCGGCGATGGTCAGCGACGTCGCGAGCGACCAGGTGTCGGGCGACATCACCGGTTCGTTCGACGGACTGGAGACGGTGCTGGGCGGCGGCCATTCGACCAATCGGCAGGCCGAGTATCTGCCGAGCCAGCTGCTGTCGAACCAGCGCTATCGCAGCGACAACGTCCATGCCTCGGCCACGCGCGACACGGGCTGGGGCGGTGTGACGCTGGGCGGCTATGTCAACTGGCTCGATGTGCAATATGGCGTCGGCGCTACGGCGGATGCGACCGAGCCGCTGGGGTTCAAGAACCGGATCATCGTCACCCAGGCGTCGACGCTGGTCCGGCTGGGCAAGACCGATACGCTGCGGCTCGGCGGCGAATATCGCAACAACCGGCTGCGCTCGGCCTATCAGTTCGCCGAGCGGATCTCCTATGACGTCGGATCGGCCAATGCGATGCTCGACCTGCATCCGGACGAGGCGATTTCGATCACCGCGGCGGCGCGGATCGACCGGCTCTGGCTGCACCAGGCGGGCGCGATCGCGCAGCCGAGCTATGACGTGGCGAGCGATTTCGATCGGGCCTTCACCCGGTTCAGCTTCAACGTCGCGCTGCTCGTCCAGACCGATGCGCGCGGCCAGCTGCGGATCAACGGCGGTCGCGGCTACCAGCTGCCGTCGCTGGTGAATTACGGGATCCGCCTGCCGATCATCACCCCGGCGCCGGTGCCGATCTTCGTGGCAGGGTCGCCGCGGATCGATCCGGTCGGCGTGTGGAGCGGCGAGGTCGGCTATGCGCGGACGATCGGCGGCACGCAGATCGAGGCGAACGCGTTCGTGACGAAGACGGACAATGCGATCGCGTCGCCGGGCGACGGCCTGCAGACCGAGCTGTTCCTGACCCCGCTGCCCTCGCTCGTCGCGCGGTTCACGGCGATCGGCGACTATACCACCTATGGCACCGAGGTGTCGGCGTCGGGTGCGGTCGGTGCGCTCACATGGCGCGCCAATTATACCTGGACGCACACCGACGAGCAGCTGGCGTCGTTGACGCTGCCGATCCCCTATGCGCTGTCGCCCAAGTCGACGACGCCGGTCCACAAGGCGAATCTGGCGCTCGGCTATGACATCGGGCGACTGTCGCTGTCGGGGGTCGCGCGCTACACATCGTCGACGCGGCAATTCGCCTTTTCGTCGACTCCGCAGCTGCTGCTCTACCGGGTCGACGATGCGGTGGCGCTCGATGCGCGGGCGGGGCTGCGGCTGACCTCCGCGCTCGAACTCTATGTCGCGGGCGAGAATCTGGCGCTGGCCGACGGCGCCGCGGTATCGCCGATCCCGGCGGATCGTCGCGTGCGCGCAGGGGTGCGACTTGCGCTTTAACGCGTTCTTCCGGCTGTCGGACCGGCTCGACCGCAGGCTGGCGCTTGCCGACCGGCCGATCGCGGTCAAGGTCGCGGCGACGCCGGTCATCATGCTGGTGCTGTTCGTGGTGATGGCGCTGGCCAGCACCGCGGCGCTGCTGATCACCGGGCGCAGCGTCGACGACATCGTCAACCGCGACATGCGCGATATCAAGCAGCTCAACGCGATCACGCAGCGGTTCGATATCGCCAATGCGAACGTCTATCACCTGCTGGTGACGAAGGCGGCGACGCCGACGATCGCGGTCGACGGGCAGGTGGCGGCGATCCACCGCGACCTGGCCCGGGTCCGTACGGCGCTGGTCGGCTACCGGCGCAGCCACGCCGGGCAGCGCGCACAGCTGGGCCCGGTGCTCGCCGATCTCGACCGATATACCGCGACCGTCGACGTGCTGACGTCGATGCTCGAGGTCGACTTTGCCAGCACCGCGGCGATGGTCGACCCGTTCCGCGCCAATGCGCAGCAGATCGATACGCGGATCCGGCGCGTGACCGCCGCGGGTATCGGCCGCGCCGGGCAGGCGGCATCGGGGGCGCTGCTGGTCACGCATGTCACGATCGCGATCCTGCTGCTCGTCCTGCTCGTCGGCACGGGCGGCAGCCTGGTGATGGCCTATGTGATCGGGCGATCGATCATCGGTTCGATCACCGACATTGCCGCGGCGACGGATGCGGTGATGCACGAGGCCGCGATCGATCTGTCGACGCTCAAGCGGCATGACGAGCTGGGGCTGGTCGTCACCGCGCTGACGACGTTCCAGACGCAGCGCGAGGATGCGAAACGCCTTGCGGATCAGGCCGAACTGCTGCGCCTCCATGCCGAGGAGGAAAAAGCGCGCCAGGCCAGCGCGATCGCCGAGGTCGAAGCGCAGGCGCGGCGCGAGCGCGAGGCCACGCTGGCCGCGCTGGCCGAGGCGTTCGAACGCCAGGTCGGCGGCATCATCCGCGAGGCGCAGGAGGCGATGGCGCTGCTCGAGGCGAATGCGGTCAGCCTGCACGAGACGATCGAGGGCAATCGCCGGCTGGCGCAGGAGCTCGACGCGATCGCGCAGCTGTTCGCGACCGAGATGCTCGAGGCGGGCAAGGAGACACATCTGCTGGCGCACACCTTCGAGGAGATCGACCGGGAGGTGGCGGGAACCAGTCTGGCCGCAAGGTCGATCAGCGACCATGCGCGCAGTGCCAACGATACCGTCGCGCTGTCGCAGGAACAGGCCAGCAGCATCGAGCAGATCGTCGACGTGATCAGCGCGATCACCAAGCAGACCAACCTGCTCGCGCTCAATGCGACGATCGAGGCGGCGCGCGCGGGACCCGCGGGTGCGGGCTTTTCGGTGGTGGCGGCCGAGATCAAGTCGCTGGCGACGCGGACGGGCGCGAGCGCGGGCGACGTGCGCTCGAAGATCGAGGCGGTCCAGGACCAGATCCGGTCGGTCGTGGCGAGCACGGGCAGTCTGGGGGCGCTGATCAACGGCATGGACGACGGTGCGGGCCGGGTGGCGGCGATGTCGCGTGCGCAGGCGCAGGCGATCGAACAGCTCAACGGGCGGATCGAGGCGGTCGAGGACCGCAGCCAGATGCTCACCGAGGCGAGCCAGCAGATCGCATCGTCGGTCGACCGCAATCTCGCCTCGGTCGACGAGGTCCAGCGGACCGGCGCGATGCTCAAGCGGACGCTGCAGTCACTGGCAGACGACGCGCATGCCTTTACCAGCCATTTCCTCGGCGATGACGCAGGCCCCGAGCGGCAGCAACGGCAGGTCGCGTGATCTTGCCGGACTGACGCGCCGGGAGACCCGGTTCGCGCTCAGCCGCGCTGGCGGCGTTGCGCGTGGCGTTCGGCCCTGGCGAGCAGCGCGTGGAGATCGTCGCGGGCGATGTCGAAGCTTTCGTGCATGTCCTCGAGCGCGGAGTCGATGTCGTCGGGGTGAAATCCAGCCGCGCGCCGTTCGGCCGCGATCGCGGCGGGGGGCAGCGTAGCGTGATGCGGATAGGGGTGCCGCGTCACGCGGTAGAAGAGGCCGGCGACCAGCACGAGCACGACAGAGTTGAGCGCGACGGGGACGAGCGCGAAGGCATAGCCCGCCGCATGGATGCCGGGCCCGCCGATCACTGCGGTCAACGCCGCCGCGCCGCCGGGCGGGTGCAGGCAGCGGAGCAGCGACATCGCCAGGATCGCGGCCCCGACCGCCACACCCGCGGCCAGCGTGGCGTCGGGGATGAGCTGAAACGCGGCGACGCCGATCGCGGCGGACAGCGTGTTGCCGCCGATGACCGGCCAGGGCTGCGCCAGCGGGCTCGACCGGACCGCGAAGACGAGTACCGCCGACGCCCCCAGCGGCGCGACGATCTGGGGAACGTCGCCGGCGGGGAGCAGCGCGACGCAGACGAGCATCGTCAGCGCGATGCCGATACAGGCGCCGACGCCCCCGAGCAGACGGTCGGCGGGAAAAGCCTTCGCCCAGAAGGCTTTGGCATGGGGCAGGGGCATGAGCGATCGTCCGTGTGGCTGAGCGTGCCGCCCCTACGCTGCGCCCGTGCATTTCGCTATGTCGCGCGTCACCGGGATCGCTAGAGGACGGTGAAGATGGATGATGGCGAGGCATGATGCTGGGGGATGTGACCAGGCGGCGTATCGGCCGGGAGGCGGAGCCGCTGGTGATCATCGACGGCTTTGCCGAGGATCCGGACGGATTGCGCAAGGCCGCGGCGGACGCGGCGTTCGGATCCGCGGGCGAGCATTATCCCGGTCTGCGCGCGGCGCTGCCCGAGCGCTATCTGGCCGACCAGCTTCCGCGGATCGCCCGTGCGCTGGGCCGCGATTTCGGGCCGTGCCGCCGCATCCATGTCGTCGATGCGCAATTCTCGATCGTCACGGTGACGCCCGACGCGCTCGAGATCCGGCAAAGGCTGCCGCATGTCGATGCCTATGCGCGCGACCGGATCGCGTTGATCCATTATCTGTCGCCGACGAACCGCGACGGGACCGCCTTCTTCCGTCATCGCGCCACCGGGTTCGAGACGGTCGACGAGACGCGCGCGCCCGGCTTCTTCGCACGGCTCGGCCGTGAGGTCGCGGCGATGCCGCCGCACGGCTATATCGCCGACGATACCGCGTTGTTCGAGCGGACCGCGCTGGTCGATGCCGCCTATAACCGGGCGCTGCTGTACCGCAGCTATGTGCTGCACAGCGGCGCGATCGCGCGCGATGCGGTGCTGTCGGCGGATCCGGCGGCGGGGCGACTGACGATCACCGCGTTCCTCGCGATCGAATGAGGCTATTGCCGGCCCGCCCAGCGGATCGCGTTGACGAGCACGCGCCGATAGGTCGGGTCGTCATAGGCCTCTGGTAAATGGCCGAGTGCCGAATAGACCACCCGGCCCTTGGTGCGCGGGTTGGTCCAGATGACGGGGTGCGTCCCCATCGCGAGCTTCGCGCCCGGACGGTAGCTCGCCTCGTCGAGCGTTGCGAGCACGGTCATGCCGCGGGCGGCCGGATTGGCGTTGAACGAATACCATTCGTCGACCGCGGTCCAGGGCAGGCGCACCCCCGCCATGACCGGATGGTCGGGGCGATCGACGACGAGCCGTGCGCGCTGGAACTGGTCCTCGCCGCCCGGATGGCCGATGAACTTCGTGCCGATCACCGTGTCGCTGTACCAGGCGTCGGTATGGCTGTCGTCGCCCGCGGCATGCAGCGCGACGACGCCACCGCCGCGCGCGACGAAGCGGGCGAAGGCCGCGCGCTGGTCTGGCGTCAGGAAGCCGCCGCTGGCGCTGTTGAGCACGACGACGGAGAAGTGGCGCAACTGTTCGTCGTTGAAGACCGCCGCATTCTCGGTCGCGTAGCTCGTGCGACCCATTCCCTGCACGATGTCGGCGAGCACGCGGTTCGAATGCGGGATATGTTCGATATGCCGCCAGCCATTGGTCTTTGACACGATCAGCACCGCGCGTTGCAGGCCCTTGGGCAGCACGGGGGCGACGGTGTCGGTCGTGGCCTTCGGCAAATGCGGATCGGGCGCGGCCTGCGCCGTGGTGAGCAGGGCGGCCAGCGCCAACATCTTGAGCATCGTGCAATCTCCCACCCGGTCCTAGCGCGCGGGACCATCGGAGTTCAACTGGTAGCGATAACGCGCTATGCTGGGCCATAAATATGATGGGGGAGTTGAGAGCGAATGTCTGGAAGATCCAAGCGCGCGCTGGTCGCGCTGATGCTGGTGTCCGCGCCTGCAACCGCGCAGACGTCACAGGACCGGGCGCGGGCGATTGCGGGGGAGCCCGCCGCGGCGCCGCAGCGGCTCAGGCTGACCGACGTTCCCGTGGCGACGGGGAAGTCGACCGCGCTGTTCGACGGGCGCAGCCTCACGGGCTGGACCGCGTGGCTCGGCTATCCCGACCCGTCGATCACCTATCAGGCAAAGCCCGGCATGCCGCCGATCGGCACGAGCCGGGATACCAAGGGCGACTTCGCGGTGCGTAGCGTCGACGGGGCGCCGGCGATCTGGGTGAAGGGCGAGACCTGGGGCAGCCTGGTCCACCAGGCCGATCTTCGCGACTATCACCTGCGGCTGCAGTTCAAATGGGGCGCCAAAACCTGGGCGCCGCGCGCGACGCAGCCGCGCAACAACGGCCTGCTCTATCATACGCATGGCGCGCCGGGCGAGGTGTTCGGGACGTGGCGGCCGTCGGTCGAGTTCGAGATCATGACCGGATCGACCGGGATGATCGTCGCGGTCGGCGGCAAGCTGCGCGGCCGTACCGGGGTGACGTTCGACCCGTCACTGGTCGAACCGCATCTCCGCTTCCGTGCCGGGGGGCGCGAGATCGACATCGTCAACGGCACGCCGACCTGGAACGTCGAGGCGGCGACCGACGCCGAGCGGCCGATCGGCGCGTGGAACACGCTCGACCTCTACGTCGTCGGCGATCGCGCGGTGCATGTCGTCAACGGCGTCCCGGTCGGCGAAGTGCATGATCTGGCGACGATCGGCCCCGACGGCCGGCAGCCGCTGACGCATGGTCGGATCCAGCTGCAGTCCGAAGGCGCCGAGACCTGGTTCCGCGCGATCACGGTCGAACCGATCACGACCCTGCCGAAGATCGTCGTGGGGAAGTAGGGGGCGGGGCGTCCGCGGCTGCGGGCTGGTCGCGCCAGATCCAGCGGAGCATGTCGGGCAGGATCGCGCCGCCGTCCGCGTCCGAATGGCCACCAAGCGTCCAGGCTGTCCTGACGTCGTAGCGCGGGCCCGGGCGGTGCTCCGCATCGGCCTGCGCATTGGCCCATGCAAGGCTTTTTGCCATCTGCTGGTTGGCGAGAAACCAGTTGCCATGTTCGTTGTCGAGATCGGCGGCCCCGTCCTGCAGGACGATGCGCAACGGGCGGATCGGGCTCTTGCGGATGAGCCCCGGATAGAGGTCGCCGCCGAGCGTGCGCGGCGTGCCGTCCGGGCCGAGCGTGAGGCCGATCGACGTGTAGCTGCCGATGAAGCTGATGACGTTGCCGAACGCTTCCGGATGCCGCCAGGCGATTGTCCAGGAGGCGATCGCGCCGCTCGACGTGCCGCCGATCGCGCGGCGCTTCGGATCATCGGCGAACCGCCAGCGTGCCGCGACCGCGGGGAGCAGTTCGTTCAGCGTCATCCAGCTATAATCGTCGGACAGCGCGTCATATTCCTCCACCCGGTGATCCGGGTTGGCCATGCCGAGCGTGTCGGGATAGTGCGCCGCGCGGTGACCGGGGGTGACGAAGATGCCGAGCGTCGGCGGGATCGCGTGCTGCAGGATCAGCGTGTCGAGGGCCGCGGGCACCCTGAGCGACCCTGCCGGATTCGTCGCGCGCTGCCCGTCCTGGAACAGCAGCAGATTGGGCGGACGACGCGGATCATAGCCGGGTGGTACATAGACCCAGTAGCGCCGCACCGTGCCGGGAAAGCGCTGCGACCGGAGTTCGAACGGGCCGGCCAGCGTTCCCCGGAGTGCTTGCGCGGGGGCGGGTGGGGGTGTGGTCTGCGCGGGGGTCTGCGCAACTGTCACCGATACGGTCAACACGGCGCCCAGCAGGGCCGCCGCCGTCAGGATCTCGCGCATCTCCGCCCCCTCATATTGTCGGGTCAGCCTAGCACAGCGCGGGCGGGGTGCGAATCGATGCGGCGGGGCGGGATTATCTCCCTGTGCGGGGAGATTGTCGGCATCCGGATCGTTCAATCCCTGTCCGATCGGCCCGTGCGTCCGATGTCACACGGGGGAGACGAGACGATGCGTATGACGGTGTTCGGCGACGCAAGGGGCTAGGCGAGGATGAGCCGGCCCGGGATCAGGCGCATCGTCGTCATCGCCGCGGTTCTGCTGGGCCTGTGCGGGATCGCGTTTGCCGCAATCGCATACCGGCCCGCCATCGCCCGCGTGACGCGCCCAGATCCCCGGCAGTTCGATCCCGTACTGGTCGCGCGCGGCGGCAATCTGGCGCGGCTGGGCAATTGCGTCAGCTGTCATCAGGCGGCGGGCGGGCGTCCCTATGCGGGCGGCTATCCGATCAAGACGCCGTTCGGGACGATCTATGGCAGCAACATCACGCCCGATGCCGTGACCGGGATCGGATCATGGTCGCCGGCCGCGTTTCGCCGGGCGATGCGCGAGGGCGTCGGGCGCGACGGCAGCCATCTCTATCCGGCCTTTCCCTATACGCATTATGCGGGCGTGGCGGACGGCGATGTGGACGCACTCTACGCGTTCCTGATGACCCGGCCGGCGGTGCGCGCGGTGCCGCCCGCGAACCGGATGATCCCGCCGCTCGGCTTCCGGCCGCTGCTGGCGGGCTGGAAGCTGCTGTTCTTCGATCCGCAACCGGTGGTCGCCGATCCGCGCCAGTCGGCCGCGTGGAACCGGGGGCGTTATATCGGCGATACGCTGGCGCATTGTACCGCCTGTCACAGTCCGCGCGGGCTGTTGCAGCAGGAGAAGCGCGGCGACCAGGCCTATGACGGCGGCTGGTCGGGCGGCTGGTATGCGCCGCCGATCAACGCGCGCTCGCCCGCGGTCCGCGCCTGGACCGTCGAGCGGCTCGACGCCTATTTTCGGACCGGGCTCAGCACCGCGCATGCCGCGGCCGCGGGGCCGATGGGGCCGGTTACTTATAATCTGGCGCGCGCGAAGCCGGCCGACGTCCGCGCGCTCGCGACCTATTATGCGTGGCAGATGCGCGCTGCGCCTGCCGCGCGGGCCGAGCCGCGGCTGCCCGATCGTCGCGCGCTCGCGAGGCAGCGGCATCCCGAGGGCGCGCGGCTGTATGCGGGGGCGTGCGCGGTCTGCCACGAGCCGGGGGCGGCGATGATGGTCGCCGGGCGACCCGCGCTGCCGCTCGGCACGCCGCTGCACGAGGCGAACCCGCGTGATACGATCCAGGTGATCCTCAAGGGGCTGAAACCACCGGTCGCGGCGCGCGGGCCGTACATGCCCGCCTTTGCCGATGCGCTGGACGACCGGCAGGTGGCGGAGGTCGTCGCCTATCTGCAGGCCCGGCACGGGACGGGGCCGGCATGGCCGGACCTCGAGAAAGACGTCGCCGCGGCGCGCAAGGAGGGTGAATGATCGACCTGACCGTCAACGGGGCGACCGCGCGCGTCGATGTCGATCCCGCCACCCCGCTGCTCTATGTGCTGCGGGACGATTTGCGGCTGCATGCGGCCAAGTTCGGGTGCGGGCTGGGGCAATGCGGGGCGTGCACCGTGCTGGTCGACGACCGACCGGTCTTTGCCTGCCTGCTGCCCGTCGGTGCGGTCGGTACGCGCACGGTCACGACGGTCGAGGGACTGGGCAGCGCCGCGGCGCCGGGCGACGTCCAGCGCGCGTTCCTACACGAGCAGGCGGCGCAGTGCGGCTATTGCATTCCCGGGATGATCGCGCGCGCCGAGGGGCTGTTGCGCACGACGGTCACGCCGACCGAAACCGAGCTGCGCAGCGCGATGGCGCCGTCGCTCTGCCGGTGCGGGACGCATATGCGGATCCTGCGCGCGGTGCGGCGCGCGGCGGTGATGCGCGGCGGCGGGGTGGTCGAGCCTGCGGAGCCGGTGACGTGAGCGGACAGGCGTCGCGGCGCGACATACTCGGCGGGCTGCTGGTCGCCTTCGCGCTCGCGCCGGCCGCGCTGGCGCAGACCGGCGGCGGCGAGGGCAGCGGCGGACCGGCGACGGTCGCGCCCGATTTGCCGGGGACGCTCGCCAAATTCCCTGATCTCGACGCATGGATCCGCATCGGTGCCGATGGCCGGGTGACGGTGTTCACGGGCAAGGTCGAGCTTGGCACCGGCGTGAAGACCGCGATGGCGCAGCTGGCCGCGGACGAGCTCGACGTCGCGATCGGGCGGGTCGACCTGATCACCGCGGATACCGCGCTGACCCCGAACGAGGGCGTGACCGCAGGCAGCCAGACGCTCGAGCAGAGCGGTACCGCGATCGCCAATGCCGCCGCCTGTGTCCGGCTGCTGCTCGCCGAGGCCGCGGCGGCGCGCTGGGGCGTGGCGGCGACGACGCTGTTCACGCGCGACGGCGTCGTGCTCGACGGGCAGGGACGGCGTGCGAGTTATGCCGAGCTCGCCGCGTCGACGTCGCTGGCGGTGCGTGCACGCGCCGATGTGCCGCGCAAGCCTGTGGCGGCGCGGCGGCTGATCGGGCGGCCGGTACCGCGCGTCGACCTGCCCGCCAAGCTGACCGGCCTGCCGAGCTATGTGCAGGACATGCGGCTGCCGGACATGGTGCATGCGCGCGTCCTGCGCGGGCCGTCGTCGGGGACGCGGCTGACGCCCGATCTTGCCGCGCTGAGACGGCAGCCGGGCGTCGCGCGGGTCGTGCAGGTCGGGCGGTTCGCGGCGATCGTCGGACCGCGCGAATGGCCGCTCGAACAGGCGCTGCGCGTCGCCAATCAGGGCGCATGGGCACGCGATGACGCCGTTCCCGCGCTGCCGCCTATGCCCGCGGGATTGCTAGAGATGCGGCGCGAGAGCACGGTGATCGACACGCGTCGCGACGCGGCCGCTGCGCCGGGCGTGCGGCGGCTGTCCGCGCGGTACGACCGGCCGTATCTGATGCATGGCGCGATCGGGCCGTCCTGCGCGGTGGCGCTGATGGCCGAGGGGCAATTGACGGTGTGGACGCACAGCCAGGGCGTCGAGCCGCTGCGCACCGCGATCGCCGAGCTGGTCGCGATGCCCGCCGACCGCGTCCGTTGCGTCCACCGCGAGGGGGCGGGTTGTTACGGGCATAATGGGGCGGACGACGTCGCGGGCGATGCCGCGCTGATCGCGCGCGCGATGCCCGGCGTGCCCGTCCGGCTGCAATGGAGCCGCGAGCAGGAACATGGCTGGGAACCGCTCGGGCCCGCGATGCTCGCGCAGATCGACGCGACGCTGGATGCGTCGGGGCGGATCGTCGACTGGCGGCATCAGGTGTGGAGCAACACGCACAGCACGCGGCCCGTCGCGGCGGGCGACCTTCTCGCGGGCGTGGAGGTGGTGCCGCCGTTCGCGCCGACGCCGCCCAAGCCGATCCCGCAGCCCAATGGCGGCGGCGATCGCAACGCCATCCCGCTCTATCGCTTTGCCAATCAGAGCATCGTCAGCCATTTTCTGCCCGACATGCCGGTGCGGGTGTCGGCGTTGCGCGGGCTGGGCGCGCATCTGAACATCTTCGCGCTCGAAAGTGCGATGGACGAGCTGGCGGCGGCGGCGGGGCGCGATCCGGTCGCGTTCCGGCTCGCGCATCTCGACGATCCGCGCGCCGCAGACGTGATCCGGCGCGCGGCGGCACGCTTCGGGTGGAGCCGCTACCGGCCCCGGCCCAATCGCGGGCGGGGCTTCGCCTTTGCGCGGTACAAGAATCACGGCGCCTATTGCGCGGTCGCGCTCGATGTCGAGCGGATCCCCGACGAGGGGCGGCTGATCGTCCACCGCGCGGTCGTGGCGGTCGACAGCGGCGAGGCGGTCAATCCCGACGGCATCCGCAACCAGGTCGAGGGCGGGTTGCTCCAGTCGTTGAGCTGGACCGCCTACGAGGCGGCGGGCCACGACGGCACGCGCCGGACCGATTATGACTGGAGCGGCTATCCGATTCTGCGGTTCGCGGACGTGCCGCACAGCGTCGTCGTCGAGGTCATCGACCGGCCGGGTACGCCGTTTCTCGGCACGGGCGAATGTGCGCAGGGGCCCACCGCCGCCGCGCTCGCCAATGCGCTGGCGGCGGCAACGGGGGTCAGGACCAGGAGCATGCCGCTGGCGGGGGGGCTGGCGACGCGCTCCTGATCATCGGCGGTCACGGGGTGACCGCCATATTGGTCGGCTCAGGCGCCGCCGGCGACCGGGGCGAGCGTCTGCTGGTGCTG
The DNA here is from genome assembly GCF_000732685.2 of Sphingomonas sp. STIS6.2. Taxonomy (NCBI): domain Bacteria; kingdom Pseudomonadati; phylum Pseudomonadota; class Alphaproteobacteria; order Sphingomonadales; family Sphingomonadaceae; genus Sphingomonas; species Sphingomonas sp. STIS6.2. The sequence continues at coordinate 13,463 of NZ_JPDP02000126.1, forward strand.
GACCACGCGCCATTCCTCATGCTCGAGCCGGCGCATCGTGGTGGTGCAATAGGCGGTATAGCCGGTTGCGCCTTCGCGGCTCGCCTCGGCCTTGTAGGCGATCGCGATCAGACCTTCCTGCGGGCGCATGATCTGCTGTTCGCTGAACCGGACCTCCGACCAGCGCGGCGTGTCCGCGACCGCCTCGATCGCCTGCGCGCCGGTCATCACGAAGGGCTGCTCGGGGAGCACCATCACGCATTCGTCGTCGATCAGCGTGTGATACTGGTCCGCGTCGCCCGTCCACAGGCTTTCTTCAAATGCCCAGACCCTGGTGTCGTCCATTGCTCGTCTCCTTCTGTCGGGGTCGAGCGCGGGGACGGCCTACTTCGTTCCTCACAATCGGTGAGACGAGGGTCTTTTGGCGATCGGAGCATCCTATGTTTCCGACGCCTGTGTGGCTGCCGACCGGCGCGCCGGTCGGCAGCCATCGTCCTACAGCCCGTAGGAGAGCCGCAGATAGCCGAACCGGCCGGGGATGTCATAGGTCGTCGGGTCGAAGTTGTTCAGGCTGCAGCTGAAGCAGGCGGGGGGATCCTTGTCGAAGACGTTGTTCACGCCGAAGGTCAGCGCGAGCTTCGAATCCAGCCAGGCCGGCCGGAACTGGAGCTGGACGTCGCCGTAGAGGCGGCTCTTCATCTGGTTCTCCGCAGCGATTTCATCGACATTGTCGATATAGCGTCCGGTGACGCTCGCGGTGACCGGCCCCACCGACCAGTCGATCGTCCCCAGTCCCTTGAAGTGCGGATAGGTCTGATCGGGCGAGCCGCGTTCGGTGCCGACATAGTCGGTCGTGACGAAGCCGTCAGTCGCGGGCGTGCGCTCGCTGTACTTGAGCAGATAGTTGCCCGAGACGTAGAGGCCGAAGCGCCCGGCGCCCGTTTCACCCGAGCGGACCGTCAGCGTCGCGTCGATGCCCTTGGTACGGATGCCGCCGGTGTTGAGCAGCAGGCCGTTGATCGCGGTGACGATGCCGCTGGGGGCACGCCGCACCGCCGCGCAGCTGAGCGCGTCGCCGGTCTGGGCGCAGCGGCTGAGCAGCACCTGAGCCGGGATCGACGCGATCGAGTCGTCGACCTTGATGTCGTAATAATTGACCTCGAGGCTGAGCGCCGAGAGCGTGCCGCCGCGGGCCCAGCTGGGGCTGTAGACGCCGCCGAACAACAGCGTCCGGGCGGTTTCGGGTCGCAGGTCGCTGTTGCCGCCGGTGAGCACCGGCAGCTGGCCCGAGGGTTCGGCGTAGCTGCCGCTGGCGGGGACGCCGTTGGCGACGCAGTTCGCGCGGACGGTCGGGTTGGACTGGAACAGCCCGCCCGCGGCGCTGGTGCAGGGATCGTCGATCGAGGCGTCGAACCGCGACTGTGCGCCGAACAGCTCGCCGATCGACGGTGCGCGCAGCGATTCGGCATATTGGGCGCGCAGCAGCAGGTCGCTGACGGGCTTCCACAGCGCGCCGCCGCTGAGCGTCGTATTGCCCCCGAAGGTCGAATAGTTCGAATGGCGGACCGCGCCGTTCAGTTCGAGCGAGGCGATGCCGGGAATGTCGCGCAGCAGCGGCAGGCGAATTTCGCCATAGACCTCGTCGACGTTGAACTTGCCGCTCGCCGCCTGTGCCGGGATGTCCGCGCCGAGGCCCGCCTGGATGATCGGATCGGGCGTGAAGCTGCCGAACTGATAGCGATGCTCATAGCCGATCGCGATGCCGACCGGCCCGCCGGGCAGGTCGAACAGCTCGCCGGAGATATTGGCGGTATAGTCGTTCAGCTTCTGGCGGCTGCGGTCGCGTTCGTCGAAGCCGATATAGCCGAGCATCGCCGGGGTGATCGAGCCGACCCCGCCGAAGAAGTTGAACGGCACGCATTCCCCGGTGCACTGGCTGATCGGGCCGATCGCGCGGGCAAGGCGCGCGGCGTTGATGTTGCCGGTGAACAGCTGCTTGGCATCGTTATAGCCGATGACCGCGCTCGCATCCCAATACCAGTTGTGGCCGAACATCTGGAACTTGCCGTCCAGCGTGCCGGTCAGCGACATGGTGTCGACCTGCTGGCTGTAGGTGCGCTGCCCCGCCTCAACGAGGCGGCGGAAGATCGCGGTGTAGTTCTGCCCGGGGACGAGCGTCACGCCGAACGGGTTGAACGGGTTGGTGGCATCGACCGAGAGCGTGTCGAGCATGTTGCCGTTGCCGACGTCGGGACCGATGCCGAGCGGGAGGAACGCCGCCTGGTTCTGCGAATTGCGGCGGTTATAGACCGCCTTCACGCGCAGATTGAGCGCCTCCGAAAACTCGGCGCGCGTGTTGACGAAGCCGCCGAACCGCTCGACCGGCGTCAGGAAATAGTTGAGCGGGGCGAAGTTGAACCGATCGGCGGCGGTGAACGCCTTGAAGTCGCCGGTGGCGAGCGTCGGGTCATAGACCGGCCGGCCGCTGGCGACGGGGCCGCGCAGCGTGATGTTCTGGCCGTTTACCAGGAACCGGCCGAAGGGCGTGAAGCTGGAGCAGCCGCCGATGGGTTCGGCGCAGCTGGTCTGCCCCGGATTGGGGAATTGCGAGATGTCGCGATCGGCGGCGCTGACCGATTCCTGCTTGGTGTAATAGCCGCCCGCGACGACGTGCACGCCCTGGCTGCCAAAGCCGTAGCTCAGCTGGTAATCCTGCGTCTTGCCGTCATTGTCGCCGAGATACTGGCCATATTGCGCCGATCCCTTGAACCCCTTCTGGTTCTGCTTGGTGATGATGTTGACGACGCCGGCGATCGCGTCGGACCCGTATTGCGTCGAGGCGCCCGATTGCAGCACCTCGATCCGTTCGATCATCGAGGACGGGATCGAGTTGAGATCGACCGTCGCCGGGATGCCGCTGGCCGACGCGCCGTTGACGAAGCGCAGGCCGTCGACGAGCACGAGCGTCCGCTTGGGGCCGAGATAGCGCAGGTCGAGCACCGCGGAGCCGGCACCGACGCCGCCGCCATCGGGCGGGTTGCCGAAATTGCCCGAGCTGTTGAACTTCGAATTGAGGCCGCCCGACGAGGCGGGCAGGCGCTGCAGGATGTCCGCGACGGACGACAGACCGGTGCGCGCGATCGCGTTCTCATCGACGGTGATGACGGGTGATGGCTGATCGAGCGGGTCGCGGCGGATGCGCGATCCGGTGACGATGATGTCTTCGGTGGGGGCCTCGGTCGCTGCCGGCGCGGTGGGCGTCTGGGGATCGGTCGCCAGTTGCGCCGCGGCGCCATTGGCCGCGATCAGCAGGCCCGCGCCCATCGCCATCCGCGACGAGCGCATCATCCATTTCGTCCAACGCATTTCTGTCCCCCTTGTGACACCCCGTTTTACGGCGGTGCACCATGGTTACGACGAAAATGGTTTTTATGACCATATGTTGCTGCTCCGTTACGATCAGCAATGGTAAATTGCGAAAAGGGTGTTGCTTGCGGGTTACACCATCGGGCGTCCGTTCAGGGGGGCGCTGCGCTTGCGCGTGGGGGCGCGGAAGTCGGGGGGCTTGTCGACGATCCAGCGCAGGTAGCGGGCGATATCCTCGCGCGCACGGAGCTGGTCCATCGTCGCATAGCTGGTGGCGAGGTCGCGGTTGGCGACGAAGGCGTGGATGGTGCGGTGGCAGATCGGATGGACCGGCACGGTCTGTGTACCGCCCTCGCTCTTGGGGACGACGTGGTGGCGCTCGACGCGGTGGCCGAGCGGGCGGCCGCACAGGGCGCAGGGCGCGTCGTCCGCAGCCTGCGCGGTCCGTGCCGCCGCCTCGGCCAGTCCGGCCATCCGCTTCACGCGCCCGCCCATCCCCTCGCACCTATCGCCGGGGCGCGAGCAGGCTGTCGAGCCCGACCGGTGCATAGTCGTGACCCTCGACATCGACGCCGACGTCGAACTGGCGGAGCATCGGCTTCAGCCGGCCGTGGCTGTGCCCGTGGAGATTGATCGCGCCGCGGTGCTGGCCGTTCCAGCTGCGGAATGGGTAATGACACAGGACGAGCCGCCGGTCGTCGAGCGTGATCTCCGCATAGTCGGCGACGCTGGCCCAGCCCGGTGCCGCCAGCGTCGCATCGGGATCGTTGTTGCCGCGCAGCAGGTGCTTGGTCCCGTGCAGCCGCGCGAGCAGCCCCGCCACGTCCGCGGGGCGACGCGCGACGTCGCCAAGGTGCCACACCACGTCCTGCGGCCCGACGACCGCGTTCCACCGCTCGATCAGCGCGGCGTCCATCGCGGCGGTGTCGGCGAACGGCCGGCGCGCGATGTTGATCGTGCGGTGGTCGCCGAAATGCGTGTCGGCGGTGAAGAACACGCTCACGCGCGCGGCTCCGCGGGCAGGGCGACGGCGGCGAAATGGGTGCGGATATAGTCGAGCTTGGGATCGATGTAGCGGCGGCAGAAGGGCCGGTCGGGATCGGTCCGGTAGTAATTCTGGAAGCGCGCGTCCGAGGGCCGGAAGCCGGTGCACGGCAGGACCAGCGTGCGGGCCGGCTCAGCGCTTTCGGCCGCGAACCGGGCGATCGCGGCTTCGGCGTCGGGGCGCTGGCCCCGCTCGAAGACATAGATGGCGCTGCGGTAGCGTCCGGCGGGGGAATAGCCGGATTTCGCCGAATGCGTGCGCAGATGGACCTCGGACAGCGTTGCCAGGCTAATGGCGGCGGGATCGAACGTCACGATGACGCCCTCCGCCCAGGCGTCCGACGGCGCCTCGGACTGGAGGAAGCCCTGCTCGACCGTCTGCACGCCGAGGAGCGCCTGAAAGACGCCCTCGGTGCACCAGTGGCACCCGCCGCCGAACCCGATCCGGTGCACGCGCTGTTCCGTCATCCGGCGATCGTGAACACCGAGCCGGAATCGACGCGGATGCCCGCGCCGTTGATGAAGCTCGCGCGCTCCGAGCAGAGGAAGGCGACGGCGGCGGCGACCTCCTCGGCCTTGCCACGGCGCTTGAGCACCATGCCCGGGCGTTCCTCCTCGAGGAAGCTGTCGATCGCCGCGTCGAAGCTCTCGCCGCGCTCCTCGGCACGCTTGCGCATCATCTTATCGGTCATCGGCGTCGCGATGAACGCGGGCGAGACGGTGTTCACAAGGACATTGTCGCCGCCATAGGCCTTGGACAGCCCTTTCGCGAGCGCGAGGATCCCCGCCTTCGACGCGCAATAGGCGAGTTCGTCGACATAGGGCTGCACCGCGTCTTCCGACGCGAACAGCACGATCCGGCCCCAGCCGCCCTTGCGCATCGCCGGGATCGCCTCGCGGCACATGCGCACCGCGCCCATGAGGTTGATGTCGAGCGTCTGCTCCCAGCCGGCATCGTCGACGTCGAGAAAGTCGCCGGTCGCGCCCGTCACACCCGCGGCGTTGACATAGATGTTGGGATCGCCAAGCCGCTCGCGCACCTCCGCCCAGATCGCGCGGACATCGTCGAGGCTGGTCACGTCGCCGGTCACCGCGACGACCTCGCCGAGCGGCGACAGTTCGGCGAGTGCCGCGTCGAGCGTGCCGCCCGGCTGATCGGTGATCGCGACGCGCACGCCCGCCTCGAGCAGCAGCCGTGCGGTCTCCTTGCCCATGCCGGAATCCGCGCCGCTGATCAGCGCGATACGCCCCTTGATACCCAGATCCATGTTAAACTCCTCAATCGTCGGATGCGAGAAAACGGTCGGCGGTGCGCAGCGACAGCGCCATGATCGTCAGCGCGGGATTAGCCGCCAGTGCGCTGGGAAAGATGGAGTTGTCGCAGATCCGCAGGTTCGCAATGTCGAAGCTGCGGCCGTCGGAATCAACCACCGCGGTGTCGCCGTCATGCCCCATGCGGCAGGTGCCGATCGTATGCGCCGAGCGATCGACCGCGAAGATGTCCTGCGCGCCCGCCGCCGCCCAGATGTCGCTAAGCGTGCGCCGCGCGTGGCGATCGATCGCCTGTTCGTTGGCGTGATAGCTGAAGTCGATCCGCGCCTTGCGGTGGCCAAAGGCGTCGACCTCGTCGGCGAGCGTCAGCCGGTTGTCGGCATGCGGCAGGCATTCGCCGTTGATCCCGATCCCCGCCATCCGGTTATAGCCGCGCAGGAGCGTCTGAAGCCGTTCGCCCCACAGGCCGGCGCCGCGGGCGAGCCCGGTGGCGAGGTTGACGGGGAGCACGCCGAGGCTCTGGATCAGATAGCCGCCCGCGCAGCCGGCATCGCCGGGGCGCATCATGTCCTCGCTGATCAGCGACGAGGGATAGCCGCGGTTCATCCGCATCTCGGCGTCGAACCGGCCCCAGATCTGGGTCGCGACATGCGCCATGAAATTGCGCCCGACCTGACCGCTCGAATTGGCGATGCCGAGGTTGAGCAGCAGCCGCGGCGTCTCGACCCCGCCGGCGCACAGAAAGACCGCGGCGCAAAGCTGGCGATGCTCCTGCCCGTTCTGGCTGTACACGACCGCACTGATCCGGCCGCGGCCGTCATAGTCGAACGCGACCACGCGGGCGCCCGCGCGGATCTCGGCCCCATGCGCCACCGCGAGGGGCAGATAGGTCGTGTCCATGCTCGTCTTGGCGGCGTTGCGGCAGCCCTGGTGACAGGCGCCGCAATTGACGCAGGCCTGGCGCTGTCCCCAGTGCGGCTGGTCGCGATCGCGCGAGACCAGGGCGGCGGGGGCGTCGGTCGCGGTGATGCCAAGCGCCGAACAGCCGCGCGCCATCGCGTCGGCGGCGGCGTTGCGCGCGACCGGGGGATAGGCGTAGCGGCGGGTGGCGTCCCATGGATAGTCGGCCGGGCCCGAGACGCCGGTAAACGCCTCGACCTCCACGATGTACCGGGTCAGCTCGTCAGGATCGATCGGCCAGTCGGCGCCTTCGCCGGTCAGCGTCCTGAGCCGCAGGTCGCGGGGATCGGGACGCGGGCAGAAGGCGCCCCAGTGCAGCGTCGAGCCGCCGACGCCCATGCCCGAATTGTTCGACCCGAACGCGGTCGGCGTCGATCCGCCGCTCAGCCGTTCCTCCATCCAGTAGATGTCGGCCGCGACCTCGTCGGCGACATGCTCGTCGGGGCCGAAGGCGCGGCCCGCCTCGAGCGCGACCACCGACAGGCCCGCCTGGGCGAGCCGGGCGGTGAGCGGCGCACCGCCCGCGCCGGTGCCGATCACGACCGCATCGACGACGTCGTTCGCACCATGCTGCCTCGTCGTCACGCCCCGCGCTCCTGCGACGGGCGCTGCCACGCTTCGGGGTCGTCGGCACCGGTGCGGGTATAGCCCTGCTTGCGGGGGCCATCGCCGCCGACCGCAAAGCCGTCATAGCCGATCGCCGCCATCGTCGCGGGCTGCGCCATCCAGATGCGGACCGTCTCGGCACGGACATCCTCGAACCAGAGCCGCATCTGCACGGGCGACAGGCGGGTCGCGTCCTCTTCGATGCCGACCGTGCCGCCGGCGATGCGATCGAGCCAGCCGTCCTGGTCGGGATCGGCCAGCGCGACGAAACCGCCGGTCGCCGTATCGAGCGTCGCGAGCCCGCGCGACCATGCCGCACGGTCGTCCGGCAGCTCGGCGAAGCGCCAGCCGTCGCCGACACCCTGCGCGACCGAGTCGAGGATGCGACCCGCCAGCGCACGATCGGCGCCGCAATCGGGGAGGATCCGCGCCACCAGCGCCGCGACGGTCGCATGGTCGGCGTCGTCCCATAACGCGGTACCGACGGGCATCGGGTAGATCCGGTCGAGCATCGCGGCGCGCGTCCCGCTGCTGACGCGATCGGAGTCGAGCAGCCGGGCGAAATCCTCGGGCAGCGCGGCCGTCGTCGCCAGTGCCGCGTGCTCGCGGATCAGCGCGGCGAGCGCGCGGGGCTGTTCATAGGGGATGAGGTGCGCGGCGCCCTGGACGACGCGCATCCGGGCATTGGCATAATGCGGCAGGTTGAGCCGGCGCTGCGCATCCTCGCCGAGATCGCCGTCTTCGGTCCCGGCAATGATCAGCGCGGGGAGCGCGAGCTGTCCGACCGCGGCAGCCCAGTCCTCGCGGCTGCCGCGTTTGAGCCAGCCGAGCCAGGCCGCGCGGTTCGAGCGTCGCACGTCGTCGATCGCCTGATCGCGCAGGGCCTCCGGGAGCGTCTCGGCGCTGTTGGCATCGACGAAGATTTCCGCATCGTCGCGCGAGGCCTGGCCATCGGCGAACCACCCGATCATCTCCGCCCGGCGTTTTTCGTCCATCGGTTCGGGCGAGGGGGGCGAGGCGGCAACAAGTACGACGCCGAGAACGTTCGCGAGACCCGGTTCGCCCGCGGCGGCGCGCGCGGCGACGAGCGTTGCGATCTTGCCCCCCATGCTGTGCCCGACGAGCATGCAGGCGGTGAGGTCGCGGGCGCGGATTTCCTGCGCCAGCCAGTCGGTCATCGTCCCGACATCGGCATGCCCCGCATCGGCCGCGTCGCCGAACCCCGGCAGGTCGAGCGCGACGCAATCATGGTCGGACAGGTGATCGGCGACCTGCCGCCACTCGCGCGCGCTGGCGCCGAGGGCGTGTAAAAACAACAAGGTGGGTGGGGTCATGGGGCCTCGCGAAACTGACCCCTACCGGACGATGCAGGCGCGGAACCGTTCCATCGCACCGGCCGTCGTAATTGACATAGATCAATTTGGTGGCGATCTGCGACCACTTTGGGTGCGTCTGTCGCGCCGCGCGGGCCTGGACCGGGCGCGCAAAGACCGGCATCCTCGCGCGATGGACGACAATAGCGGTCAGCGCGCCCCGATGATCGACCGTGCCCGCAGCGTCGCGGCAGGGTTTGCCGATGTCGGGCTCACCCAGGCCGAAGAGCTGCTCCGGCGGCTGTCGCCCGAAGGCCGCGAGCAGGCGCGGCGCGAGCGCGAGGCGCGGGCGCGTCGGCAGAAGCGGCTGATGGTCCGACTGGTCTTCGCGGCGATCGTGTCGCTGCTCGGCGGCGCGGCGCTCGCCGCGGTCCTGCCGGCGATGCTGGCGCTTGCCGTCGCCGCGGCGCTGATGCTGCTGCTGGTGATCGTGATCGTCGCGCAGGCCGATCCGCGCGCGCCGGGACGCGAGGCGCTGGTGGAGGCCGGGCTGGCTGGGCTCGCCGAGCAGGCGGGGATCTGGCTCGCCGCGCAACGCCGCGGGATGCCGCTGCCCGCGCTGCGGCTTGCCGATGCCCTGGGCGGCCGGTTCGAGGCGCTGGCGCCGCGCCTTGCCCGGCTCGATCCGCGCAGCCCGGCCGCGGCGTCGATCCGCAAGCTGGTCGCGGTCGAGCTGCCCGCGCTGGTCGACAGCTGGCGGATGGTCGGCATTTCGGCGCGACGCGAGGTGCAGGCGGATGGCCGGACGCCCGACGATCACCTGATCAACGGTCTGCGCCTGATCGATGCCGAGCTCGCGCGCGCCGGCGAGTGCCTTGGGCGGAGCAGCCTCGACGAGATCGCGATCCAGGGGCGGTATCTCGAACTCAAATATGACGCGGACGGCCCGGGCCTGTAGGACGGGACACCTCGCCGCGGCCGGTCGTTAGAGGCGGATGATCCGTTTCAAAATCCCCGCCGCGATCGGCGCCGTCGCTGCCTTCGCCGTCTCCGCCACGCCGGGCCTCGCCCAGACCGTGCCGCTCGGCGCCAATCTCGAGCGCTTTGCCTATCCCGCGTCGCTGCGCTGGTATGACGGATCGTCGCAGGGGCAGGCGGTGCGGATGGCGTATCTCGACCTCGCACCGACCGCGCGCGAGAACGGCACGACGGTTGTGCTGCTGCACGGCAAGAATTTCTGTGCCGCGACCTGGGACGAGACCGCGCGCGGGCTTGCGGGTGCAGGCTACCGGGTGATCGCGCCCGATCAGGTCGGCTTCTGCAAATCGTCCAAGCCCAAGGGCTATCAATACAGCTTCAATGCGATGGCCGAGCTGACCCGCGGGCTGCTCGACCGGGCCGGGGCGGGCAAGGTCATCCTGGTCGGCCATTCGACCGGCGGGATCCTCGCGACGCGGTTCGCGCTGCTCCATCCCGAGCGCGTGGCGCGGCTGGTGCTCGTCAATCCGCTCGGGCTGAACGATACGCTGGCGCAGGGCGTGCCCTATACTGATCTCGGCGCGCTGCGCGCCGAGGAGGCGAAGACCGATGCCCGTCGATCAAGGCGTATCAGCTGCGCAACTATTACCACGGGGAATGGCGCCCGGCCTATGATCGCTGGGTGGCGATGCTGGCGGGGCAATATGCCGGTCCCGACGGCGATGTCGTGCGCGATGCGCAGGCGCGGCTGTCGGACATGATCCAGACCCAGCCGGTCGCCGCCGAACTGCCGCGGCTGGCGATGCCCGTGCGGCTGATCATCGGCGACCGTGATCTCACCGCGTTCCGGGCGAACCGCGCCGCACCCGACCGGCGGGCACAGGTGCAGACCGTGCCGCAGGCGGCGGTGACCGCGGCACGACGCATCCCCGACGCGCGGCTGATCCGCCTCGAGGGGCTGGGTCATGCGCCGCAGGTCGAGGCGCCGGCGCGGTTCCTGCAGACGCTGGAGGCGGCGATCGCGTCGTGAGGCGCGCGGTTACTGCGCCGGCTTGATCCAGCCGTGCATCGCCATCCAGCGCGCGAATTCGTCGAACCAGCCGGTGCTCGTGGTGGTCTTTGGATACATGCCGAAGCCGTGCCCGCCCTGTTCGTACAGGTGGAACTCGACCGGGCGTTTGGCGGTGCGCCAGCTGTCGATCAGCCCGTAGCCGGCATTGCCGAACAGCGGATCGTCCGCCGCCAGTGCGACGAACATCGGCGGTGCGTCGGCGGGCACCGTCATCGCGGCGAGCGGGCCGTAGATGTTGCCGATGAATGCGGGCTTCGCGTCCTGGCCAGCGATGGTCGTCGCCATCGTCAGCATCGCGCCCGCCGAAAAGCCGACCATGCCGATGCGGGCCGGATCGACGTGCCATTCGCCCGCCCGCTTGCGGACGAGCGCGAACGCCGCGCGCGCATCGGCGATCTGCGGCGCGAGGCCTGCCATCATCGCCGCGGGGTCCCGGCGTGGCGGGGTTGCGCCAGCGGGGGCACCCGCGGGGGCGGGACGCGCGAAGGTTTCGAGATCCGCCGGCGTCTGGTTCAGCCGGTATTTGAGCACGAACGCCGCGACGCCCCGCGCGGCGAGCGCGCGTGCCACGTCCCAGCCCTCATTCTCCATCGACAGCGTGCGGAATCCACCGCCGGGCGCGACGATCACCGCGGTGCCGTTGGCCTTGGCGGGATCGGGCAGGACGGGGGTCAGCGTCGCGACCGTGACGTTGCGCGCGAACACGCTACCATATTGGCTGTGCCAGGCTTCGGGGGCGGTCGCCCCGGGGAGCTTCCCGGTACCGAGGTCGATTGCGCCGGGCTGCGCGGGGATGGCGATCGACGCCATGGTGTCGGAGGACTGCGCCAGCGCGGGCGGGGCGACCGCGATCGTCAGGCCGACGAGCCATGCAAGACGATGTCTCGCCCCTCGAACGACTTCGTTGCCGCGGCATCCGATGCGCATATCCGCTCTCCCGTTTTTGACTGTTTTCGGGATGATATCGATAGCGCTATCACTGCACAATGGTGGCCGGACGGTTTTTCCTTGCGATCGGCGGTTGTGGGGAAGGTGAAAGGTGGGCGTAATAAATCACCGCTGCAATGCGCAAAGACTTTGCTGCAGTGCGGCAACGTCGAAGAACGTAAAGACTCAAATCTTTGGCGAACATCCTTACGAGCGATGGCAGGCGTTGCTGGTTCATCTGCCGCATCCGGGCATCGGGTGAGTATCGCTGGTCCGGCTGTACTTGCGTAGAGCGTCGGCCACGATCGTCGCTGCTGTAGTGATGGCAAAGGCTGCTGCGATAGCTGCGTGGCGAACCGCGTCTCCGTGCGGCGCGGGGCGCTGTGTCGGTTTGGGACAAGCCATTGCCCCTTTTGTAAGGATCTGAGCATGGGGCGGACGACGCGACGACAGCAGTGGGGCCGCAGAATGCCGGATTTCGCAAGAGACTGTTTGAAAGCCAGAAATGACGGCCGTATCGCCACGAGCGATCCGGTCGCCCATCTCGCGCTTTGCCCCTATGACGAGATTCGCGATCCAGTGCTGCGCGCGATGTGGCAGGATGGGTTTGTTGTCACGCGTCTATATGGGTCAGAATCTTAACTCAGATTACCCGGCCGTGACGGCGACCGTGACGGCGGGAATCCGCGATGGCGATGCCGGAATAGTATCCGCAGCCGTGCGACGGCGCCCGGAGGTGCGCAACCTCTCTGGCCGGTTACGCAGCGTTTTAAGCAGGTTGCGGCCGGAGGCAGGCCATTTATCGTCACGGGACATCGTGAAGAGGAATGAACGGCAGGCCCATGCCAGACCAAGACCCGACCCCCGACTATGAGCGGCTGACGATCGACGCGCTGGCCGCGGCCGCGGCTGCGGAGACCGACGAACAGCGTCACCTGCTCCTCGATCAGGCCGCGATCTACGCCGCGCTCGGCGAGAAGACCCGCGGCTATGCGCTGACTGGGCGCTAGACGCCGGCGGGGCGGCATCAGCCCCAGTCTTCGAGCTTTCCCATGGCCGTGCGCGGCACCGCCGTGCCGAAGCGATAGGCCTTCGGACGCTCGGGATCGGTGAGCCGGTTCGCCGCCAACTGCTCGATCCGCGCGGACAGCCGGGCGGGGTCCTGACCGGGGTGCGGCACGACGAACGCCTTCAACCGGCCATTGCCGTGCAGCCGCACCGCGACGTCCGCGACACCCTCCACCGTCCGCAGCACGCCGGCGACGCGCCCTGGCCAGACATTGTGCCCGGCGACTTGGACCGCCCCGTCGCGCCGGCCGACCGGGCGAATGACGCGCTCGCCGAGACGCGCGACATGGTCGGGCAGATCGTGGTGTCCGCCGTCGCGGTCGACGAGCCGCCAGTCATCCGGGTCGGCGGCGGTGAGCTGCCAGCGGGGCAGCAGGTCATAATCGAGCGCGGGCAGCGCGCGGATCGCGATACCGCCGGTTTCGGAGGCGCCGTAGATATCGACCAGCCCGGCAAGCCCCGCCGCGAGCAGCACGGCGGCGACGGTGTCGTCGAGCGGCCCGGCCGAACTGACGCCGACGACATCCCCCGGCCAGCGGCGCGTCATCCGTGACAGCGCGCGCCACTGATCGGGCACCGCGACGACGAGATCGCCCGCCTCGAGCGACAGCGGTGCGCCGACCGTCCGCACGACGACGGGAACGCCCAGCGCGTCGGGCAGCAGCGCGGTCCAGACCAGCCCGTAGAGATGATCGGCGGGGACCAGGGCGACGACCCGGCGCCGGTCGGCGAACCGTGTCGCTAAGAAGGCCGCCTCTTCGAGCAGGTCGGCGACGGCGTGGATACAGAGGCGCGGGCTGCCGGTCGAGCCGGACGTCCGCACCGCGATCCGGCCGGGGCCCGTAGCGTGCGTGCGCAGGATCCAGTCGGTCCAGGCGCCGACCGTCTGCGGCGGACCCTCGCCGAGCGTGTCGTCGTCGAGGTCGAACGCCTCGGCCAGCGCGCCCAGCGCGCCGAGCTGCTCCATCGAATCGAGCCCGAGGCCCTCGTCGCCGATCGGCATGGCCTCGGGCCAGTCGCCGCGTGTCGCGGCCGGCGGCGCCGGATCGCGCAGCCGCGCCATCTCGGTCGCGACGACCGCGCCGGCGATGCGGTGCACCGCGGCACGCGACAGTCCGGGCCGGGTCACGCGGTCGCGGTCTCGCGCGAGCGGACCCGGTTCCGACCGGCATGCTTGGCGGCGTAGAGGCGATCATCCGCCAGCGCGAGCAGCGCTTCGATCGAACCGTCGGTTTCGTTCAGCGTGGCGCAGCCCAGGCTGGCGGTGACGTGCAAGCCACCGCGCGGCGTGTCGACCGCGATTCCGGCGATCGCCGCGCGCATCGCCTCGGCGAGCGCCGCCGCCTGATCCTCGTCATAGCGCGGCAGCAGGACGCCGAACTCCTCGCCCCCGAGCCGCGCGAATATCCCGCAGGGCGGGAGCAGCGCGGTACACACGTCGGTAACGCGGCGGAGCAGCGTGTCGCCGACCGGGTGGCCATGCGTGTCGTTGACCGCCTTGAAATGATCCAGGTCGAGAACGATCAGCGACAGCGATTGCCGCAGCTCGCGCCAGTGCCGCTGTTCGCGTTTCAGCACCTCGCCGAAATGCCGTCGGTTGGCGGCGCCCGTCAGGTGATCATGGTTCAACAGGCGGCGCATGTCCTCCGCCGCCTCGCCACGCCGCGGCACGTCGCGCAGGATGACCGAGAAGCCGGAGGCGCGGGGCTCGCCCCGTTCGGACCGCGCGACGACGAGCCGCTGGCACCAGTAGCGCTCGCCATCCGCGCGCTGCTGCCATCCCTCCTGGAGATGCCAGCCTTCGCGCGCGGCGATCAGCAGCTGCTCGTCCAGCCGAAGATCGCCGCCGCTCGCCTCGCTCCCGCCGATCTCGGCGAGGTGGCGTCCGATGACATCGGCGGCGGCGTGTCCGGTCTGGCGGGCGAAGCAGGCGTCGGCGGACTGGATCTCGCCGCTGGGCGTGATCGTCAGCGCGGCATAATGGCTGACGCTGTCGAGCAGGGTGGCAAACCAGGTATCCGCCTGACGCAGCCGCGCCTCCTGGGCGACCTGTTCGCTGATATCGGACAGCGTCGCCATCAGTCGATCGGGGCCGAGCTTGACCAGGGTGCACGCCAGCACCTTGGGCGCGGTACCGCGGCGACGCGTGGCGAGATCGACGAAGATCCGGTGGCCGTCGCAGATCCGGCCCGTCGCCGGCGCATAGGCCGCGACGATGCTGCGCAATTCGGGCGCATGATGTTCGAGCGCGGCAAACAGGTTACCGGGATCGCGCGGCCCGGCGAGCGGCAGGAGATGCTGCATCGCGTGCGGGTTCATCATCGCGATCGCGCCGCTGCTGTCGCACTCGATCAGGCCGACGGGGCAGGCGTACAGAAACTCGAGAAGCTCTTCCTCGCTCGACCTATCGCTCATCGAAGCGGCTTAGCGTTCGATGAGGATATAGCGGCGCGCAATGCCGGGTGCCGCGAGCAGACGCAGCCGGACCCTGGTCGGGCGCATCCGCAGCGTGAGGACATAGGGGACGATGTCGTCGATCTCGGGCTCGTCCTCGAACCGCTGCGCGACCATGAAATTGTTCATGCACTGCGCCACCGCATCGAAGAACGGCACGCCCATCACGGTCGCGGGATCAAGGCCCGACATCCGCGCCTCGGTCGCGTTATAGACCTGGACGAGCGTGTCGGCTTCGAACCCGACCACCCCGAACGGCAGGGTGTCGCGGTCCTCGACGCGCATCGTGTCGAGCTCGGGCAGCGCGACATTATCAAAACTGTATTGTTCCAGTACCATAGCCACGGTCTCCCTGCGACAGCGCTATGGGGCGGCGGGGTTAAGCATAGCCTAAGATCACCTGTTTCTTACAACGGCACGCACGTGACGCGCGCCTCGACCGCGAACCGGACGAGCTGCGCCAGGCTGGTTGCGCCCGTCTTGCGCATGAGATGCTCGCGGTAGGTTTCCACCGTGCGCGGACTGATATCCAGCCGCGTCGCGATCTGTTTCGCGGTCAGCCCCTCGACGATCTGGCGCAGGACCTGGCGTTCGCGGTGCGAGAGCGAGGCGAGGCGCTGCTCGAGCAGGGTCGATTGCAGGATCCGGTCGCGGACCGCCGCCACCGCGCCGAGCAGCCGCTGCGCCTCGAACGGCTTTTCGAGCAGGTCGGCGGCGCCCGATTTCATCGCCGCTACCGCCATCGGGATATCCGCATGACCGGTGACGAGGATCACCGGGTCCGACCGATCGAGCGATGGGAGGGTCTGCAACAGCTCGAGCCCGCTGAGGCCGCCCAGCGCGACGTCGCTGAGGATGATCCCGGGCGGAAGACGCGGAAGGTCGCGGATGAACGCCTCGACGCTGGGGAAGGACCGGGTCTCGAAATCCTCCAGCGCGAGGAGCATTTCGAGCGAGCGGCACATCTGGGGCTCGTCATCGATGATGTAGATCGGCCGGTCACGCGGCATGGGCGACCATTTCTCCACTGGACCCAACAATACCAGGACGTTGTGGCAACGAGACGCGGAAGGTCGCGCCGCCGCCGCTGTTCGTCGCGGCGGTGATCGTCCCCTCATGCGCGTCGACGATCGCGCGGCAGATGGCGAGCCCGACACCGAGACCGTGGGGCTTGCTGGTCCGGAATGGGGCGAAGATCGCCTGTTCCTGGCCGGGTGCGATGCCGGGGCCGGTGTCCGAGACGGTGATCGTGCACTGCCCGTCCGGCCCCGAGACGGCGCGCAGATCAATCACGCGGACCGCCGTGTCGGACACCGCATCGGCCGCATTGGCGATCAGGTTGAGCAGGACCTGCTGGATCTGGATCGCATCGATCCACAATTCGCCGAGATCGGGCGCGATACTGACCTTCAGCTCCGCTCCGGCCTGACGGACCGCGAGCATGCCGAGCGTCGCCCCCTCCGCGATGATGTCGCGCGCATCGACCCATTGCGCCTGCAGCGGGCCGCGCTCGACGAACCGGCGCAGCCTTTTGAGCACGGCGGCCGCCCGGAAGATCTCCTGGACCGCGCCGTCGAGCGCCGCGCCGACCTCGCCTACATCGCGGCCGCGCGCTAGCGCCGCCTGCGCGACGGTGGCGAAGTTCGCGGCGGTCGCCAGCGGCTGGTTCAGTTCATGCGCGATCGCCGATCCAAGCTGGCCGAGCGCGGTGGCGCGTGCGAGCTGATGGAGCTCCGCCTGCAACAGCGCGAGCCGTTCGGCAGCGGCGACCTGTTCGGTCTCGTCACGGAGATGGAGCGTGCGCAGCCCGGTCGCGGCGAACGGCAGCGGCCCGCTCGACAGCGACAGCGCGAGACGCGTGCCATCGGCGCGGCACAGCTCGTGCGCGGTCGGGGTGTCGCCGGACAGGTCGGGCAGGCCGGGGAGCAGGTCCGCGAGCCGCAGGCGTCCGGTATCGGGGTCGGCAATCCCCAGGATGCCGCGCGCGCTCCGGTTGATCGCGAGCACGTCGCCCCCCGCGTCGACGATGAGCATCGCCGCGGGGGTGGTGTTGAAGATCGAGTGGAGACAGAGTTCGCGCTGGTGCGACCGGCCCTGCGCGAGGCCGGCGCGCTGGCGCAGCAGGGTCATGCGACCGCCGAACAGCGCGAGAATGATCGCAAAACCGGTCACGACCAGCGTGTTCAGCGGCGTCACGAGCGGATGGTGCGCGCTGAACACCAGTGCGGTGGGAATCGTCGTCGCGGCGCCCACGCACGCGGTCAGCGCACCCCCGAGGACAGCGCCGATCGCGATCGCCGCCAGCGCGAAGGTGAAGGGCAGGTCGATTCCGAACAGGTGGCGGCCGAGCGCCGTGGCAACCAGCGCGGCGCTGCCGAAACCGACGCCCTGCAGCAGGTTCCAGCGCCAGTCGGACGCGGTCTCCTGCTGGTCGACGATGGCCCATAGCCGCTGCACGATCGCTCCAAATTCGAATCCGCCGGAAAGAACCAAAATGCTACGCTTTCCGCATAGGGGTTTCCAGACACCGGCCGGGGTCTTCGTGCAGTGCAACCGTCTCAAATTGAAGCAAAGCCGGTGTGGCGGTCATGGTGTGCCAAGCCTGAACAGACTGTCTGGGGTCCGTATCCGTACGGACTTGCCTAAGACCCGGCGTGGTCGCAGCCTCGGCCAATGGTCTAGGCAGCTTTGGTAAGATTATCGCGTAATATTACAAAAACATCCAATGGAGGGGCGTCATGAATGAGCAGATCATTCGCAATGATGAATTGGATAGATCCAACGCTATTGTCGCAAGCAATGCCGAAATATTCCGCTACGCCATATCGAGCATTCTCAGCCAGCAGCATCTAGCCGATACGGTTCTGACGACATCGAACTGGAGCAGCGTCCAGGCGCATCTCCTGAGGGCGCACTGCACCAAGCTCGCCGTCATCAATACCGATGTTCTGAACGGCCACGCTGACGGGCAGTGCGGCGATCAACGCGACGGGCAATGCCGATGCCAATGTCCTGACGGGCAATGCCGGGGTAAACCGGCTGTCCGGGCTCGACGGCGCGGACACTCTGCGCGGGCTTGCGGGGAACGACCAGCTGTTCGGCGGGGGCGGGGCGGACGACCTCGATGGTGGTACCGGTGCGGACAGCCTGTCCGGCGGCACGGGTGACGACATCTATACGGTCGACAGTGTCGGCGACGTCGTGGACGAGAGTGATGGCGACGGCGTCGACCTGGTCAAGAGCAGCGTGACCTTCACGCTCGCCGCCGGTGTCGAGAATCTGACGCTGACGGGGAGCGGTTCGCCGAGCGCCACGGGCAACGCCGCTGCCAACATCCTGACGGGCAATGGTGCGGCGAACACGCTGACGGGTCTCGACGGCGACGACACGCTGATCGGGCTGTCGGGCAACGACCGGCTGAACGGCGGTGCGGGGGCGGACATCCTGAACGGCGGCACCGGCTCGGACACCATGACGGGCGGCAACGGCGACGATCTCTATAGCGTCGACACGACCGGCGACATCGTCGACGAGACCGGCAGCGACGGTATCGACACCGTCACCAGCAGCATCACCTACACGCTCGGCGCCGGCGTCGAACGCCTCACCCTGACCGGGACGGGGGGAATCGCGGGGCGGGGTAATGCCGCCGATAACGTCATCACCGGCAATGATGGCGCCAACGCGCTGTCGGGCTTTGCCGGCAACGACCAGCTGTTCGGCGGCGCGGGCACGGATACGCTCGACGGCGGCACGGGCCAGGACGTGATGTCCGGCGGGCGCGGCAATGACAGCTATATCGTCGACGATATCGGCGACGTCGTCGACGAGACCGGCGGCGACGGCCTCGATACGGTCACGAGCAGCGTGTCCTTCACGCTGGGGGCGGGGGTCGAGCGTCTGACGCTGAGCGGGGTGGCGGCGATCGATGCGACGGGCAGCGCGGACGCCAACATCCTGACGGGCAATGCCGGCGTCAACATCCTGTCGGGCATGGAGGGGGCCGACACCCTGCGAGGGATGGCCGGTAATGATCAGCTGTTCGGCGGTGGCGGCGCCGACACGCTCGACGGCGGCACCGGCGCGGACGTGATGGCGGGTGGCCTGGGCGACGATATCTACATCGTCGACACTCTGGGCGACAGCGTCGACGAGACCGACGGGGACGGCGTCGATCTCGTCACCAGCAGCATCACCTTCACGCTGGCCGACGGGCTCGAAAACCTGACGCTGACGGGCACTTCCGGGGTGCACGGCAACGGCAATGCCGGCGCGAACGCACTGACGGGCAATAGCGCGGGCAATATCCTGTCCGGGTTCGACGGCGACGACCTGTTGCAGGGGCTGGGGGGCAATGACCAGCTGCTGGGCGGCGCGGGTCAGGACCGGCTCGTCGGCGGCACGGGCAGCGACCGGCTGACTGGGGGCACGGGCGACGACGTGTTCGTGTTCGTGACCGGGCAGGGCAATGACACGGTGGTCGATTTCGACTTCGATGCGGCCGGGGGACAGGACCTGCTCGATGTTTCGGGTTGCGGCATCACCGCCGCCAATTTCGGGGCGCAGGTGCTGATCTCGCAGGTCGGCGTCAACACGGTGATCACGATCGGCACGCAGACGATCACGCTCACCGGGGTGAACGCGACGACGATCGACCACAGCGATTTCGGGTTCTGATCGATGATGCAGATGTTCGAGGACCGGCTGCCACTGCCGGTACGTGACGCGGTCAGGCACTGCCGGTCGCATGTGGTGGCCGCTCTGCTGTTCAGCGCGCTGGTCAACATCCTGTACCTCGCGCCGACGCTGTACATGATGCAGGTCTATGACCGGGTGGTGCCGACCGGGGGCGTCGTCACCTTGGTGATCCTGACGCTGGTGCTGGGGGCGGCGATCGCCACGATCGGGGTGCTGGAGTCCCTGCGGTCGCGGCTGATGGTCAAGGTGTCGCTGCGGCTCGACCAGCGCGTGTCCCGGGCGATCCTGGCGCGGCTGATCGAGCGCGGCCACACCCGGCAGCGCGACCCGACGACCGCACAGGCGATGCGCGAGTTCGACACGCTGCGGCAGGTGATCACCGCGCCGACGCTGGTCGGGATCTTCGATGCGCCCTGGACGCCGATCTATGTCCTGGCCGCGGTGCTGATCCATCCGCTGCTGGGGCTGTTCATCATCGCCGCGGGCGCGTGCCTCGCGGTGCTGACATGGATGTCCGAGCGGGGGACGCGCGGGCTGATGACCGTCGCGCACACCGCCAATGCCCGGTCGGCGATCGTCCAGGAGGATATCGCCCAGCAGGCCGAGCTCGTCCGCGCGCTGGGCATGGGCCGGGCGATGGTCGACCGGCAGATCGTCGAACGCGGCGACGGGCAGGCGGCGCTGGCTGCGGCGCAGATGGCGACCGCGCGCTATGCCGCGATCGCCAAGTTCATGCGGCTGTTCCTCCAGTCGCTGGCGCTCGGGCTCGCCGCGGTCCTCGCGGTCGAGCGGCAGATCTCGGTCGGATCGATCATCGCCGCCTCGGTGCTGCTCAGCCGCGCGCTGCAACCGGTCGAGTTGCTGATCGGCGGTTGGTCGAACCTGCAGAGCGCGAACGAGGCGCTGAAATCGCTGAAGCAGCTGTTCGACACGGACGCGGCGGCGGCGCCCGCGACCGTCCTGCCGGCGCCGCTCGGCCGGATCACCGCGCGCAAGGTCACCACGCGCAGCGCCGATGGCGCGGCGATGCTGCTGAAAGGGGTGAGCTTCGACCTGCAGGCGGGGCAGATGCTGGGCATCGTCGGGGCATCGGGGGCGGGCAAGACGACGCTGATCCGCATCCTCGCCGGTGGGATCGCGCCCGAGGCCGGACAGGTGCTGCTCGATGGCGCGGACTCGATCCTCTGGGATGCGCAGCGGCTCGCGCGGTACCGCGGTTATGTGCCGCAGGAGCCCGGCTTCCTGACGGGCACGGTGGCGCAGAACATCGCCCGGTTCGCCGATCCGAACGCGGTGGACCCGGTCTCGTTCGACCGGCGGGTGATCGACGCGGCCAAGGTCGCGGGGTGCCATGCGCTGATCCTGTCGCTGCCCGGCGGCTATGACTGTCCGATCGGGCGCGGCGGCCTGGCGCTGTCGGCGGGGCAGCGGCAGCGGATCGCGCTGGCGCGGGCGATGTTCGACGACCCACCGATCCTTCTGCTCGACGAACCCAATGCCGCGCTGGACGCGGAGGGCGAGGCGGCGCTGATGCGCGCGCTGGAGACCAGTCGCCAGCGCGGCGCGACGATCGTGATCGCGGCGCATCGCACCAGCGTGCTGGCCGCCGCGGATCGGCTGCTCGTCCTCAACGCCGGGTCGGTCGACTGCGAAGGTCCGGCTGAGGAGGTTCTGGCCGAGCTGGCGCGCCGCGCCGGTGGAAGCCGCGGCAATGTCGTCGGACTGAAGGGGGCGGTGTCATGAGCATGATCGACGATTCGGCGCGGGTGGAGATCCGGCGCGGCCTGCGCGTCGCGGCGCTGTTCTTCATCGGGCTGCTGGGGGGCGCGTCGATGATGCCGCTCGACGCCGGCGTCTATGCCCGCGGCGCGGTGATCGTGTCGGGCAAGCGGCAGGCGGTGCAGAATCGCGACGGCGGCATCGTCACGGCATTGCGCGCCGTCGAAGGCCAGAAGGTCGCGCGCGGGCAGGTGCTGCTCGAAATCGCATCGGCGGACCTGCACGCGCTCGAACGCGGGATGACCGCCGAGCTGATGATGCTGTTTGCGCAGCGCGAACGCCTGCTCGCCGAACGCGACCGGCGCGCGGTGATGGCCGAGCCGGTCGAATTCCGCGCGCTGCCGGCGGCGGACCGGGTGCTGGCGGAGGATGCCCTGCGCGGGCAGCGGTTGCTGCTGGCGGCGCGGCTGCGGACCGCGCAGACCGAGAAGGCGGTGTGGATGCGGCGTGCCCACGCCAATGCCGAACAGATTGGCGGGTTCGGCGAACAGATCGCGGCGAACCGCCGGCAACGCGCGCTGCTCGACGACGAGCTGACGGGGATGAGGGTCATCGCCGCCAAGGGCTTTGCCTCGATCAACCGGATCCGCGCGCTCGAGCGTACGCAGGCCGCGCTCGACGGCGAGCATGGCGCACTGGGCGCGCAGATCCTCCAGACGCGCGATGCGATCGGGGAAGCCGAACTCTCGGCCGCGGGCGTTGATCGTCGCCAGATCGAGGAGGTGGAGGGGAGCCTGCGCGATCTGCTGGTGCGGATGAACGAGCTGCAGCCCAAATTGCTCGCGGCGCGCGAACAGCTCGCCCGCTCGATGGTGCGCGCGCCGGTGGCCGGCACGATCGTCGGCCCGACGATCTACACCATCGGCGGCGTGGTCTCGCCGGGGCAGACGCTCATGGAGATCGTCCCCGATCGCAGGGCGCTGGTCATCGAGGTGCAGGTTTCGCCCGACGATGCCGACGACATGCGCCCCGGCCAGACGACACAGGTCCGCTTCACCGGCTTTCACGACCGCGCGATGCCCGCGCTCGACGCCCGGATCGACACGGTGTCGGCGGACAGCTTCACCGAGGAGCGGACCGGCAACCGCTTCTTCCGGGCGGAGGCGTCGTTGCTGCCGGAAAGCTATCGGACGCTCGTCGCGCTGAAGGGGCCCGGCGCACTGACGCCGGGCATGCCCGCCGAGATCCTCGTGCCCCTCCGGAAACGGTCTGCGCTCGACTATCTGATCGGCCCGTTGAAGGAGAGCCTGTGGCGCGGCGGTCGTGAAGCCTGAGTGAGTGCGGGGTCAGGCGGCCAGCCCGTTCGCCTCGACATGCGTGGCGATGTCGCCGGCGGTGGTCCACCAGATGCGTGGATCGTTCGCCGCGCGGAGGTCAGTCAACACGCGGGCCAGTGCGGGGACGCGGTGTGCCTGTCCCATGATATAGGGATGGAGCGCGATGCCGAGGACGAGTGGACGCCGGTCGCATTCGGACAGCAGCTGTTCGACGCCGTCGCGGATCATGGCGGCGAACGTCACCGCCTCCTGCTTGCGCGCGATGATCGCGGGCAGGTCGTTGATTTCCTGGGAATAGGGGATGGAGAGCAGTCCGCCATGAGGGGTGGCGAGCCGGGTCGGCTGGTCGTCATGCGCCCAGTCGAGGACATAGCGATAGCCATTTTCGGCGAGCAGGTCCGGCGTGATGTCGCTCTCCGATATCCACGGCCCCAGCCAGCCGGTGGGACGTACGCCGAGTGTCGCCAGCCGCTCGGTCACGTCGGCGATCATCTGGGTCTCGCGCGGGTGCGCAAGGGATCCTTGCGCGGTCGCGTTGGTGCCGCCATGCGCCGCGATCTCGTCGCCGCGGTCGCGGCATGCCTCGGCCAGTCCGGGGCAGCGATCGAGGACGTCGGCGTTGAGCAGCGCGGTGGTGCGCAGGCCCAGCCGATCGAACAGATCGAACAATCGCCACGCCCCGACCCGGTTGCCATAATCGCGCCAGGCATAGTTCATCACGTCCGGGTCGGTCTGCGCGGGGGCCAGTTCCGGACCCAGCCCGCCGCCGAAATCGAACACCTCGTAATTCACCCCGAAATAGATGGCGAGGCGGCGGCCGTCGGGCCAGTCATAGTCCGGGCGGTCGACGATCGGGCGATAGGCGTAGCGGCCATGGTGCGAGATGCTCATCGCGCTGGAACGCGTGGATCGCGGGATAGAAACGCCATAATGCAGATACTTATCGAATCCATGATCGCGGCCGGAGCAAGCGAACCGTCGAATCCGACCCGCTCAGCCGTCCACAGGGGCGAAACCCTCGACGGTGGCACGGTACAGATCGGCGCGGGCCTGGCTCAGGGCGGCGTCCTGGTCGTCGCCCTGGCCGACGACCAGTCCCGCGAGCGCGCGGACCGGGCCGATCCATGCGCCGCTGCCGCGCAGCTTGAGGCGGCGGGTTTCGAAGGCGGCGATGGCTTCGTCGGCGAGATCGCGGGCCGCCGTCAGGGCGACGTCGGTCACGACCACGACGAATTCATTGCCGGTCCAGCGAATGATCTCCTCGTCGGGAAACACCCGTCGCAGGTTCGCGACAAAGGCGCTCAGCACATTGTCGCCGACGGCGTGGCCGAAGCGCTGATTGACCCCGGCCAGATCGGCGACGCTGAAGATCATGAGGACATAGCTTCGCGCCTGTTCGGCGAGTTGTGCGAAGATCGGCCGCGCGCCCTCGGACGTCAGCGCGCCGGTGGCTGCGTCGCGCATCGGATCGTGCCGCGCCGTACCGAGCGAGCCGAGGTCGGACTGGAGCCGGGCGACGTCGCGGCGCAGCTCGGCCAGCTCGCGTTCGGCATCGGCCAGTCGCGTCACGAGCAGTGTCGCATCGGGCCAGTTCTCCGCCTCGCTCGCCATCGCGCTGACGTCGTGGCTAAGCGACCGCGTCAGCGTCTGCGCATCGGTGGTCAGCGCGCCGAGCTGGTTCGCGCGTGCGGTGACCGCGCTGTCGCGTTCGGCGGTCGTGTCGCGCTTGATCGCAAGATGGCGTTCGCTGAGCGTTTCGAGCGCGCGTGCGGTCAGCCTCAGGCCGCCATCCGTCTCGGCCGCCACGGCGCGCGCCAGGTCCGATCCGGGATCGGCGACCACGGCAAGCGCGAAGGTATAATTTTCAGCAACCGGTGCGAGACGATGTGCCTCGAGAAAGGCGAGCGCGTCGCGCGCCGCACGAAAAGCCTCTGGCATGCTTGTCTCGAACCTTTTTATGTACTGGATTGTACAACGCGGGATCGCGCGCGTCTGTTTCATTCCGACGCCCCCTAGCGCGAAAGAGCGCGCGATCAATCCTTGCGCGGCGATCGGTTCCGCGTTCGGGGGCGTGTCGCTGCGACGGGTGGCGGCTGATCGCGGGCGGCAGCGGCGCGGTTTTTCTTATGATGGGGGGCATGTTCCGGGATGGGACGGCCCGCCGGCGCCGGTTGTCCGCTATAGAGGGATATGTTGCGCCAAGGGGAGAGTCCGGTCGTACCGGTTTCAGTCCATTGCCGGAATAGCCGCACCGGGCTGCTGGACGCTGCTGCGCGCATGCTGGGGGTGCTGCGGCGACGGCAAGGTGGTGGCGGTGGCATAGCTGCGGCGGGCGGCATTGCGCACGCGGCGCGGTGCGTGCCGACCGGGTGGCGCTCCGATGGGGTGAGCCGCGCATCTCGGCTCTGGTTTCTTCAAACCGCCTATGGCAGAGCCTTGGCCCTGCTGAGCATAAGTCGAGATTGTGGCGGGCAGGGAGCTGGCACTGTGGAAAATACTAAAGTTACCGGCACGCGCGGTGCAGTGTTCGATCGTTTTGGCTCGACCTCGCATCGTCACCAACTGCGCATCGCGCTTTATATCCTGTTGGTGTTTGCTGATCTGCTCGCGGTGGTTGCTGCATTCGAGCTCGGTATATTTGCAAAATATGGCCGTTTTGCTGTTACGTCGCATATGAACGTCGTCATCGTCACGGCGCCGATATATGTGCTGACGGCGTTCAATAATGGCGCCTACTCGATCGACGTGCTGCGCAAGGCCCGGGCCGGCATCATGCGCTCGGCGACAGCGCTTTTACTAGCCTTTTCAAGCTTTTTGTTCATCTCCTACTATTTCCGGGCGGTGCAGGCGGAATCCCGTGGCGTCATCAGCATCGGAATGCTCGGCAGCTTCGTGCTTCTCGCAGTCTTTCGATTGGTCATCGATCGGTTTGTCCGCCTGACGATTGGCGGCAACGTGACCACCGATCTGGTGATCTTGGACGACGTCGAATTCGCGGTGCCTGCACATTGCAAAGTCGTCGAGACGCGGGCCGCGAACCTTCGCCCGAACATGCAGGATCCGATGATGCTCGATCGACTCGCGCGCCAATTGCGCGGTGTCGACCGCGTCGTGATCGCCTGCCGGCCCGACAAGGAGCGCGAATGGGCGATGCTGCTGAAGGGCGCGGGCATTCGCGGCGAGATTATTTCGAACGAAATCGACCAGGTCGGCGCGATCGGGCTCGACACTTTCGTCGGGCGGTCGACGCTGGTCGTGGCGGTCGGACCGCTGAGCACGCGTAACCGGATGATCAAGCGGACGTTCGACCTGGCCTTCGCGGTGCCCGCGCTGATCGTCGTGCTGCCGCTGCTGCTGATCACCGCCGCGGCGATCAAGATCGACAGCCGCGGACCGGTCTTCTTCCGGCAGGATCGCGTCGGCCGCGGCAACGCGCTGTTCAAGGTGTTCAAGTTCCGGTCGATGCGGGTCGAGCAGTCGGACGCCAGCGGCAGCGTTTCGGCGTCGCGCACCGACGACCGGATCACGCGCGTCGGTCGCGTGATCCGCGCGACCAGCGTCGACGAGCTGCCCCAGCTGCTGAACGTGCTGCTCGGATCGATGAGCATCGTCGGGCCGCGACCGCATGCACTTGGGTCGCTGGCGGGACAGCAGCTGTTCTGGGAGGTCGATGAACGCTATTGGCACCGTCACGCGCTCAAGCCGGGGATCACCGGTCTCGCGCAGGTGCGCGGATTCCGGGGTGCGACGCATCGCCGCGACGATCTGACGCAGCGCCTTCAGGCCGATCTGGAGTATATCCTGGGCTGGTCCGTATGGCGCGACTTTGGCATTCTCGTGTCTACGGTACGGGTCGTTGTGCACCGCAACGCGTTCTAGTACACCGTAAAACACGTACAAAAAATGCCGCGACAGCAATTTAACATACGCTTTCTTAACCACCAGTATGGCATGGTGTCGTCATGCCCCTTCACGCACCTCTTGCTAACCTGGCTGACCCCGTATCGCCACATGCGGCGTTTCGTGGCGGCGATCCGCTTTCCGGCGCTACGACGGATTCGTTCGACGGGGCGCGTTCCGTCGCAGACCCGCTCGCGGCCGAGCTTCAGGTCGTCGACCCGCGTGCCGCCAACCCGTTGGCCGGCGACCGGATCGACTACGAGAACTGGCTCCTTCCGGTCGAGCCCGCCTCGCTGGGTGAACGCGCGATCCGGGCCGGTTCGACCATCGCCGGCGTGGCGGTCTTCGCCGCGGCGCTCGCTGGTGTCCTTGCCTGGATCATCTAGCGTGCGTGCGGAGATGACGGTGATCGAGCCGGTGGCCGAGCGCCGGCGAAAGCCGAGTCGTGCGGCAATAGCGCGCGCGAGCACGGTCCGTGCGGCCGATGCACGGGCGATCGACGTCCGTGTCGAGGACCTGTCCGAAGGCGGTTTCCGTTTTTCCAGCGCCAGCGTCCTGCCGGTCGGTGCCCATATCCGCGTCGGCCTGGCCGGTGCGGGGCAGGCGACCGCGCGGATCGCATGGCGCGACGGCGAAGCGCATGGCTGCGCATTCCAGCCCCTGCTGACGAACGACCAGATCCAGTCGGCCTTCACGCACACGATCTGCGAGTCTGCGGTCCTGTCGTTGATCCCCGACAGCGCGGTGGTGTCCATGCCCGCCGCGGGTGCGGCACTGGCGCCGCCGCAGCGCTTTGCAGCGCCGGTGCGGCTTATCCTGCTGGTCGTGGCGAGCTGCGCATGCTGGGCCCTGGCGACGCTGCTCCTGCGCGGACTTGCATCGTTCTGAACCGACGCTGACGCCGGTGTAGTGGTCTGCGAGGTGCAGGCCTGCTCCGGGGGCGTTTGCCGGCCTTGCCGACCCGCTGAACGCACAAGATTTTCAGGATCTTAGCTAATTTTGCGCTAGTCTAGATATTAGTATTGATTATTTATGACCCCTGTCCCATGTTGAGACAAGACGGTTGAAACGACCGCTGAGGAGAGTGTTCATGACTGCGCTTCCCGGCCCGGCTATCCAGGCCCCATCCTATCCCGAAATCCCCTCGGCCGTGCTCGGTCTTATCACTGGCCTCGCGGTCAGCGTTGCGCTCTGGGCATTGATCGTCCTGATGGCGTTTTTCCTGGCCTGATTTCAAGCACATGGGCGGTCGCTATTTCGCGTCCGCCTGTGTCTGACGATCCCGGCCGTCGGATCGCCAAAGTGTTTGGGCGCCCGGGATATGGCGATGCGCCTTCGCCGTAGGGCTGCGGTGATCCTCAGGCTTGAGCGTTCGCCCGACCCGCTTGAAGCAACAGGGCCTGTACGCTCGCGGTAAACTCGGCTTGGGCGATGCGGGCATCGTGATCGATCCCGAGCGACGATACGCTTCTCCTTGCCGAATCGCCCCGGAATACGGGGCGCGGCACCCCGGCGTTGTCAGCCCCGCGCGCCGCGTTTCCGCAGGACATCTTGATACACATCGGCGAACTGCCGCGCGACGCTACGCCAGTCATAGGCCAGACTCGCGGCGATGTTATTCGCACGGTTCGACTCATAGGCGGCGCTTGAATCGCGGTGCGCGGCTTCGATCCGGCCCGCACCAGCCTCGACATCGTCAATGTCGAAGAGGATGCCGCTGCCGGACGAGCGGACCAGCCGGCGGAAGGGCGGGATGTCGCTGACGATCGGGGTCAGGCCTGCGGACAGGCCTTCGACCACGCTCAGCCCGAAGCCTTCGTAGCGTGACGCCGAGCCGATATAGCTGGCCTCGCCGATCAACGCCTTGATACCCTCGTCGCTGGGCGAGGGCACGAGCGTGACCGCTCGTTCGGTACCGGTCCGGCGCATATGCTCCTCGATCTGCGCAGGCGTGACGTCGGCCGGGCCGCCCGCGATGATCAGCCGCCAGTCGCCGTGAAGCCGGCCGAGCGCAGCGACGAGGTCGATCAGGCCGGTGATGTTCTTGTTCGAGGAAAAGCGGCCGATATAGATCATCGTCCGCGTCGGCTGCGGCGACCCTGCACCCTGCCACTTGCCGATATTGACGCCATTCTCGATCGTCACCGTCTTGCTCGCGGCGATCTCGTTGAACCGGGCGGCGTCGCTTTCGCTCGAGGCGATGATCCGGTCATAGGCGAGCGACGACGCGCGCGTGACGCTGGCGAAATAGGCGAGCTTCAGCCGGCTGGCGAAATCCGTGTGGAAGAAACCGCCATGCGTCGAGGCGACCATCGGCCGGCGGTGGAGCGGGCGGGTGAGCGCCATGCCGTCGAAGAACGAATCGATCGCATGGACATGGACGATGTCCGCTTGGCCGAGATGCTGCAGTACGGTGGGTGCGAGCGGATAGCGCGTCGAGCCGCGGAACGGGATCCGCTGCACGGGCACGCCCTGATAGGTGTCGCGCGGCGGCAGCGTCGCGTCGAGACGCGAAAACTGCCGGTCGAGCGTGACCACCGACGTCGTGATTCCGCAGTCCCGCTTGAGCGCGACCGCGAGATTGCTGACGGCGTCTTCCAGCCCGCCAATGGCCGGATAAAATTGACGAACGACGTGAAGAACGTGCATCGGCTTCCCAACGTGATCCAGATTGCCAGCCCCTTTGTCTGATTACGGCCAACCGTCCAGCCCAAAGTCGATGGAGTGTCATGCATGTCCGATAAGCCAGCGCCGGCGCAGCCAAAGCGTTCCCGTGTCGTCATCCTGTCGGCATTTCAGGATTACCGGACGCCCAAGCGCGCCAGCATCCACCAGGTCGCGCATGCGCTGGCGCAGGATGGCTGCGACGTGTCGTTCATCTCGACGCGGTTCAGCCTGATCTCGAAGAAGAAGGGCGATTCGCGCCTGTTCCTGTGGGACCAGGCCAATGCCTGGCACAAGGTGGACGGCGTCAATTGCTATCTGTGGCGGACGCCGCTGCATCCCTTTGCGACCAACAACGCGGTCGCCGATGCGGTGATGGCGAAGCTGTTTCCGCTGTTCGCCAGGCTGCCCAATGCCGATATCGACGGCGCGTTCCAGGCGGCGGACTTTATCGTCATCGAATCGAGCGTCGCAGCGATCTTCATCGACCGGATCAAGCGGCTCAACCCGACCGCCAAGATCATCTATTACGCCACCGACCGGCTCGATACCGTCGGCGCGCATCCCTATGTCCGCCGCCATCTGGTGAAGAACGCGCGGCATATCGACCATGTCTGCCTGCGGTCGACCAAGATGGTGTCGGATTTCCTGTGGGCGAAGGATCGCCTGTACCGTGCCGAATTCGGGATCGATCCCGCCGACTTCGAGACCGTCGGGCCGTCGCCCTATACCGCGCAGCGCAATGCCGTCGCGGTCGGGTCGATGCTGTTCGACGAAAGCTTCTTCCATGCGGTCGCGCCGCAGTTTCCCGATGTGCATTTCCACGTGATCGGCTGCGGGAAGAGCTTCAAGGGGCCCGACAACGTGTTCGTCCACAAGGAAATGCCGTTCCGCGCCACGCTGCCCTATATCAAGCATGCGAGCATTGGCATCGCCCCCTACCGGCTGGCGCCGGGGGTCGAGTATCTTGCCGAGTCGAGTCTGAAATTGGGACAATATGAATATCTGCAGATCCCCGCGGTCTGCCCCGATTTCGCGGTCGGGACGAACCCGTTCCGCGCGGGCTATGTGTCGAACGATCCGGCGTCGATGATCGCGGCGACCGAAAAGGCGCTGGCGCTGGCGGGGCAGGTGCCCGCGCGGCATTTCTCGACCTGGACAGAGGTCGCCGACCGCGTGCTTCGTCCCGAAAACTACCCTGACGCCCGCATCGTCGCGGACTAAATCGGCGGGGCCGGCGCGTCGCCCGCGGGCGCGGGCCGGCCCGCCAACCCTCTCGGATATCGGCGTTTGATCGGTATCGGCACGGATCGCTGGAGCAGCGTACCGGCCCGCCGCATCAGGTGAACCACCTTATTGATGGCCGGCGGTTCATCTTCTAGGAGTTCCGCCGAATATCAATGTCCGTACGACGATCGTAGGGACCAACATCGTCTGAGGGATTATAATGCGCATAGCGATGGTGGGATCGGGTTACGTTGGTTTGGTGTCGGGCGCATGTTTCGCCGATTTCGGACATGACGTGATCTGCATCGACAAGGATGCCGGCAAGATCGCGGCGCTCGAAAACGGCATCATGCCGATCTACGAGCCCGGTCTCGATGCACTGGTGGCGCGCGGCGTCGAGGCCGGGCGGTTGCGCTTCGGTACCGATCTTGCCGCGAGCGTGAAGGGCGTCGACGCGGTCTTCATCGCCGTCGGCACGCCGTCGCGGCGCGGTGACGGTCATGCCGACCTGTCCTATGTCTATGCCGCCGCCGAGGAAATTGCCGGTGCGATCGACGGCTTCACCGCGATCGTCGACAAGTCAACGGTCCCGGTCGGCACTGGCGACGAGGTCGAGCGGATCATCCGCCGGGTCAATCCGGATGCCGATTTCGCGGTCGTGTCGAACCCCGAATTCCTGCGCGAAGGCGCCGCGATCGACGATTTCAAGCGTCCCGACCGCGTCGTGATCGGCAGCGACGACGAGAAGGGTCTTGCGGTCATGCGCGAGATCTACCGTCCGCTCGCCCTCGGTCGTTCGCCGCTCGTCGAGATGAGCCGCCGTGCCGCCGAGCTGACGAAATATGCCGGCAACGCGTTCCTTGCGACCAAGATCACCTTCATCAACGAGATCGCCGATCTGTGCGAGAAGGTCGGCGCGGACGTGCAGGACGTTGCGCGCGGCATCGGCCTCGACAACCGTATCGGCTCCAAGTTCCTGCATGCCGGCCCCGGCTATGGCGGTTCGTGCTTCCCCAAGGACACGCTCGCGCTGCTCAAGACCGCGCAGGATCACGACGCGCCGCAGCGCATCGTCGAGGCGGTCGTAGCGGTGAACGACAATCGCAAGCGCGCAATGGGCCGCAAGGTCATCGCCGCCGTCGGTGGCGACGTTCGCGGCAAGACGATCGCGGTGCTCGGCCTGACGTTCAAGCCGAACACCGACGACATGCGCGACAGCCCGGCGATCGCGCTGATCCAGACGCTGCAGGATGCCGGCGCGACGATCAACGTCTATGATCCCGAGGGTCATGAGCAGGCGAAGGCGGTCATCAAGGATGTGACCTATTGCACCGGTCCCTATGAGACGATGGAGGGCGCCGAGGCGCTTGTCATCGTGACCGAATGGGACATCTTCCGCGCGCTCGACTTCAAGCGCGTCAAGTCGTTGCTGGCATCGCCGGTGCTTGTCGACCTGCGCAACATCTATCCGCGCGACATGGTCGAGAAGGCCGGGCTGACCTATCACGCGGTCGGCCGCTGATCGACCGGGACAGGCGGCGCGCCGATCGGTGCGCCGCCTGTCTAATCAAGCCAAGGGCCAGTCCGGTTATTCGACCAGGCTGGCATATTGCATATGATCCGGGTCCCGCATCGTGTCGGGAGGGATGACCGCATCGTCGGTATCGCTGGTGGCCGGTGTGCCCGCGTCGGCGCCGGTCGCCGCTGCAGGCGATGCCGCTGCTGCAACCGCAAGAGCGGACTCGCTCGGTCCGGCCCCCGATCTGACGACGACGATCCCCGCCTGCTCGGGCGCTTCGACCGCGGATCCGCAGGCGGCGAGCATCGCCAGCGCTGCGATGCCGACCATGCCGCGCAGGGCAGCGCCGGCGCGCGCGGGTCGGCCACCATCATAAAGAGAGTCCGTCAGGACACGGTTCAGGGCATGCGGGCGAGCGGCCGGGGCCGTCGCGGCGGACGCGACGGCGCGATGCGCGTCGTGGATCAGGGGCATTGGAAATTCTCCGTTGGCACCCGATCCTTCACTCGGCCGATGCAAAGGAGGTCTCTTCAAACCTGGTTAGCGGCGGGTTTAGGGTAATGGAGATCCTGTTCTACCATGATCGACCGCTGCTGCCGGGGCCGGCGCGTCCGGCCGGCCGGATCAGCGCCCGGGCAGGGATGGGCGCAGCACGTAGATGATATAGCCGACACTGGCCGCAAGCACGAGCACGGCGGGGATCGCATAGCCTTCGTTGCCGAGCCAGTTGCTCAGCGCACAGGCGATCGCGGGCGGCAGATAATGCCACACCGTATCGACCGGCTCATCCTCCATCGAGCGTTGCAGATAGAGCAGCGCCAGGCCCGCAAATACCGCGACGCTCAGCCAATCGTAAATTGTTTCCATGATATACTTCCCAAGCCGCCCGGAACCCGGCCGGCGCCACATTCCGTCAGAGGCGATCCCTATGCCCGGTCCTTCTAGATTTTCTCATCGTCTCGGGCAAATGCAGTATCTTGCCCCCGCTCTCGCGGTGGGACTGCCCTGACGACGACCGCGGCGCTGCGCCAGACCGAGAACGGGCGCGACGTCGAGGCCTGGCTCGCTCGCGACCGAGTAGCTGCAATCGGGAATCAGCGAGCGTCAGGCGGTGCTGTGCAAGGCGGCAAAGATCGACTGTGCGAAAGGCCTCGCGCCCAAGGTCAGCCCGACGCCAGATCCCCGAACCGCGCGAGCATCGCCTCGGACAGCCGCATCGGGTCGAGCGGCTCCAGATCGGGGCGGCCGCGCGGTGGGCTGGTGCGAAGCGTGTCGATGTTCGCGCGCAGCGCCGGCGGCGCGAGCGGAGGATCGAACAGCGTGACCCAGCCGCCGGCGATCTCCGCCGCCAGGCTGGGCAGCGTGCCGACCGCCGGGGCCAGCAGCGGGCGGTCGAGCGACAGCGTGACAAGCGCGGTGCCCGAATTGAGCGTCGAAATCTGGTTCATCATACAGGCGTCGCAGGCGGCGATCGCCGAGGCGAAGCGCGTGTCGTCGAGCGGACCCGTCACGATACGGATCGTCCCGTCGGATCGCGCCGCGACGCCGGCCAACTGCGCGGCGATGTCGTCATTGCCCGCATCGCCGGCGATCAGCAGCATCTCATCGGGCCGGCGGATCGCGAGGAACGCCTCGGCGGCCTCGACGAGGTTCTTGCTGGGGCGGAGCGACCCGATCATGCCGAGCACCCAGATACCGTCGGGAATCGCCCAGGCCGCGCGCGCTTCGGCACGAGGGATCGCCGGATAGTCCTCACGATAATGCGGGTGAGGAATGATCGTCCCCGCGACCGCGGCGATCGCCGGATGCGCGGCGCGATAGCGCTCGAGCGAGGCGGCGGACAGGCCGATCAGGTGATCGATCTGGCCGAGAAGCCGTGCTTGATAGGCGTGCCAGACCCGGTGCCGCCAGCCGGTCAGGTCGCGGTGCGGCGCGACATTGTGCGCGGTGACTACGAGCTTGCCGCCCGATCGACGGATCCCCCGCGCCGCGTTCAGCACGCGCGCGGCCTTGGCTGCGACGATCGCCGGGTTGTTGCTGCCCGAGCCTTCGAAGATCCCCTCGGGCCAGTGGATATGGAAGATGTCCGCGGCGGGGATGCGCCGCATCAGCGGACGGAACGCGGTGACCGAGGCCGCGGGCGCGCGGAACGCGCCGTACATGCGGCGGACATAGGGGTTGAGGTCGCTCGGATCACCGGCGGGCCAGGCGAGGATGCGCAGCGGATCAGCCACGGGCCACCGCCGTCCGCGCGAAGCGGATGAGCGCGAGCATGTCGCGGCGGCCGATCACGAACAGCGCGGCGGCATAGACGACCGCGCCGACCGCGACGTGGATGACCAGCGCGAGCAGCGGGGAGGGGACGTCGATCGTCCGGTGCAGCAGAAGCAGCGCCCCGACCATCACCGCGGATGCGGCAAGCGAGGGTGCTATGCGGGCGGCATAGGCCATCGGTTTTATCCTCAGCAGGTGGAGGGCCGCGCCGACCGAGAGCGGGTAAAGCAGGACGGCGCGGACGGTGAAGCCGATCGCGAGCGCCTGGAGACCATAGCGCACGACGACGAGGAACAGCGATATGTTGCTGACCGCGTAGATCGAGGTGAGGACCGTCTGCCAGTGCGGCTTGTCCTTCACCAGGATGATCGCCTGATTATACTGGCCGATCGTCGTCAGATAGGCGGTGCCGGCGATGATCGAGATGATCG
>NZ_JPDP02000127.1:0-1874 GCF_000732685.2 Sphingomonas sp. STIS6.2
GCCGGTTGCGGTCGCCGAAGCGGTGTCGGAACGATCCTTATCGGCATATCCAGCGCTCATCGCACCAACTGCCGGCGAGCCTGCCCAGCCGGACGAACGCCACTGCTGCGAGCGATCGTCGATATCGACCGTCTCTGCCTCTTCGAGAACACGCACCGCGTCATCGACATGGTCTTCATCGACGTCGACGGTCAGAAGCACACCGCCGCGGCGAACGCCTTCCTCGTACGTATGGCGATCCTCGTCGGGGAGGAACGCGTTCTTGATCGAACCCCACAGGCCCGGCTCTCCTTGCGTGGAGTGGCCGCTCTCGTTGTAGCCAGCGCTGGACTTGTCTTGGATGCGGATATGGTCGGCATCGATATTGGCAGCCTGCAGGCGCTGCTTGGCAGCTTCGGCATCGGCACGGTGATCGAACAGAGCGGTGATGGTACGAGTCATGATAGTCTCTCCTGGTAGGTTCGGTAAAAGATCAGCGCGACGTTACGACTAGCTCGGTGCGACGGTTTTCAGCTTGGCCTGAAGCGGTCGCGTTCGTGCCGACAGGATCGCTTTCGCCGCCCGAGACGGTCTCGATGCGATCAGCGGCAATGCCCTGAGCGACCAGGCCCGCTTTGACAGCGTCAGCCCGCGCCTTGCCCAGTGCTGCATTGGCGGCATCGGATCCACGGGCATCCGCGTAGCCGGCAATGCGTACGTGGGTGTCGCCGTACTGCTTTAGGACCGCGGCGATCGTGCCGACTTCCTTGGCATCGTCAGGGCGCAGCGTGCTCTTGGCAGTGTCGAAGGTCAGTTTCTCGAATTGGAAGGTTCGCGGTGCCGCCTCGGTACCAGCAAGGTAGCCGCCCAAACCGGACGTGCCCGCCAGAGCCGTTGCCGATCCAGCGTTCGGTGTCGTAGCAACAACATCGGTTGTGTTGGTTGAGGCCACCTTCGTGACCGCAGATGCATCATCGCGACCGCAGCGGCTGAGAGCGAAGAGCAAGACTAGAATGCCGGCGAGCAGCGCAATCCAAGCGAGCCAGTTGGTGCCCTTCTTCTTGCCGATATGCATTTCGCGCGGCGGGGCGCCGCGGGTGTCCTTCGGATCTGCCATTATTCGTTCCCTGTTGGTGATAGGTCTGCAGCGTCTTGTTCGACGACTGCGCGCATGCGGCGCAGCGACACCGGGACGCTGACAGCCTCGGCATGCGACGACTGCGTGATGTGGACTTCTTCGATGAGAAACAGGCGCTTTACGAGGCGCTCCTCCACGATCGACACAATCAGGGTGTTGCCATCCTGCCGGGGCGCGGGTGCCTCCGCTACTTCCTGATCAAGCGGGATATGGCGGACATCAAGTCGGCCAGTTTGCAGGACCTGCTCGACGGTTTCGGAATGCTCGTCGACGATGGTTCGGACACGGACGCGATCGGTCTCAACCTCGACCTTTTCGATCTGAACCCGTTCCTCGACTAGAGGAACGCGGACCTCGTCAGTATCGGAAATCATTACCCGTCCCTTCAAGCGCTCAAACAAATAGCACTATCAGGTTGGCAGAATGACCTGCCGACATAGCCTGATCGATACAGCTAAGTGCCTGCCGAAGCACTGCGTTCCGTGGACATTTCAATGAGGGTCGAATGAGGTTTAGAACGCGACAGAACGAGTATTACTGGGTCGGTGCACTCGCTACATTCTTCGAGGTACACGGAGCAAATTTGCCGCGTTCATCTTTGCAGCGGTGCGATGCTTTGCGAACCTTAGGGCAATTAATGATTTTACCGGACCTATCCCGGCAAGGTTTGGGGCTGGCTGGTGCTTGCCCTGCGCAAACCAACGACATACCGGCAGCAAGTGCGAGTGCGGTACGCTTGTTCATTACGATGTCTCCG
>NZ_JPDP02000128.1:0-2346 GCF_000732685.2 Sphingomonas sp. STIS6.2
CGCCTTCTACGTTACCCGTGATGAGCTATCTTGTATGATCGACGAAGGCGTTCGGCTCACTAGCGACTAGAAATTTAAGCCGATGAGGCCGAGCAGATGTTCGCTCGGCCCCGCCTTTTCAGCCTTCGACCGCTTCGACGTTGACGGCGGACTCGGCCAGTTCACTCATCATGTCGTCACCTTTGTGCATATCGGCGACGGCCGCTTCGAGCTTGCTCACGTCATCGTCGAGCTTGAGCGCCTTTGCGAAGGCGGCGACCGTACCGAAGCCGGTTATGCCGTAATGGGTCATGCGCTGGTACTGGGCGATGATCGCGGCATCGAGCACCGGTCCCGACTTGGGCGCTTCCTCGACGGTATGCTTCAGTGCCTCGGCGACGAGGCCTTCCATGCCTTTGCAATGCTCCTTCTTGAGCTTCTCGCCCTGCCCTTCGATCAACGCCTTCAACACGTCAGTGTGCTTGGCGATGCCGTCCTGCGACGATTGCAGCATGTCCTTCAGCTTGGTGTTCGTGGCCTGCTTGACGATCTTCTTGAGCGCCTTGGCCATCTGGTCGTTGGCCGACCAGAGGTCCGCCAGTTCGTCGGTATAGAGCTCCTGAAGCGTTTCGATTTCTG
This sequence comes from Sphingomonas sp. STIS6.2, assembly GCF_000732685.2. Classification (NCBI taxonomy): domain Bacteria; kingdom Pseudomonadati; phylum Pseudomonadota; class Alphaproteobacteria; order Sphingomonadales; family Sphingomonadaceae; genus Sphingomonas; species Sphingomonas sp. STIS6.2. The sequence goes on from NZ_JPDP02000128.1 coordinate 619, forward strand.
CCATGGTCCGTCTCCTGTCAGGTGGGATAACGGTAAGCCCAACGGTCTGACCCCCGCGATCGCTCCTTTCCCTCATTCATTGGCGTGTTGTTGGCGTTAGTCAGTTGCCTCAACGATGTTATGCTGGCCCGCAGCCAATGGCGGACGTACCCGCCAACCAGTGCTTCCCCTGGCATTGTTCGACCATCGCGGAGCGATTGTCGGCCCCGCTCGCTTGAGAGATACCAGCAGGAGAGTAAACATGGCGACGCTTCCCCCCGATCCCTATGCACCCGATCCGATCCGTGAGCCCGATGGCACGCCCATGCCTGACGATCAGCCTGAAACGCTTCCCGGGCCTGACAATCCCGAGCCGCCGGTGATTGAACCAGGCGACCCCGGTGACGCACCGAGTGACTCCCCGACCCAGGCGTAAGCCTTGCGATCAAGCCTGCCGGTTCAGCCGGTCAGATGCGAAGGAAAACCATGAAGCTCCCCAAGAACGCGCTTGTCGCCGTCGCCGATGGCGAGATCCTAAAACTATACCGGAACACCGGCGATGAGGGCAGCCCGTCCCTGACAGCGCTCCCCGATGCCGACATTTCGACATCCAACAAGGGCTCAGGTGGTCGGCATCAAAGCAGTTCGGCCAATCCAAGCGACAGCCAGCAGGACGAGGATGGATTTGCTGCCGGCATCGCGGCGCTGCTCAACAAGCAGGTGATGGGAGGCAAGGTCGATGCCGTCGTGGTGATCGCTGCGCCACGGACACTGGGCGAGTTGCGCAAGCACTATCATAAGACACTGGAGGCCAAGCTCGTCGGCGAGGTTTCCAAGGACCTGACCGGACATAGTGTTGCCGACATCCTTAAGGCGATCGCTTCAGCTTAGGCGGTTATTCCGGGAGAGGCCCAGCTCTCCCGGAATGCGGTAACTCTACGGTACCATCTCAAGTCTGTTACGCGCGACCTCTGCGGGCCTTTGTCACGGACATGGGGAGAATGACGCCACGTGGCTATTTGGCGCGGATGGCGTCGGCACGATCCTCGGCCGCGTCGGCCTTCTGATCGGCAATGCTGCGGGTCACGTCGGCCTGTCCTTGGCCGCATCGGCACGCGCCTCGATCGCCGCATTGGCGCTATCGGCTGCACGATCTTGCGCTTCCCCAACAGTTTCCGCTGGACCGCCGGGGTGGTGTCCTCGCTGGACACCACCCCGGCGTTCGCGTCCGCCTGCTCACCCGCATCTTCGCGTGCTCGAGGACGCCAACAGCGTCGATATCGACGAACGCTCCGCGCAGTGGAAGTCGGAAGGCTGGAACAACCCGGCAAGCGCCGCCATGGGCGTCGCAACAGCCGCAACACCGGATCGCACCCGTACCTCGACGCCGATGAACACCGACGGCGACGAGCAGACCCTGCAGGTCGTCCAGGAAAAACTGGTCGTCGGTAAGCGCGACGTCGATCGTGGCGGCGTCCGCGTCCGCTCCTATGTAACCGAGAAGGCGGTCCATGAGCAGGTCCGCCTGCGCGACGAGAGCATCAACGTCGAGCGCCGGCCGGTCAGCCGCGACGTCACCGATGCCGACGATGCGTTCCGCGAGCGTTCGTTCGAGATGACCGAAACCGACGAGGAAGCAGTTGTCGGTAAGAAGGCGCGGGTCGTCGAGGAAGTCGTCGTGCGCAAGACCGCCGATGACCGTGTCGAGGACATCAACGAGACGGTCCGTCGTACCGATGTCGATGTCGA
>NZ_JPDP02000129.1:0-1351 GCF_000732685.2 Sphingomonas sp. STIS6.2
CTCCCCCCTCCCGCTTGCGGGAGGGGGTGGCGACAGCTTTACGCCAGCTGGCAGATGTCGAGGACGTTCATGTCGGTATAGTCCTGGTTCTCGCCGGCCATCGCCCAGATGAACGCATAGGCCTTGGTGCCCGAGCCCATGTGGATCGACCAGGGCGGGCTGATCACCGCTTCCTCGTTGCCCACGACGATGTGGCGGGTGGCTTCGCCTTCGCCCATGTAATGGAACACGCGGTCCTTCTCGAGATCGTCGAGCTCGAAGTAGAAATAGATTTCCGAGCGCCGCTCGTGGATGTGCGGGGGCATCGTGTTCCAGACGCTGCCGGGCTTGAGCACGGTCAGGCCCATGACCAGCTGTGTGCTGTCGCAGATGCCGGGGATGACCATCTGGTGGATGGTACGCTCGTTCGACTCTTCCAGGCTGCCGCGCTCGAGCGTGGTCGACTGCGCAACCGAGACGACACGGGTGGTGAACGCCTTGTGCGCGGGGCACGACGCCAGATAGAAGCGCGCACCGTCGCCGGAGAACGACACGTCGGTCGCGCCCATCGTGACGTAGAGGCAATCCTTGTTGCCGAGCGTGAAGGTCTCGCCGTCGACGGTGACGGTGCCCTCGACCTTGCCGACGTTGACGACCGCGAGTTCGCGGCGCTCGAGGAATGGGTGCCCCGCCGCCGACGCTGGCTCTTCCTGGTGTGGGAGAACTACGCTGCCGCTGCTGACGGCGACGCCGCCGATGACCATGCGATCGGCATGCGTGTAATTGAGCACGACCTCGTTATCGCGGAACAGGTCCTGGATCAGGTAGCGGTCGCGCAGTTCGTCGTTCGAAACGCACTCCATCATATCAGGATGCGTGGCGTAATAGGTACGTTCAAACATGGACGTCTCACTATGCTGTTATTAATTGAAAGACTCAGATTGACTGAACTCGTTTCGGTGCAGCCCACAGCGCCAGATCGGTAGCGTTCTGCTGCAAAAGGCGAGGCGGCTTTCGCCGCCCCGTAGAGGGGAGCTTTTAACTGCCGAAACTGTATCGAAGCGCCGCTCCGAAAACGCGGCCGTTGACGTAGGCTTGACGTTGAATACCCGTGTAGTAGCCCGGTTCGCCATAATAACGGTCCGGCGCTGCATTCCCCAGATGAGGCTAGCGTTGGCGGGCCGTCATGGCAGCTGATCAACATCCAAGCACCAAATACGGCGGTGACGATAGCTCTCGAAGAACCAAACATCGCGGTACGAACCATGATCGTGTGGTGCCGCAGATTGACCGATGAAGCAATCCAGAGCCTGCGTCCGCTACCAGCGGCCTACATCCCCTAGCTGTTTAGTCCAGGCATCTGGTGGATCGG
>NZ_JPDP02000130.1:0-1438 GCF_000732685.2 Sphingomonas sp. STIS6.2
CGCTGGGCGACGCGACGCGGGCGGTCGCGAGCGGCGGGGGTTCGGTGCCGCCTGCCCCGACCACCGCCGCCGTCGAGATCCAGGCGCTCTACCGAGACTTCGGCGTAATGGCCGAGGCGATCGAACGGCGCTCCCGCTACCTGCGCGATTTCGCGCACGCGGTCAGCCATGAGTTCAAGACTCCCCTGGCCGGGATCGGCGGTGCGGTCGAGTTGCTCCAGGACCATCCCGACATGGGCGCAGCGGATCGCGAACGCTTTCTCGCCAACATCGGCGAGGACGCGGCGCGCCTGAACCGGCTCGTCAGTCGCCTGCTTGACCTCGCCCGCGCCGACATGGCCGAGATGGTTGAGGGTGCCGCCACCGACCTGTCCGACGTCATGCACCGTGTGGCGGATGCCTTCAGCGGCGCCGACTTCGACATCGTACCGGAACCGGCCGCGGGGCTGCCGAGCGTCGCTGTGCCGCCAGCGGTGATCGAAACGGTGATGACCGGCCTCATCGAGAACAGCCGACAGGCCGCAGCATTCCGCGTCTCGATCGCAGCGCGGGCGTCAGGCGAGTTTGTAGAACTGGCGTTCCGGGATGACGGTCCAGGCATCCCCCTGGGTGATCGCGACCGCATCTTCGAGCCCTTCTTCACCAGCCGCCGCACATCGGGCGGCACCGGACTTGGGCTGCCAATCATCCGCTCGCTTCTCCAGGCGCACCACAGCACGATATCCCTAGACCGGGACAACGGTAGGGGCGCGGGCTTCCTCGTCACGCTGCCTGCATGCGCCGTCGTACCGACTCGGAAGGCATAGATGGTGCGGGGAAGGCCACTCGCATTGTCGGCGCTACTGATCGTCGCCACCATAGCGACTGGTCTTACGATCAGACTAGCGCCGCTCGGGCTGCCGAACGCCTTCGTCAAATATGGCGGATCGCTGATGTGGGCGCTAATGATCTACTGGATCGTTTCGTCCGTTCGCCCACTTTGGCAGCTCATGCGCGGCGCTCTCGTATCGAGCGCGATCGCGTTCTGCGTCGAACTGTTCAAGCTCTATCATACGCCGCTGCTCGACGCCTTTCGGCTGACCTTGCCCGGCAAGCTGCTAGTTGGGCGCGTGTTCTCGCTATGGGACCTGGTCGCCTACGCGGTTGCAATCGTCGTTGGCGTTATTGCGGACCATATGATCTGGTCCAGTATGCAGCGCCTGCCTTCTGCTGAGCGTCAGGATGAGCCGCGATTGGGAGCAATCGGGCCGGCCGACCAACAGCCTCGCTAGATCGGAAACACCACGGCTCTGTCGGCCTCGAGCCATCAACCGCCGTCTACGGCGGACGGTAGGCTTCCCAGCTTCGAACACCGGCTCATATTTGTACGAAAGGCGGCAGCGGTCCTCAAAACAAGATTACACCGACATTCGCGCGGTCTTTCCCGCTTTCCTACGTT
>NZ_JPDP02000130.1:1448-1943 GCF_000732685.2 Sphingomonas sp. STIS6.2
CAGCCCCCGTGTCCTGAGGGAAGCGTTCAGATAGAATGCCTTCACCTTTTGCGTTTAATTAGAGACGTGTGAAAGCCACTGAGAGCCCATTCGTTCGCGACATTCCTGACGGAACGTACGTCGAGCTTGTTGCCAGTCTGTGCGGCACGCGCATGCCCGCAGCGATCATGACGTTGCTGTTCCTCGTGGTTGGTGTGCTCGGCGTTCACGCCTCACGGGATATCGCTCTGGCGAGCTTGGTCGCTATAGGAACGATCGCGAGCGTAGCCCGCCTTGCCGTTTTGATCCGCGGTAGACGGCTGTGCGATAACCCCGAAATGCCCTTACTCACTGCCAAGCGCTTTGAGCGCCGGTTTGCACTCACCTATTGGGCCTTCGCGGCTGTCTTCGGTCTATTTGCCGCACGATCCTATATGCTACCGCTTGCAGAATGGCAGATGCCCATCGGCATTCTCGTTGTGGGATACGCCGCAGGAGCAGCATCTACGGTCGCGA
>NZ_JPDP02000131.1:0-8511 GCF_000732685.2 Sphingomonas sp. STIS6.2
CTAGCTGGTGCGGCTGAGATAGCAGACGACTGATCCAATTAGCGTGATGCAAAACTTTTGATTTTTGCATCACGAATGGCCGGGATGGAGAGGAAAGCGGACATTGCTGGGTGAAAGTAGAATAGGCTTGGGGTACCATGCTGACCTGCACCTACTCATTCCGAAAGGGCGATGCTTTGCACCTCGCCGGTCCCTTAGTTGCGCTCCTGCGCCCGCCTGAATGCTGATCGGGTTCGCTTTCACGTTTGCCGCCCAGGTGTCTTCATCTCTTCCAGTGCCGGTGAACGAGTTTCCCGCGACCAAGACGGACCAGGCGCTCACAAATTCAATCTCATGCAAGCCGAACGGCAGCTTTTCAGTCAGTCTGCGATGGCGCTTCCGACAGGGTGTGGTGAATGCCCTGGTCAAACGCAACGGCGTAGCATTGCCGCAGAAGGAGATCAGCAAGCTTGTCGCGGCTCTAACCAGGGCGACCGACCTGCTCTATGTTCAAATGGGTTGTTCCGGCTCACTCGATGCGCAGATTAATGTCGTATACGTGGGGCGAGAGAGTGGTCATCCTTCGGCGATGATGTTGCCGGTAACCGTCCGCTCAAACACCCTCGAACTGCTCCCAACCGTTCAGGTGCCGTTGCTTTTATAACGGAGCATATGCGCAATGTCGGCTGTTGGGCGTTCCTGTCGTTGCAAAAGGAACCCCTTTTGCGATACACGGACGCTGCCTTCGGCCACTTACTGTCGCAAAACCAGCGACTTTCGAGACGTCCGAAACTCAGGATATGTGCGACGCCGAGGCGGTAATCTGCTTGTGGATACCGCCCAAAATTGCCTCGATGGCGGTTGACCTTCATGGCCTATAGCTGGGAGGTAATATCTAAGGTGCCATTTTGTCCTCGGCCTGAACCGACCCCTTGTTGCTTTCGCTGCCCTCTTCCTTGCATCGCTGAGATCCCGTCCAAGGCTTGGCCACCATCTTACAATCAGGACAGCCAGTCAGACCGCGTGGATCCGGGCCGGTAGTTAAGCTGCCCCGCGTGTCAGAATCCGCGGTTGAAGCGTACCGCCAAACCGTAGTCGGTCGGAATATTCGCAAAATTGCCGGGGTCGCGGCGCAGGAACAGGTTGGATTCAAGTCCGCCGCCAAACGCTGGCAGGCTGTACCGGGCCTCGATATCAAGCTCGTGGCCACTTGGCGTGAGGTTCAGGCGCTGCGTGGTCCAGCCGGTTACCTGGCTGGTCGCATAGTCATAGTCGGTCGGCAGCGCGAGATCGATCCCGCCCCGTGCGACCCGCAGAGGCTGGGCGATGCGCAGGCCGATGCTGTCGGTACCGAACAGGCCCGCCTTGCCGATATCGGCTGCGAATGCTCGGGTATGGAGCATGCCGCCGCCGTTGAGACCGCCGCGGATATGCATGCTGGACCAGCCTTGGCGAAACGAGCCGCCGATCGACCAGCCATCGCCGCCGTCGAGCCGCGCCTTGGCATCGGCAAACCAGCTCGCTGCACGCGCAGCACCTAGCCCGGCATCGAGTCTCGCACCTAAAAACGTATTCTGCTCGCTCATCCGGGTAGCCGAGACATACGTCGACACCGCGCCGAATTGCCGATCGACACCGATAGCGACGCGCTCATAGCCTGACCGCCGCCAGCCGGTACGCGCAAATCCATCTGCCTCGCGGCGCGACAGCACATCGCCGGTTTCAATCCCCGCAGTCACGCCGAACCCACCAAAACGCTGCCGCACCGCGCTCGACGCCCGCGCGCTGCTGTCGAAGCCGAGGCCCGACATGGTGGCAACGAGAAACGCCGGTTCATACTGGTCCGTCAGCTGCGCGGTTATTGCAGTCGATTCCTGCGCAACGCCGAGCCCGAACGACAGCGTCTCGCCAAGCCGTTGGGTCATCGTTGCGGCAATCGCACGCGATTGCCCGGCGTCGAACCCGCTATTCGGACCAGCGTTTGGATAAACGTCGGCCCTGGTCAGGATCGACCGCGTATTATCATTGTCTGTGCTACCTGATCCGAAACCACGGGACTTCGGCACCAACGTCATCGACGCGGTCATGCCGCCACGCGCCACGGCAACCGCCCGGGTCCTTGATTGGAGCATGCCGCCCAACGTTGGCGATGGTGCACTGCGCCCGATCGTCGGGGCAAGATCGGTCGCGAAGGCACGGGCGTAGCCGTCGAGGACGACCGCGCCCAGCGACCCCTGCGCGGCATCGCCCATCGGTGCCGACAGCATGCCGTTGGTGACGAACGAGATCGCAGATCTCGACCCCGCGACCGACGTCGTCCCGAGCGGCTGGAATGCGCGCGTCAGGTCGAGCACGCCATTGCCATAGATCGCGTCGACTCCTGCGGCGCCGGTATCGCGCGCACTCTTGAACAGTATGTCGACGATCTGCGCGCCACTAAGATTGGGGAACGCCTGCGCGAGCAAAGCGACTGCGCCGGAGATTTGCGGGGCGGCGAACGACGTTCCCGACCAGAGGAAATTAGCCCCGTTATTGTCCGGTGCGGGGACCCGCTCGCCGACTGCGGTGAGAAAGTGTGCAGCGCCCGTGCCAGCCTTGTCACTGAACGTGGACAGCGTGTCGCCTGCACCGACCGAACCCGCGATGATCACCATGTTGCGAGCGATGCTGTCATTGGCGACATTGGTGAAGGGGTCGGGATTGTCGGTACCGTCGTTGCCTGCCGCGATCACCACGATGATCCCGGCCAGCGTCGCCCGGCCGACGGCATCCTTCAGGCTTTGCGGCATCGCCGATCCGCCAAGCGAGATATTGATGACCTTCGCACCTGCTGTCCGCGCGGTATCGACCCCGCGGGTGATCGCATCAGTGAAGAACTTGCAGCCCGATTCGGCGTCGTCCGTGGTGCCGCCGACGCAGGTGCCGGGGCGATCCGCGCGCAACACGATCAGCGTTGAATCGAACGCGACGCCGTGCGTGCCGGTGCCATTGCGCCTTCCGGCGAGGGTGAAGGCAACGGCGGTGCCGTGCCCTCCCTCGTCGTCGATCGATGTGTTGCCGGCGACCCCGGTCGAGGCGGTGGAGATACGGCTACCGAACTCCTCGCTTTGCAGGTCGATGCCGCTGTCGATGACGCCGACGCCGATGCCCAGGCCGGTCGCACCCCTATTATAAGCTGCGAGCGCATTCATCGACACCGCACCCACCGTCGCGCGGTATTCGCGTGTGTCGGAATTCGTCGCTGTCGGAGCGGGTGTCGGAGTGGGCGTTGGTGTAGGAACAGGCGCTGGCGTGGTTGGCGGGACGGATGCGTCAGGCGGCGTCGGTGTCGAATTGATGCCACCACCACCGCCGCTGCCGCATGCACCGAGAAACAACCCGCAGCCCAATGCCGCCGATCGCAGGAGCCCCGCCTTCGTGCCGCGCATGACATCCGCCCTATTTATCACTTGCAGTTTACTGGAATGCAAAGGGTTGCCCGATGGTTAAACTCAGGAATTTGTCGCAAATTTTCACCAAAGCAGCGAGCTGGATCATCAGGGATTTTCACGGCGGTCGTCTCTGATTCACGATCCGTGCTCGCGAAAGAGGCTGATATGGATGGGCCGAGCTTTATCGCGTGATTCGCGGGACCGTGTCGTTGCCGATGTTAATCGCGCTATCGTCCGACGAGCGGCCGAACGGCTGGGAATCAGCGCGGTGCGCTTTCCCAATCAACCGTCCCGATCGGGAAAGGCGGCAGCGCTGCGCAAGCTCGGCTATCACAGTCCGCCTCCCCTTAACCGGACCGTCCGCTTTCCTCACGTTATCGCCATTCAGCGGTCAGAGCTGTCGAAAAATCCGTATCAGCCGGGAATGAAGCTGTTACCCTCTCTATCGATCTATCGAGATATTCAATTCAGACTGGTTCTGCTTGAACCAATTTCCCTGCCAACGTGTTAGACGTGTGCCTCTCAGAGGTAATGGTATAGGCTCTTGCGGGTAAACGCTCCCCCGCCTATTCTCGCTTGGGCCTATACTTTCCCTTTAGTAGAAACGGCCGATAAACATTCACTTATTCGGAATGGTGGCAGAATGCAGTGATAGCTTTAGATCACGTGCCACTGTTAGTATTTCCTCGATTGCTTTCATACCCTTACCTGAAAGTACAAGCTCATCGTCAAGGTTTCCATCACCGTCCCCTAACAGTATCCCCTCCGCCGTGAGGTACTTAAGCCACCGCGACATCACGGCCCCGGCTCCAGCATTTTTAGCGAGTGTCATACGGGCAGTTATCGCATCCCCCCTGGCGTCGGCGATAAAGACCTCAAGCAGCAATTCCCACGCGAGTTCACCAAAGATTTCTTTGGGGAAAACTCGCGAACGCTGCCGTCGAAATTCTAGTATCGACTCAGCTAGTGATGCCATTTCGTCGTAGTCGCTCATGCACACCCCCGAACTCTTCCAAGGTTACCGCGCTAGACTTACCCCAGATTTGAGTTTCTACAGAATTATCATGCGCCTTCATTCGAATCAGCGCTTCAGTTAGCCATGCCGCCAAAACAAAATCCTGAGCAGCATCAGCAAATGCAATCATGCCTTCAATCTGAGTTGTAAAATTAATAACATTGGCCTGCGACATTACTTTAGTCCTTCATTGGGCGGCGCGTAATGCCGCATCGCGACTGAATAACGCCGACTGAATTAGGGTAGCCACACTTCTCCAACGACAAACATATCATCGTGGGAAACGCTCCGTTTCATATTGCTGTCGGTTTCTGAAGTCGGCGCCGAAAGCCGGTCAAGGTACGTCTTCCGACTCTTGTCGTTCGTATGTGCGGAAAGACCGCAGGCTTCGGGTTTCAGGGCTGGCTACCGCCTTGCATGAGTCGGGCGCGATCCCACTCCTCGCCGCCCGAACGGAAGGGAGCGGTAGCAAATCCAGCATATAAAGTAGGGCGCGGGAAAACCCTAAAATTCCTAACATTGAAGGAGTTCTGCGGTTTTTGACCTAACTTTTATCCTAATGTTTATATAATCCAATTATAACATTTAACCTGACTATCGACATTGAAAAAGTCGTCTCTTTTCAATGGGGTTAGGTTTTTTGGCTCAGAATGTTAGGCCTGATTAGGGTTCAACCCTAATTGGAAAGACATGGTTGCACAGGCAGTTAGGCCAGCACTTCCTGCGAGGTTAGGCATATTAGGGTTTTCCCGTGTAGTAGGCTGGCTATTCCCAGACCAATGGCGGCGTAATGCGCAATTCAGCCGCACTCAGCCACCGCATTTCGGGCAAAAATATAGGCCGAATGAGCCGCAGCGCGCGCCTGCAGGAGGCGATCGAAAAGACCCTGCCTCGTGCATCAATCCGCATCAACAGATGGCCGTCAAAAGCACCTAGAAACGCACGGTTTCTCTAGGCCTCGCATCAAATTCTGGTTTGCATCAAAAGAGACTCATAAAGCCTGCGGGCGAGGCGGGGGTTCTTGCGCTGCATTTGGGGTTACGTCAGTTCCTCACTTCCTTTCACGCAAAGCTCAGGGTCGTCAGCCGAAAGCTGCGTCCTCTTCAACGGCCCGCGGTGCCAATAGCATCGCGCGACGAACCTGGTCCGGGCTGGCGAGCGAACGGGACGGCTTACCGATCAGATACCCCTGGATCGCAGCGCAGCCTTCCCGGGCTACGATCGATAACTGTGCTGGCTGCTCGATGCCTTCTGCCAGCACCGGCATGTCGAGGCTGATGCCTAGCGCCGTAACGGAGCGCAGGATGGCGACAGCCTGTTCGCTATGTTCGATCTCGGCAACAAACGAAGCGTCCAGCTTGATACGGTCAAAGGGAAAAGCCCGCAAAACGTCCAGTGAGGAGTATCCCACGCCGAAGTCATCAAGCGCGATGGCGATCCCCATCGCTTTCAGTTGGCGCAGCTGGTTCAGGGCAAAGCGGCGATCGTGAATGATCGCGCTTTCCGTTAGCTCCAACGACAGCCGCTCGGCAGGTAGCCCACTGTCGAGCAAGGCCGATCGAACCGTCTCAACCAATTGCGGGTCAGAGAGATGGAGCGGCGAAAGGTTCACTGCCACAATATGGCGATTAGTCCAGAGGGCCGCCTCGAAACACGCCTGCCGTAATACCCAGATGCTAAGCGGCACAATCAGACCGCTGTCTTCAGCGATCGGGATAAACGTTACAGGGGAAATCGCGCCCCGCACTGGATGCTGCCAGCGGATGAGTGCTTCGTAACCGGTGACCTCCCCGGTCTTGACCGATGCCTGAACCTGGTAATGCAGTTCGAAGCTGCCGGCAGCAACGGCATCGCGCAGGTCATTGGCCAGCTCGCGACGTTCGCGTACGGCATCATCCATGTCCGCCTGATAAAAACACGGCGCGTTAGAATGCAGCGACTTTGCCCGGTACATGGCAAGGTCGGCCTTCGCGAGCAGGGTGTCGGCATCGCGACCGTCGTGAATGGCCAGTGCCACGCCTATGTTGGCGCTTACCGAGGCGGTGAACCGATCGAACTCGAACGGCGCCACGAACGTCTCGTGCAAGCGATCCAGGAAGCCGGACAGGTCATCAGCCGATGTATAGGAAATGAGCCCCGCAAACTCGTCGCCGCCCAGGCGGCAGATGTATTCTCCCGTCCTCAGCACGGCCGAGAAACGGGCAGACAGTGCGATCAGCAACTGATCGCCGGCCTGATGGCCGTAAGTATCGTTAACAGCCTTGAAGCGCGACAGGTCGAGCATGACGACGGCCATACAGGGAAGACCCGTTCGCACCGCGAGCCTGCGGCCCAGTTCATCGTTGAAGCTCATCCGGTTCGGCAGGTCGGTGAGTCCGTCGTGCAACGCCATGCGCCGTAGCCGCCGGTAGGATTCACCCTGGGTATGGCCGTCGATCAAGGCGCTGAGGGCTGCGCATCCGACCACGAGCATAGCAGCAACCGCTGTCGTGACGCCGAGCGCGGACAAGGTGCCGTCTGACAGACCTGAGCCCAGTTGTAGCACCGTGATATGCATCGATGCCATGCCGGTAAAATGGAGCGCGGCCACGGCGAGACTGAGCAAGCCTGCCGCCTGAGCCTTTCGCCAGCGGCCAGCACTGTTGATCGTTTGAAATGCAGCTGCCGCAAGAACCGAGGACAGGACGACCGAGGCGGTGATATAGCGCCAATCCCATGTGACGAGACCATCGATCCGGTATGCGGACATGCCGAGATAATGCATCGTCGAAATGGCCACGCCGATGATCCCGCCGCCAGCGGCACCCGCCCATCGCCGTTTGGTCGCAGCCAGGGCAAGTCCGGGCGCTGCAATGACAATGGCAAGCACCAGCGACGCCAGGGTAAGGATCGGATCGAGGACGACAGGCGCCTGCGTCCGGAACGCCATCATCGCCACGAAATGGGTAGACCATACCATGGTTCCCGTGCTGACCGCGGTCAGCATGACCCAGCCTACCCGGCTGGTGCCGCTCGCCGACAGGATCCGCTCGAACAGCTGGATGGTTGCGGCCGAACCTATCAGGCACACCAGTAGGGCTGTGAATACGAGGCGCAGATCATGTTGCTGTGTGATACATAAGGTCACCTGCATCATGCCGCAGTCCTTGCACGCCAGAGATCACGCCGACCTTCGAGAACCATCGCTGCCTGGCGTGCCAGGCCAACCAGATATGCGCGTTGATCGGCAGAAGCAGGTGACCGCGTGACGGTGTCGACAACGCAGAGGGCACCGACATCGATGCCGTTCAATAGTCGCAGCGGTGCGCCAATATAGTAACGAACGAACGGATCGCCGGCGACCACAGCGAGATGAGCGAAGCGTGGATCGCTTTGTGGATCGCAACATTCGAGTGCGCCTTCATGGTCGATCGCGTGTCCGCAAAAGCCGCTGTCACGGGGAATGCAAGATAGTATCAGACCATGCGTGGCCTTGAACCACTGATCCTCGTTGTGGATTAACGAAAGAAGCGCAATCGGAGCCTTGAAGGCAGAGGCGGCTTCGTTGACGAAGCGGTCGAAGCTCGGCTCTGCAGGGGTATCGAGGACGCCAAGCCCCTTCACCGCAAGCGAGCGTAAGTGCTCATGGAGGAGATTTTTGCGCATCGAAGGGCACCATCAAATAGCTAACCGGTGACATATCTTCTGAACTTGTTGATGAACGGTAACCGCGCCTGGGAGGTGCCAACCCCGACCGGCTGCGCGCCTGCGTTTCAGCACCGCGCGTCGCGGGCGTTATCGCCGACCATATCCTTTGATGACAAGTGCTGACGCCCGTTCGACCAACCAGATGGGCGAGCATCACAGGCGAGCACTGGGAACACACTACAAGCTAAGCAGTTTCCACATGTGCTTGAAGCGTCCTGCCCTTTCGGGGGGAACGGCGGTGAAAGCTCGCAATGCCCTGTCGTTTCTTAGACCGGCAGGGCATTTTTGTAACTATGTGCGGAACCGACACCGCCCTGCTCTGTTTTTGTCATAACCGGTCGGATACTTGTCCCCCTTTGGTTCCGCTGGCTTTTAAGACGCCCCGCTGCCCCCCCCCCC
>NZ_JPDP02000132.1:0-3410 GCF_000732685.2 Sphingomonas sp. STIS6.2
GCTCTGTTTCAAACTACGGGCCTGCCCGCGGCCGATCCCAGCTTTTTCAACACAATCGCCCAATTGCGGAACTTCGCGGTAGTGCTACCGTAAGAAAATGACATGGAAGACCGCATTTATCGTTTGCTTCGGGCTGTCACTTGCGGCGGAAAGCCACGCACAATCACGCCTTAGCGAGTCATCTTTCAACACGTTCGTCACGGATGGGAAAGACTTGCGGGACCGGATAACGCTCGCCGGGGAACCAAATCGTCGGCAGTTAGACGCGCTTCTTCCGGCAAACGCTACGAAGATGTTTCGTGTGGTTCTGACTTGCGCGGTTGATAAAACACGAATGCCGACACGTTGCCGCAGGGACCGATCTTTTCCAGATCAATTCGGAGACGTAGCTGTCGCAATTGAAGCTTTGAGAGGGTCGAGCGTTTCGAAACCGGACGCGGCGCAGATCAGCGAAAAAGGTCTTAGACTTCAAGTCGTTGTGTATCTTGATGATCCTTCAAGATCGTTGGACCGCTATAACCCATGGACCGTCCCAACTCCCGCGCCTTGACCGGTGAGGTAACACCGCGAGCCGAGCCTGAGCGGATGGCGGCTTTCCACCAGGTCGTGCCGTTTCGAAGATCCCGAGCCGACCTGATCCCCTAGAAACCGACCGGCTGGTATCGGCCGGAGAAGGAGTCGGTCGGCTCCCGCCCATAACCGGACATTCCCTTCACGAACATTCAACCTTCGGCGTCCTACGCGAAGATGCAGAATTATGAAGGCACGACAAATGGCATCACCATCTGAGCAATCGGCTGCATGGGGATGCTTGAAAGTAGGAGCTTCCTTCGCGCTTATAGCTCTCGCGTTGTTGGCTGCTGTGATATTCGAGTTAGGGGATTACTGGACGCCTCCAAATAGCGCCGCAAGAATTCGGCTCATGAGGTGGACTTTTTACCCTCTATTGATTTCCGCTATTGCGATACCAATGGTATCGCGCATCTGGTGGATATCACCTGTCAGTCTCATTATTGCTTTCTCTATAATTAAATATATTTCCGAATTCACAGATGTAAGTCATATTTGGGTCGGCCTTGTGCCGTGGTTTTGCATATGCGCGGGGCTAATCAGCGTGAGAACGCCTTCGAAATTTTAAAAGCCGGCTTCCTACCAGGTAGCGACGCTCGCGCTGCTGATCGGCATTAATTCGAAGCGGCAAGTCTGCATTCGCCCAGACCCAGACATTACCGCACTCGTCAGTCTTGCCCTGAAGCTACCGTTCCGACAGACTATGCGGTGAGAGACGAGCATCGTTAGACTGGTTCGTTTTATTTTATGCTGGCGGGGGCGCAAACATGCGGTTTGGATTGATTATTGCCGCAGCTGGCGTCCTTTATTCATCGAGCGGCTTTGGCCAGCTGCCCCCGCCCCCGCCTGACGTATGGAAGGCGCAATTAGCGTTCTTCAGTTCACTACCGGATCGCTTCCCCGTCGCAGACACGACCCAGTTTGAGCAACTAATTGCCAACGACGTGCAGGTCTATCGTGATGGCATTCTGGTCCATAAAACTCGCGCCGATTGGATGAGGGAGATACAGTCCTACAAGCAGAAGATGCCGACGGATCCGCAGGGCTTTTACGTCAGCCGCGATCAGTACACGCTTTTGGCAGATGGAGGTGTGTCAGTTCGAGAGTTCACCTACCCAATACCTCCAGAAGGCAAGACAACTTTTTATCATCCCGATTACCCTCTTCGCTACGTCTACTATCGAATTTCCAACGGCAGATTAGTTCGTGTGGACTATGGGATGGCGATGTCTGACTACGCTGGCCTTTGCCAAGAGGTAGCAACGATAAAGGAGAAATCGGGCGGGCGATGGATGGAGCTGTGTCGTTGATCCCCTCGCCGTCTTTCATCAGACAGCCGCTAGACCAGGTCGCCTAGTAAGACCGGACAGTCCGCTCCCCACCAATTCCGGCCATTTCGCTGCCGTCCATGGCCTGACCATAGGTGTCATCGGCAGTAGCAGCAGAGCCAAAGATTGCCGGACTGCACCCCGCCAACCTTGAAGATCATTTGGCTCATGCTCGCACAAAGGTGCGCATATTGGGCGCAAATGTCTTCAATAATGTGTCGTTCTTACCCTGCCTCCCTCACGGCCAGAATGGCACAATCACTTACATATTGGCATAGCTTGCATCGCTACTTATTCATGCGGAGATTTGGTTGATTGCTTCAGTCGCATGCAGCCGCGGTTGTTTTTGTAAAAAGGCGACCCCAAATGGCGGCGACATACGTGGAGTGAATGATGTCTGACGAAACTATCCAGCTAGACGCCGTCGAGCTTGCAACCGAGCTGACGATTGCATGGTTGTCGAACCCAAACACGCGAACATCAGCAGATGACGTTCCAGCGTTTCTCGCCCAGATGCACTCCAGCGTTCAATCTTTAATCGGCGGTGCTAGCGAGGCGAACGCCCCTGTCGCTGATACCGAGCAATATACCCCCGCAGTGTCGGCCCGTAAGTCGCTGGCCAACCCGGACTTCATCGTCAGCATGATCGATGGCAAGCCATACAAGACACTTCGCCGGCACCTCACGACGCACGGACTGACGCCAGAAGAATATCGCGAGCGGTACAATCTGAAGGCTGATTATCCGATGGTTGCAACGACCTATTCGGAAGCGCGCCGTGCGATGGCCCATCGGATTGGCTTGGGTAGCAGCCGCAGCGGCAATGGCACGGCATCGAAGGCCCCAGCAAAATCCAAAAAGCCAAAAGTTGAAACTGCCGAGTAAGTAAAAGCTGGCTTCCATTGACGGCCAGCCTTTGGGCGGCAGGGGAACGGCTACTTCTGCCGCTCGTCCGTCCGGTCCGGCTTCTCACAGTGGCGAGAAGCCGGTGTAGGTTACACCTCGATGCCCTCTGACAAGGTCAAAGCGTCTTCGACCTCGACGCCAAGGTAGCGCACGGTATTCTCAATCTTGGCGTGGCCGAGTAGGATCTGCACCGCGCGAAGATTGCCCGACGCCTTGTAGATGATGGAGGCCTGGTCCGCCGGAGCGAGTGCGTCCCATACTCTTCGCGGCGCAGCCCTATGCCGTTCACCCATTCGGCTACCAGCCGGGCGTACTGACGGGTACTGAGCGGGCGGGCATGATCGGTTCGACTAGGAAAGACATAGTCGGCAAGCGAACCACCTCGCCTCTCCAGCCATGCCAGCAAGCTTGCTCGGGCGTCCGCCATCAACTCGAACTGCACCGGCCTACCTGTTTTCGCCTGAACGACGAGCGCACGGGTTCGGACATGGCTACCAAGGACGATATCGCCGATCCTCATCCTCACCACATCGCAACCACGCAGCTTGCTGTCGATCGCCAGGTCAAACAATGCTCGATCCCGCAGTCGCTGGTGCTGATCGAGGA
>NZ_JPDP02000133.1:0-4437 GCF_000732685.2 Sphingomonas sp. STIS6.2
GCGGCGACAAGGACGCGCAGCGCGCCGAGGCGGATGCCGGCGCGGTCGGCTTCGTCCCCCCCTCGGTCACCTCGCGGCTCGATTTCGGCGCCAGCATGGAACGCCGCTTCCGCACGCTCGACCGCAACGCCGATGATCGCATCACCAAGGACGAGCTGCCCTCCCCCAATGCACGGATCAAGGCGTTCGACCGCAACAAGGACGGCGTGATCACCGAAGTCGAGTGGAGCGAGGGCACGTTGCGATGGTTCGACCGGATGGACCTGAACCACGACGGCACCGTCACCTCCGAAGAGCGCGCCGAAGCCCGCAAGCGCGAGGGGCGGTGATCGCCTGTAACTTTATGTCCTGACCGCACGGCTTCAGGCGCGGATTTCATCGCCGATTGCGGGTTCGGCGGTTGACCTGATCCCTGTCGCAGCGCAGCAAGGCGCATGGCCAGTCTTCCCGCAATCGCGAACAATTCCGACATCCGTTTCCTCGGCACGCTGCTCGGCGACGTCATCCGCAGCTATGGCGGGCTACGTCTGTTCGAGGCGACCGAGACGATCCGCAAGGCCTCGGTCGAGCGTCACCGCGGCCTCGCCGAGGGCCGGACCGACGATCATGCCGCGGTCGATCTCAGCCTCGAAAAGCTCAGCCTCGACGAGACGCTCGATTTCGTCCGCGGCTTCATGCTCTTCTCGATGCTCGCCAATCTGGCCGAGGACCGGCAGGGGATCGCGGCCGAACACGGCGCCGACCTCGCCTCCGCGATCGCGCAGCTCGAAGCCGAGGGGATCGACCGGACGCAGGTCCGCGCGCTGCTCGACCATGCGCTGATCGTCCCCGTGCTCACCGCGCACCCGACCGAGGTGCGGCGCAAGAGCATGATCGACCACCGCAACCGCATCGCCGAGCTGCTCGCGCTGCGCGATGCGGGTCGCGACACCACCCCCGATGGCGACCGGGTCGACGACGCGATCCTGCGCCAGATCGCATTGCTGTGGCAGACGCGCGTGCTGCGCCGCGACCGTCTCTACGTCACCGACGAGGTCGATACCGCGCTCAGCTATCTGCGCGACGTCTTCCTCCCCGCTTTGCCCGCGCTCTACCAGCGCTGGGACCGCGCGCTTGGCGAACGCACGCCGAGTTTCCTGAAGCCCGGCAGCTGGATCGGTGGCGACCGCGACGGCAACCCCTATGTCACCGCCGATTCGCTCAAGACCGCGCTCGCCCGCGCCAGCGAGGCGGTGCTCGGCTATTATTGCCAGGCGGTCCACGCGCTCGGCGCCGAGCTCTCGATCTCGACCGAGCACGCCGTCGCCGACCCCGCGGTCGAGGCGCTCGCTGCGGCAAGCGGCGACGACGCCACCAGCCGCGCCGACGAACCCTATCGCCGCGCCTTGTCGGGGATCTATGCGCGCCTCGCCGCGACGCAGCAGAAACTGACCGGCAAGGCCGCGCCGCGTCCCGGCCGCCTCACCGGCGCCCCCTATGCGAGCCCCGCCGATCTGCGCGCCGATCTCGTCACGCTCGCGCACGGGCTCGGCACCGCGCTCAAGACCGGCGGCGCGCTCGGCCGGCTGATCCGCGCGGTCGAGACGTTCGGCTTCCACCTCGCCACGCTCGACCTGCGCCAGAACAGCGCCGTCCATGAACGCGTCGTCGCCGAACTGCTCAAGGTATCGGGCGTCGAGCCGGACTATCTCGCGCTCGACGAGGACGCGCGCGTCGCGCTGCTCCGCCGCGAACTCGCCAATGCGCGCCCGCTCACCACCCGCTTCGCCGCCTATAGCGACGAGACCGCGGGCGAGCTCGCGATCCTCCAGGCCGCCGCCGACGCGCATGCCGCCTATGGCCCCGCCTGCATCACCAACTACATCGTCTCGATGGCGCAGTCGGTCAGCGACCTGCTCGAGGTGAATTTGCTGCTGAAGGAGGTCGGGCTCTACCGCCCCGGCGACACACCGACCGCCGCGATCATGGCGGTCCCGCTGTTCGAGACGATCGGCGATCTCGAGGCCGCGCCCGCGGTCATGACCGCCTGGTTCGCGCTGCCCGAGATCGCGACGATCGCCAAGGCGCGCGGTCATCAGGAGGTGATGATCGGCTATTCGGACAGCAACAAGGATGGCGGCTACCTCACCTCCACCTGGCAATTGTCCAAGGCCTCGACCGCGCTCAGGCCCGTGTTCGAACAGGCGGGCGTCGGCATGCAGCTGTTCCACGGCCGCGGCGGCGCGGTCGGGCGTGGCGGCGGCTCGGCCTTCGCGGCGATTCGCGCACAGCCCGGCGGCACCGTGCAGGGCCGCATCCGCATCACCGAACAGGGCGAGGTGATCGCCGCCAAATACGGCACGCGCGACGCCGCAATGACCAATCTCGAGGCGATCGCCTCGGCCACGTTGCTCGCCAGCCTCGAACCCGAACGCCTGTCGAACGCCGACACCACGCGCTTCTGTGCCGCGATGGACTGGCTCAGCGACACCGCGTTCCACAGCTATCGCGACCTCGTCTACGGCACTGTCGGCGGCGACGAGCGCGGCTTTCGCACCTTCTTCCGCCAGATGACGCCGATCGCCGAGATCGCCGGTCTCAAGATCGGCAGCCGTCCCGCCAGCCGCACCAAGTCCGACCGGATCGAGGATCTGCGCGCCATCCCCTGGGTGTTCAGCTGGGCGCAGGCGCGCGTCATGCTCCCCGGCTGGTACGGCGTCGGCCAGGCGCTCGCCGGGTTCGAGGACAAGGCGCTGCTGCGCGACATGGCGCAGGGCTGGCCGCTCTTCGCCTCCGCGCTCGCCAATCTCGAGATGGTGCTGGCCAAGTCGGACATGGCGATCGCCGAACGCTATGCCGGGCTGGTCGAGGATCCGGCGCTGCGCGACACCGTCTTCGGCCGGATCCGCGACGGCTGGCAGCAGACGCATGACGGGCTGCTCGACGCCACCGGCCAGTCGCGCCTGCTCGAGAAACACCCCGCGCTCGAGGCGTCGATCCGCCTCCGCCTGCCCTATATCGAACCGCTCAACCTGCTCCAGATCGAACTGATCAAGCGCCGCCGCGCCGGCGAAGAGGATGCGCGCATCGGCGAAGGCATCCTCCTGTCGATCAACGCGATCGCGACGGGTCTGAGAAACTCAGGCTAACGCCCTCTCCCCTCAGGGGAGAGGGAAGGGGCCCGCGGCCCTTGCCGCGGGAAGGGTGAGGGCCAGTGAGGCTAAAACCCTCACCCAACCCCCTCAGTCCGCCGCACCAAAAAACGGCGCCGCTATCTCCGGCCGCACCCGCAGCAACCGCCCGCTCGCCCGGTCGAGCAGCGCCCAGGTCGTCACCGCGTCCAGCTTCACGCGCCCGTCGTCCCCGACGAACCGCAAATGCCGGTCGAACCGCGCGCCCTTCGGCCCGCCCTCGACCCAGGTCTCGCCGGTCACCGTCTCGCCCGCGACCACGCTGCCGCGATAGTCGATCTCGTGCCGCGTCACGACCCAGACATAGGCGGCCTTGTGCTCGGCGGGCGCGACCGCCTCCCAATGCGCGGTCGCGATCCGCTGGATCCACTGGACCCAGACGGCATTGTTGACGTGCCCCAGCTCGTCGATATCCGCCTCGGCCGCGGTGATCGTCATCGTGAAGGTCATGCGCTGCGCTCCCGCCATTTCCGCCACGCGAACCAGCCGCCGCCGACCGCCAGCAGCGCCACCGCGCCGAAAAGGATCAGCCGCCCGGTGCCGATCCGCCCCAGCATCGCCTCGATGACGTTGCCGAACGCATAGCCGATCGCGCTGAACACACAGCCCCACACGATCGCCGCGGCGAGGTTCACCGCGAGGAACAGGCGCTGCGAAATCCGGCTCGTCCCGATCGCGATCGGGCTGACGGTGCGGATCCCGTAGACGAAGCGATAGGCGAAGATGAACCGCCGCGGATAGCGTTCGAGCAGGTCGATCGCGCGCGCATAGGCCGACCGCCGCCGGATCGCCGCAACGGGGCGCGACTCGCGGAAATACCGCCCGCCGGCAAAGAACAGCTGGTCCGCAACGAACGACCCGACCACCGCCGCCGCCATCGCACCCGCCAGCGACACCAGCCCCTGATGCGCCAGCACCCCGCCCGTCACGACCGCCGCCTCCCCCTCGACCCCCGCGCCCAGAAAGATCGCCACGACGCCATAGCGCGCCACCAACGCCTCGATCGTCACGCGGCGACCGACCTTTGTTCACGCGAAGGCGCGAAGGCGCGAAGAAGGGTGGTTCGCGCAGAGGCGCAGAGGACGCTGAGAATGGTGTGCATCTTCTCTCTGCGTCCTCCGCGTCTCCGCGCGAAAACTCTAAATCTTCGCGCCTTCGCGCCTTCGCGCGAACCAAGAATCATCCCGCGACGCCCAACTGCCACAGCACGAACGCATGCTCCTCCGCCGCCTCGCGCAGCGACTCGAACCGGCCCGACTTGCCGCCA
>NZ_JPDP02000134.1:0-6972 GCF_000732685.2 Sphingomonas sp. STIS6.2
CCAGATCTTCCTTGACCAGCGCGGTCAGGTCGGGCCCCGCAGCTAAAATCATGCATCCCTGCGCGCGCGCAGCGTCCACGCCGGTATAATAGACGAGATATTCGTCGCCGGCCACGAGCACGGTCGGATCCTCGCATCCGCCCATGTCCTCGGCACCGGGCCCGGGTGTAATTGCAAGCCCCGGATCCATAGTGAAGGCCAGCCCATCGCGGCTCTCTCCGCGCGCAATGATCCCGGTCGGATCAGTGGGCCCGAGCGGATGCGGCACGCCGCGAACCATGATCCGGTACAGATTGCCTTCCGTCCAGACGAACGGGCTCATCATGTCCATGCCGTCGATCACAGACGTAGCGGAGATAGTCACCGTGTCGAGCTGCTCGACCGCATAGGCGATCGTCATGCGCCTTGCGCCACAGTCAATGACAGCCCGCCGTCGATCGTTACCGTGGTGCCGGTGATATAGTCCGCAGCCGGCGACAGCAGGAAAGCGACTAGCGTCGCGACCTCATCGGGCCGACCGGCGCGCTTCCACGGGATTGCCGCCTCCTTCGCCGCCAGCTCGTCCGGATGGTTCAGTGCGGATTGATTCATCGGCGTAAGGATCATCCCAGGCGCGACGCCATTCACCGCGATGCCCTTCGGCGCCAGCTCTAGTGCAAGCGTGGCCGTCAACTGCGACAGGCCACCCTTAGCTGAGTCGTAATCGACGCCGCCCGGTCGCGGCGCGCGTTCGTGAATCGACGATATATTGACGATCCGCCCCGTCGCGTTCTTTGCCTCGAGCGCGCGCACCATTCGTCGGCAGGTGAGGAACGGACCGTAGAGATCGGAACGGATGACCCGGTCGAACTGCGTAAGTTCCATGTCAACGAGCATCACGCCGCTCATGTTCAATCCGGCCGAATTGACCAGCAGGCTGACCATGCCGAACGTTTTTTCGGCCTCCGCGAACAGTCGTTCGACCGCGGCTTCATCACTGACATCAACTTGCACCGCGATCGCGCGGTTGGACCCACCGATCGAGGTGCAGACCGCGTGCGCCGCGGCGGCATCCCTCAAATAGGTGATCACAACGCGGGCCCCGGCTTCGCCCAACACCTTGGCGCAGGCCGCGCCAATGCCGGATTCACCGCCGGTGACGATAGCAATCTGATTGTCGAACATGGTCATCACCGGTGAACCTGCGGCGTAACCTCAAGTTGCATGAATTCGCTGCCATAAAGTACCTTTCGCCTGCGCGGCTGGAGCGCGAGTATTTCAAACTGGGTAACTCGGGTTCTGGGCGCCCACTTATCGCCGATGAACGAACGTCCGGTTTCATGAAGGGGCGATTGACCTGTGACTGACCGGGACTGGGTCTGGCAGGAAGCCGTAGGGCAGGGGTAATCATCCATTTGCTGCCGTTCGATCATAGTCGTGGCGCGCCGAGAAGTAGAGGCTAGGCAGACCATCTCAACCGGCATCCGCATCTATGCGATGAAGACCGTTCAACGGCTTCTTGTCATAGGTCTGTTCGTAGATCAGGTCAGCTCGTCTTTTTAAAGACCTGCTTATAAACGATCGGCGTAGAAAGCAGTGGAATGATAATGGTGGAATTCTCCACTAAATCCTGGCCGACACTATGGTATTCTGAGGTTCGCTCGCTGTCGTCGCCGCGGAATGTCAGAGCGACGGTTCCACCATCAGCTCTTACCGATACATCGAAAACAAGCTCCGGGATGAGCTTCCACGTGATCGGATCTCCGCCCATCCAAACTACGATAGGTGTTTTGGCATCATAGGTGAGGCCGACTCGACCTCCTGCGGTGGAAATTCTAATCCTATTCACCGCAATGGACTTGCGGAGCCTCATCCGAACACGAGGGCGCTTGTCGTCGGAAATGTTGGCGGTAGCGCTGTCGATCACTTTGAAAGCGTTGTCACTCCGCGTAGTGTCCAGTTCATAGATGCCTGAAACCACAGCTTGCGCCGGGGTCGCTGAGCCTGAGGTAGAACTCAACATGGCAACTGCGATCGCCGCCAATAAAGTATGATGACGCATCACACGCTCCTCGAATTTTCCTGCTCGTGGGTACGGGGGTAGCGACGATGCGGGTGAGCGCATAGGTGCTACCTTAACTATCGGATCGAAGGACTTACTTCCCCATCACGACATTCGGCAGTGGATAGCCGGGCTTCAAAATTGGTCATTCGCAAAGATGAACCAGCGTCTGAAGTTGAGAAGCGAGGGAAGGGGCGTGAACGTCTGGTTCTGGGTCGAATTGCTTTCCATCGCGCGCTGAAATCAACACGCGCGGACGGCGAACCATAAGCCTCGTACGACATAATATTTTTTGCGAATCCCAATAGGTTAAGCGTGCGCCTGCGCGCGCCCGTCTCAACGATCATAACAAAACTGTTATATTGCTAGTGACTCGCAACAGCATATGACATAGGGCCCTTCCGATAACGGGGGTTCAGTATGAGTTTTTCGAGTATATTGCTGGCAAGCGCAGCGTTTGTCGGGGCGCCTTTGCCAGCTCCAGCTGAGGAGCCAACGACCGTAGAAACGTCCACCGGATCGGACGACGCGCAGAAGTCCGACGAAATCATGGTCATCGGCAAAAGCTATGGTCGTGCGGTCGGCAAGACCGTGACGCCGCTCAAGGACACGCCGAACACCGTTACCGTGATCGATCGCGATCAGATCGAGGCGCAGAACCTGGTCACGCTGGAAGACGCTCTGACCGCGACCAATGGCATCACCGTCAATGGCGTTGGCAGCGAGGATCCGTCGTTCTTCTCGCGCGGGTTCGCGATCACCAATTACCTGATCGACGGCGTCCCGAGTTTTGCGTTCAACTTCCCGTCCGCCGTGCCGGACTTGTTCTTCTACGACCGGCTGGAAGTACTGCGCGGCCCGGCAGGTTTGTTCAGCGGTTCGGGCAATCCGGCGGGCAGCATTAACATGGTGCGAAAGCGACCGCTCGACGCGTTCAAGATGCAGGCTAGCGCCGGTGCCGGCAGCTACGACAATCTACGCTTCGAGCTCGACGTCTCGACGCCAATCGGCACCAAGGCGGGGTTGCGGTTCGGTGCGATGGCACAGGACCAGGATCAGTTCTTCGCAACCGCGCACCGCAACCGCATTGGCGGGTTCGCGGTCGGTTCGCTCGAGATCGGCGAGCGCACAACGCTGACCGTCGGCGGCTATTACGATCGCTTCCGCCCGGCGGTGCAGTCGGGCCTGCCGGGCATCATCGGCAGCGCGGACGGCAGCGACGGCAAGTTGCTCGACGTGAAGCGATCGACCTATCTCGGTGCCGACTGGAACCGGTTCAACGCCGAGACCTGGACCGGGTTCGCCGAACTCGCGCACAAGATCAGCGATCGCTGGACGTTGCGCGCGACCGGCCTGTTCACCGACGTCGATCGCGTCGACATCTACAGCTATATCGGCAACCAGCCGGTCACCGCGACCAATGGCTCGACCAGCCACATCGCCTATCGCGGCGACAGCAAGCAGCAGACGCGCTCGTTCGATTTCAACGGCATTGGCAGCTTCCCGCTGTTCGGGCGCGACCAGACGCTGATCCTCGGCACCGATTATCAGGCGAGTTCGGGCACGTCGTATTTCACGCGGTTGTCCAATTATGCGCGGATCGACGTGTACAACCCGGTGTCGCCGTTCGAGCCGCCCCTGAACCCGTATGGCGCCTCGCCCTATTATCCGGTGCAGGGGACGGGAGCGACCTGTCCCAGTTCCAGCACCACGATCACACCCGCGCCCGCCAATTGCGTGCTGCAGGCCTACGGCGGTTCCTCGACCGACGTCGAGCAGTACGGCATCTACGGGCAGATGCGGCTGAGCCCGCTCGCCGGCCTGACGCTCATCGGTGGCGGGCGCGTGACATGGTGGGATACCACGACGACCACGTTGCTGACACCAAGCGGTGTCTTGCCACCGTCGACCCGCTACGGGATCGACAACCGCTTCACGCCCTATGCCGGTATTGTCTGGGACGTAACGTCGCATCTCAATCTCTATGCGAGCTATGCCGACAGCTTCACGCCGCAGGCGGCACCGGTCGGCCGGGCACGTCCCGACGGGCAGCAGATCGAGCCGCTGGTCGGAGCGCAATATGAGGCAGGCACCAAGCTTTCGCTGATGAACGATCGCCTGCTGCTGTCCGCGGCGGCGTACCAGATCACACAGACCAACCGGTTGTTCAACGATCCCGACATTCAGACCGTCGTGCTTCAGACCGGCAAGGTCCGCTCGCGCGGTATCGAGGCCGAGGGGACCGGCGAGATCCTGCCCGGCTGGCGGATCAATGGCGGCTATACCTACACCAAGACTAAGTATCTGGAGGACCAGACCACTGCGTTCGAGGGGCTGCCACTGGTACCGATCGTGCCGAAGCACATGGTTAAGGCGTTCACCAACTACGCCCCGGTCGATGGGCCACTGGCAGGCGCGAGCCTTGGCGGCAGCGTGACGTGGTTCAGTTCGACCTATGGCGGCAATGCGGCGGTGTTCAACGCCGACGGTACGCTGCGCACCCGGTCCACCATCGTCCGCCAGCCAAGCTATGCGGTGCTCGACCTGCGCGCAGGCTATAAGTTCAACGAGCGGGTGGGTGTCTCGGTCAACGTCGCGAACGTACTCGACAAGAGCTATTACGCGCGCATCGCCGCCACCGGCCGCGGCAACTACTACGGCAGCCCGCGCACCGCGTTCGCGACGCTTCGGTACAGCTTCGAATGACGGCGGGCGATGCGCATGCCCGTGCGCGCTGGGCGCGGCGCGGCGACATCGCGCTGCGCGTCGTCGCCTCCGTGCCGCTCGCTTATGAAACTGCGAGCCTGTGGGCGATGGCGCTTGCGCGGCTGCTGCCGGGGGATCGTGCCGAGGCGACCGTCACCGCCTCGCTGATCGCGCTCGCCTTGTGCGCGCTTGCGGCGATGTGGGCGTTCGCGGCCCGTAGCGGCTGGCGCGCGATCTGGACACTGGGCCTCGCAGCGGCGGTTGCGGCCGCAATCACGTGGATATCGATCGACGCGACGGGGCGGGTATGAGCAAGGGCTTCCGTCAGTCGCAGGCGTTCCTGCACACCTGGTCCGGATTGCTGCTCGGCTGGATCCTGTTCCTCGTCTTTGTCGCCGGCACGATCGCGTTCTGGCGCGAGGGTCTCAACCGCTGGATGCGGCCCGAGATCGCGCGCGTCGAACAGCCGATGCGCGTGCTGGCAGGGTCGCAAGCGTTCCTTGTTCGCAAAGCGCCCGATGCGAAAAGCTGGATTATCCCGGTAGCGACGGAACGATCGCCCGGTGCGCAGGTCTTCTGGGTGCCGCAGCCGAAGCCCGGCGAAGAGCATGGCAGGCGGGGCAGGCGAGGGCGCGGCGACACGCAGGCGCTGATCGGCGCCGACGGACAGGTCGCGAAGGCGCGCGAGACGCGGGGCGGGGATTTCTTTTACCGCTTCCACTTCGATCTCCATTACATGCCGGTGATCTGGGCACGGTGGCTGGTCGGATTCGCAACTATGATGATGCTGGTCGCGATCGTCAGCGGGATCGTCACGCACAAGAAGATCTTCAAAGACTTCTTCATGCTGCGACGTGCCAAGGGCCAGCGATCCTGGCTCGACGGACATAACGCGACCGCGGTGCTGGCGCTGCCGTTTCATCTGATGATCACCTATACCGGGCTGGTCACGTTGATGACGCTGCTGATGCCGTGGGCGGTCGTCGCCAATTATAACGATCAGAATACCGTGTTCGCGACGATGTTTCCGACCGCTTCGGTGGTCGAGCGGACCGGCCGTCCCGCACCGCTGATCGACCTGCGACTGATTGCCGCCGATGCCGAGCGCCGCCTCGGTGCCCCCGCCAGCTTCATTGAAGTCAGTGATCCCGGCGACGCCGCTGCGCGCGTGTCGGTCAGTCAGAGCGCCAGTTCGATGCTGTCCTCGCGGACGCCGCGGCTGACCTATGACGGCGTGACCGGGCGCCTCGTGTGGCGCTCGCCGCCACCGGGGGCGGCGGCCGAGACTGCCGGTGCGATGATCGGGCTTCATGCCGGACGGTTTGCGGGTAACGGCGGGCGCTGGCTGTATTTCCTGTGCGGGATCGCGGGCACGCTGATGGTTGCGAGCGGTCTCGTGCTATGGACCGTCAAGCGTCGCGAGCGCCTGCCCGATCCGACCCGGCCGCATCTCGGGTTCCGCCTCGTCGAGCGGCTCAACGTCGCAGTGATCGGCGGTCTCCCGCTCGGGATCACGTGCTTCTTCTGGGCCAACCGCCTAATCCCGGTAGCACTTCGCGGACGCGCCGATTGGGAGATGCACATGCTGTTCATCGCCTGGGCTGCCGCGGCGCTGACGGCCTTCGTTGTCAGGCCGGCGCGCGTTTGGCCTTCGCTATTCGCGGTGACCGGGGTGCTGCTCGTCGCATTGCCAATGTACGACGTCGTCGCGACCGATCGCGGGCTGTTCGCGTCGCTGGCGATAGGCGACATGATGATCGCCAGCATCGATGCGGCGATCTCGGTCTTTGGAATAGCGTTTCTGCTGCTTGCCCGCCGCGTCGCGCACCATCGCCCCGTTGCAAAGCGCGTTCGCAGGGCTAGAACCGCCACCGCCTCCAGGGTTCCGGAGCCCGC
Organism: Sphingomonas sp. STIS6.2; assembly: GCF_000732685.2. NCBI lineage: Bacteria > Pseudomonadati > Pseudomonadota > Alphaproteobacteria > Sphingomonadales > Sphingomonadaceae > Sphingomonas > Sphingomonas sp. STIS6.2. The sequence continues at coordinate 6,644 of NZ_JPDP02000134.1, forward strand.
CGAATGAGCATCCTGTCACTCCTGCTCGCCAGCGCCGCGTTCTTCCTGCTTGGCCTGGCGACCGAGGCGCATCATCGCCGTCGGTTCGGGGCATGTCCGCAGGCAGCGCGGTGTAAAATGTTGCGGACCGGCGGCTGGCTTTCGCTGGTTGTAAGCGTCGCGCCCGCGCTTCTTGCCCGAGGATGGATCTTCGGGCCGATCCTATGGGCAGGCGCGATCATGGCCGGCGCCGGGATCGCCTTCCTCGCGCTCAACTTACTACCTATGCGCGGCACTTTGCCATAAATTGGCACCGCGCTCGTTTATCTGGGGAAGCCGGGCATACTGGT
>NZ_JPDP02000134.1:6982-13975 GCF_000732685.2 Sphingomonas sp. STIS6.2
CGTTCCCGCTCGTGCGATGCGCGATCCGGAAATCCCTAGCCCATCGGTGAGCGCTTCCAGCCGCCTGTGTAACGGATTGGCCTGCAGGTGCGGCGCATCGATCTGATGAATGATTGGCCGATATTGGGTAGCCGACAAGAGCCTACGAATGTCGGCTTGTGGGTCAATGCGCTCCGGCACGCACGGGTTGCGGCAAAGGATCTCCGTAGAAGATGCCTCGGCCATCGGTCGCCAAGTAGACGCGGCCGAAGAGGCGAGGATCGCCCGTGATGACTCGGTATCTAAGACCCCATTGATGCGCGTCGTCGTTAATCCGAAACCAGCGCGCGCCCGCGTCGGTCGAGCGCCACAGCCCGCCAAACGTCTTCGTGACCCCGAAGGCATAGAGAGTCGGCACGTGCCCGCCGGGCGCCGCCTTGCCGAGACCGAAGCTCACGAAATACATGTCACGCAACAGCGGATTGGCTGGCGTGGACGCCACGAACGTTCGGGCTCCGTCGCTAGTGTGGAAGAAGCGGCCGCCTAGGATCAGCCAGAGCTCGCTGGCCGTTCCCGGCGTTGCCGCCGCCATTGGTTGAAACTCCCGTGCCGCCGGGCGCGAGCTGGCAATGCCGGCCGGGAGTCCCTGCGCGGGTGCCTGCGTGAACGTCTTCGCCCCATCACGACTGACGAATATACGCGCACCAGTATAGTCGATCGCGTACCAGGCAAGGGGGTCGACCTTGTCGGCGACCGCATAGGTGCGTTCCGGTAAACCCTTGGGTCGCCACCAGATCCGCCCCCTATCGGCCGTGGCGAGCGTCACTAGCCCAGACACCAGGAAGGTGCTCCCATCCGCTGAAACAGTGATCGGTGCCTGGCCATCGGCGTCGATCCGCCGTGGCGCGGCGGGCCCGATCGCGATTGGCGACGCCAGCATCTTATGCCAGCTGCGGCCTCCGTCCTCCGACCAGCCGAGCGACGCCCCCTCAGGATCGGGAGAATAGCCTGATGCGCTCCGAACGATGATCTTGGGCACCACGCCGGCATAATCGACATTGTTAGTCTGCGGCAGGTCGGGATCGGCGAAGGCCCGCTCCGGCGCGCGGTCGAGCCGATCGTGGACGAAGCCGTGCGTGTCGCCGATGCCGGAGATCAAATGGGGCCCCTCGGGCGGACTGACGAGGCTGAGCGGCACCGCCTCTTCGATCCCGGTGACCCAGGGCCGCCAAACCATATCGGCCTTGTCCGCTTGCCTGGTCCGGAACACCGTCAGCCCCGTGGCATAGGCAAGCGTGGCACCGTCGAACGGATCGAACGCCAGACCCGCGATCCAGCCGCCAAACCCACCCTTGTCGAGCCGGAGCCAGGGGGCCGGCGAGAGATCGCGTGAACTCCGCTCCCGCAGGCTCGACCAGTGCGCGCCGCTGTCGGACGACAGCCAAACGGTATCGCGATGGTTCCAGCGATCGACCGTCGACACCGCCAGCCGGCCGGGATGGAGCCGATCGAGGCTGAGCCCCATGTAGCCGCCCTCGGCCTCATCACCGCGCTCAGGCGTGATGTTCGTCCATCCGCCCGACCTCGGGTCGAGCTTCCAAACCTCACCTAGTGCGATCCCGTTCGGACCGATGTCGGAGCAGTAATCGATGTAGAGCATGCCCTGTTGGTCTACTGCCGCCTTGACGGGCAGCATGGTCGAGGCCGGACCTCCGGTGACGGCGCTCCAGCTTCGACCGGCGTCGGTCGAGCGGTACAGGTGTTGCACCGTTGCGTCTGCGACGCCGGCATACATGGCGCGCGACCGGCCAAGGGCAGTTTCGCCCGGCGGGCCGAAGACGACGAAGGAGACGCCGCCATGGGTGTGGTTCGCGGCGGGACGGCCAAGCCCCTTCCACGGGAAGCTCTCGACCTTGTGCCACGTCCGGCCGCTGTCCTCACTGTCCCAAAGACCGTCGTGCCGCGATCCGAAGAACAGGTGCGTCCGCCGATCCGGATCAATCGCTAGGCGTTCGCCCAGACCGCGACCGTCCTCGTTGCCGCCCATGCTGAAGGGAACCGGCGTTATTTGCCAGGAAGCGCCGCGATCGGCGCTCCGCATGATCGCCGCAGGTTGGTCGAAGTACATGCCCGCGGCGAGGTAAATGATGTCTGGGTCTACCGGGTCCGGCGCGATGCTTTCGACGCCCATGTAGCTGTTCTGCGCTTGGCCGTCCTGGAGCGCAATCCAGCGCTGCGTAAGGGCATCCCAGCGATAGGCGCCACCCACATCGGTGCGCAAATATGCAAGGTCCCTTTCGGCGACGCTGAACACGATGGCGGGCGAGAACCCGCCGCCACCAATCACGACGTTGTTCCATTTGTACGGCAGTTGGGAGGGAACATGCAAAGTGGGAGCGGCAGCGAGCGAAGCTGCCGCGAGTCCCAGAAGCGGGATAACGAGTTTCACGCGGTCACCCTCTCCGATGTGGCCATTTAGCGAAGCAGGATCGGGACGGATAGTCGAGTCGTCTCACATATCGGCCTAGCCCCCGCCAGAAACGCTACACTCGATTCAGGTGCTGATTCGTAGTTCGAAAACAAATTTGAACTGGTGCGTATCGTCGGATTAACGTCCGTCCGCTTTTGGGCGCGGTGCGATCGATCACGAACGGCCGTATGTGGGTTTGCCTGCCCTCCGATGCTTGGCAGTTCCGCCCAAACCTGGTCGTTCCCCTAGGGCTATCCCTCACCTGAAACCTGCCATAGGTTCATCTTCGAAGGCAGGGATCGAGATGCACTACCCCCTCATGGACATCACGGATCGTATCTCGGAGCCGCCGACTTGGTGGCTCGACGGTATCCCGCGGTATTGTGAATACGATCCAGATAAAGCGACCTTTGCCCGCACAAATATGTTGGTGCGGGTATGCTGCCAACAGTGCCGTCGCGCGTTCGACGTTGCCATCGGCACACAAGCCATCTTGCTACAGAACGTTGTGGAACCCGTCTTAGGCTATCCATTCGATAGCAAGACTGGTGAGACCATTAACGAAGCACACGATGATCCGCCATTTCATCTTCGAGATGACGGCTTCAATTGCCCCGGAAACCCGATGATTGCGGAATGGATCGCTATCCTGCAAGTTTGGGAGAGGTCTGGGGGGGTGTCAATCCGCCGGCCCGATCTGGAAGGCCCTTCGCCCGATAGTTTGGGCTGACACAACGGCAATTTCGCATCTTCTCCGCTCTAAAGCAGACGGACCGAAATCCACCACATTCAGCCGTTCCGACGCCGATCGCGCCCAATGACCGAAAGCGCCAAATTGGCGACGCTCAGACTGCCGATTTACAACACCGAAAGCAGACATTCGTTAAGTAAGATCGTTCCCGTCGTTCCATCGTCGATTGGTAATTTGGAAAATGAGCAAACGGGAACGGATTGGAGAATGGGGATGCCGGGACGGCTACCACACGCGGCCAAAGCGACCGCCCCGCGACGGGTTCGCCACAGAAAAAGGGCTAGGTCGAAGAGTGGCGCGCGACGTGGGTCAACCAGTGGTTGACCCACGAGCGGCAAGCTTTCGGCTTAGCTTTAGAGGACGCCACGCGATAACTCAGTGCGTCAGGAACGCACCAACCGCTTCCTGGAACAGTGCAGGTTGGTCGAGCATCACGAAATGCCGGGCCTCACCAATATCGACGAAGGTGACATGCGGCGCGTCCTTGTACGCTGCATGATACATCGCATCCGCCTGCGACTTGGTGGGCCCGTCGACCGACCAAGGATAGACCAGCGTGATCGGCGTCGCGATCATCTTCATTACCGGGCGCAGGTCGCTGGTCATGTCCTCGTACATCGCAGCGCCGGACACTCGTGGATCGGCAGCTTTCACCCAGCCCGACACCAGCGCGCGAGATGCCGGCTTCAATGCCAGCCGATCTGCAATCGCCTGCGCGGCCGCGTCGCTGACAGGTTTGCCATAGCTGGCCACCTGCACGTCTCGCATCGCCTTGGCCTGCGGCTCGACCATGGCGACGGTCGCGACGGGTGAAAATAGCGTGCCGATGAAAGGCAGTGCGTCGACGATCATTATGCGCCCGGGATCGGCGTGATGCGTTTCGGCCAGCTTCAGCGCAACGAGCCCTCCCATCGAATGACCAACCATCGCGGCACCTGCGATCTTCTCGCGTTCGATGAGCGCATGGAGGTCCTCGACTATGCCGTCGAGTATCCCAGGCGATAGGTTCGCACCCGGGGCATCGCCGGCAAAACCGTTGACCTGAACCACATAGACGCGGTGAGTCTTTGCAAGACCAGGTACCACGCCATCCCACACGGTTCGAGGACTCGACAGGCCGGGGATCAGGATGACTGGCGTGCCTTTGCCTATGGAAACCACCGAAATATGCGACATCTGCATGATCCGCGTGGATGCCTCGGCATGGGTTGCGACAGGATGGAAAGCGGGGCCAATAGTCATGGCTGATAGCGCGATACGCAAACCGAGGTGTCGGATCATGTTATTGCTCCTTTGAAGGGCTGACGAAGACGTCTTCGATGGCGAGGTCGAACAGCTCGGCGAGCTTGAATGCGAGTGGAAGCGATGGATCGTAGCGTCCGGTCTCGATCGCGTTCACACTCTGCCGGCTCACTTCCAGCAGCTCGGCGAGATGCTGTTGCGACCATCCGCGAGCAGCGCGTAGCGCACGCAGATGATTGATCATGACCTCTGTCGCTCGATCAGCATGTTGGCGCACTGTCCGATACCTAATGATCCGAACCACAGCACGGGAACGTAGAAGAGCGGCAGGTGCGGCGCGCCGCCCAGCATCTCGAGGAAACCCAGGATGGATACCAGCGTCATGCTCACGCCGGTCGCGATCAGCGCCTTGCGTACCTCAAGGAGCCGTAGATATTCGTCGCGCATGTCCAGGATCATGTCGCCGATCAGCCAGAAAACGGCTGCGACCGGCAGGCCCGGCAGTGCCGCCAGCACCCAGCGGGCAGGGCCGTGCATCGCGTCGAGGTCGAAGGCACGTTGCACGCCGAACAGCAACACGATGTAGCTGAGCATCGCGCCGATCATGCGCCGATTATAGCGCTTGGTTGCGGGGTCTCGGTAGCGGGTGTTGGCGACGTGGGTGGTCATATGAAAGCCCCTTCGATTTGTTGTGAAGGAAGCTTGTCATGGAAAGCAAGCTTTACGTCAAGTAGGCTTTCCATCGCAGAGAAGTTTTATAACCGAATGTCTCACCGTTTTTGAAGGCGACAGCCAACAAGCAACGTCCGCTAACCGCCGTTCCATTCCCAAAACCGGACGGTCTCTACTTCTTCCCGTTCCGGCCGTTCAGCGGTCGAATGTACGGGAAGCCCGGTTCCCGTCACGCGTGTTTGACAAACAGGTGATTTCGGACGGCAGCCTCTCATTCGTCGCAGAACGCCGTCGCCAACCCCGATTGGCGCCAATCATGTGTTTTGCGTCAGCTAAAAGAGCGTAACTGTCATTCCCATAACTCCTTCAAGATGACGCCATTTCGCGAAAACGTTTTGGGAGCGGTTTTCGGGAAAGCGGCTTACAGCGGGAGTGGTTCACTCTTAGCTTTTGCCCGTCGTTTCCGGGCCGGGTTCGTTTTTGGGAAGGCTGGCGGTTCGCCGGTGGACGCATTTCGACCAGCCCGGCATGAAGCGGACGCGCGGGGGAGTACGCGATTCGGCAACAGGCCGGAGCTAGCTATCAATATAAGTTCATTAGATGATGTTCGATAGAATATTGATCGGCTCGATAGAAAGATCATCACGCTGATGGCAGAGCGCGGCACCTATGTTCACGAAGCCGCCAAGTTTAAAAAATTCTTCGGCCGACGTCGAGGCACCGAAACGCGTCGAGCAGGTGATTGCGAAGGTACGCGCTATCTCTGACGAAGCTGGATTAGAACCCAGTGTCGCAGAGGCGGCATACCGCGCAATGATAGCGGCCTTCATCCAGGTCGAACACAAGGCTTTCGAGCGGCATCAGACCTCGACAGATTAACGGAGGCTATTGCATCCGAGCGCATGCCTTTCCCAAATCGAACCTTTTGGGAACGCTCCTCGCTTCTCAGCCACCCTTCCTAAATGGGAAGATCGGCGCGGACGATCCGTGCGGCGTAGCAGCCGCGTTTTGCGTAATGCGCCTGCAAGTAGGTGATAGCAGGATTCTCGAAGAACCGCTCGATGAGCGGCGCAAGGGCATCCCCGTCCACAAGGTCGGCATCCACCATCTCACCGTTCTCGCTGAACCCACGAAGCGAGATAGGGCGGATGCGAAGTACATCTGGAATTACGTCGATCGCATCCAGCGCGCGATGGGCGCCTTCGCGCACGAAGATGGCGTGCCGGGAACGGTACGGCGTGTCGGCCGGCTGATGCTCGTAATTCAGCAAGATCGCGTGCTCCCCGATGTTCATGTCGCGGACTTCAACGCGATCGGGAAAGCCTGGTTTGCTATCCACGACGTACCGCTTTGCTCCTTCAGCAGCGAGGTCGGCATCGGAAAGCCCGTAAAGGTGACTGAACTGGCCGGGGTCAATGCCCAGGACGCGAAAGGACATGAACGAATTCCTACAGGTCTTACGATCCTATGGCCTGCCGCATATTCGCAGGCGTCCTGTTTCTTGCCATCAAACCCCGTCATTCCCGTTTCAGCATCCTGACGGGAAGACCGGTTGGCGGGATCGCCCAATGGCGGAAATTTGCGGAAGCGTTGCATGATGCGAAACCCACAATTTTTGCATTGTATAAAGAACGGCGAAAAACAGACAGTTCCCCAATGCAAAAGACTGATGCATCTGAATCGCCCATTCAGTGGTCAGTTTCTTCAGGTGTGAACCCCAAAGCGGAACGTCCGCTAACCACCAATCACGACATTCGCGAGTGAATAGCCGGGTTTAAAAATCGGTCATTCGCAAAGATGAACCAGCGTCCGAAGTTGGGAAGCGAAGGAAGGGGCATGAGCGTCCACTTGTGGGTCTTTTTAATTTTAAACCGAAAGA
>NZ_JPDP02000135.1:0-3041 GCF_000732685.2 Sphingomonas sp. STIS6.2
TTCCATAACCGGCCCCCCTTGGAAGTGATAACGGCCCTGTTGCATTTTTGGCAGCGTCAAGGCTTTCGCATAACCCTTCAGTCGCGGGCTAGAAGGTAAGTCTTATTTGAAAGTTGAGCTTACCGTGTATCTATGTCCGGATAATGCACAGGGCCTCATAAGGAGAAAAATATGCGAATCGCCTTGGCTATGCTTCTAGCAGCATCGACCTCAGCCTATGCTCAAACCAGTAGTAACCCGATAAGCGTTCCAGAGGTTATGCCAATTTCAGATGGGTTACCACAGGTAACAGCAATCAAAGTAAGGGAAGTAGCCGAAGAATACAAGATTGCCAAAAAGATGAAACTTCGGCCAATGAGTCAATCGCTCGTTACTACGGGTGGCTACTATGATGTCCTGAACTGCGTCGACGCGGCGGGAAAGCCTCGCGAGTTATGGTTTGACATCGGTATGTTCTTTCCGGGTTCCTACCTAGCAAAGTGAGGCTCTATCTACAGGGGGTAGAGAGGCCAACAACGCCATTCTTGGCAGCTATCGAACGTTCCTCCCCAAAAGCGGTCGGGCCGGTTACCAGCAATTATTGCCGTTCGGCGGTCTGATGTGTGGAAAACCCGGTCGTAAACACGACTGTGCGACAAACGGGTGTTTTACGACACTTGGGCGGATGACATGTAGCACTGACAAGCCGCGCCGGTCATCATCGACGGTCACAAAGCAACGGCCCGTCCTGCTGTCGCGAAAATTAGCATTTTCGCGAGAATGGCCTGGCGTCAGATGGACAAGGTCGAGCCACCTGGCCGCAGCCTCGCCGTCTTGATCGGCTTCCCTGGCATACGCACGCCGGATCCGAGCAACAGTCCCCACCACCGACATCCCACTCTCGCCGCCCGAGCGTAGCGAAAGCCGGCAGCGCATTCGTTGGGGCTGCCTCACGCGCTAATTCAGTGACAAGAATCGAGGAACGGACAATCTACTGATTGGGTTGGGCTTTCATACCTGCCACTAACCGGCTGTCTCCCTTCCGAAAGTGCCGGTTTATGCATACGTTCGAGCTACTGCTCGTACTGGTCGCCGCCTCGGTGGTGCTTGCCTATGTCGCGCAGCGGCTGCGTGTTCCCCTTGCAGTCGCCCTGGTACTCGGCGGGATCGGGCTGGCCTTCGTCCCCGGCATCGGTACCGTCGAACTCGACCCGGAATTGGTGCTGGCACTTTTCCTACCACCCCTGCTTCAGGCCAGCGCCTACCGCACCGACTGGCCGGCGTTCCGTTTCAACCTACGCCCCATCCTGTCGCTGGCGCTGGGCGCGGTGTTCTTTACTGCTGCCGCGGTGGCAATCGTCGTCAAGCTGCTGGTACCCGGGCTGCCCTGGTGGGCGGCGATCACGCTGGGTGCGATCGTGGCTCCGCCGGATGCGGTTGCCGCGGCGGCAGTCCTCAAGCAGGTGAAGCTGCCCAAGCGCATCGTCACGGTGCTGGAGGGCGAAAGCCTTATCAACGACGCTTCCTCTCTTGTCCTCTATCGTTGCGCGGTCGCAGCCACGCTGGCGGGTACGTTCAGCCTCGGCGAAGGTGTGTTCCAGTTCTTCACGGCCGCGATCGGCGGCACGTTGGCGGGCTGGCTGGTGGGCCGGGCAGCCATGTGGATCTTCGTCCATCTGGAAGACACGCTGCTCGACATCACCGTGAGCCTACTAGCGGGGTTCTTTGCCTACTTCCTCGCCGAGCAGGTCCACGTTTCGGGCGTGCTTGCAGCGGTTGCCTGCGGACTGGTGCTCGGCCGCCGCCAGCATGCGGCCTTCACCGGCGAGACGCGGCTCGGCATGTCTACGGTGTGGGGGTTCGTCGAGTTCCTGCTCACCGCGCTCGTGTTCATGCTCATCGGCCTTCAACTGCGTGGCATCGTCGAGCGGCTCGAAGGCTATGATGCGAAGAGCCTTAGCCTGATTGCGCTGGCGGTATCAGCGACGCTGATCGTCAGCCGCTTTATCTGGATATTCCCCGCGACCTGGCTGCCCCGCGTCCTGTCTCGTACGACGCGGGAAGCGGACCCTCTGCCGCCGTGGAGCTATCCAACCGCTCTGTCCTGGGCCGGCATGCGCGGTGTGGTCAGCCTGGCAACGGCGTTGGCGTTGCCGGCTCGTTTTCCGGGCCGAGACATCATCGTCTTCCTGGCGTTCTGTGCGATCTTCGCGACGCTGGTCCTGCAAGGTACGACCTTGGGCTGGGTCATCCGTCGTCTCGCGCTGGAGCAGGAAGAAACGACATTGCCTGAACCCGACACCGCCAAGGCCCGCGCCGAACTCGCCGCAGCATCGTTAGATGCGGTGCAGGAACATCTCGACAGCGATGCGTCCGAGCACGGCGAGGCCGCGGCCGAGCTGGTCGAGGAGTACAAGGTGCGGGCTGAGCGGGCGAGTATCGAGGGGCAGGACGTCGAAAACAAGACCGACCAGCTCATCGCCCAGCAGCGTCTGCGCCTCGTTGCCATCGAGGCGGCGCGCGGGAAGCTGATGGAGCAGACCGACCAGATCGATGCGGAAGCGCATCGGGCGCTTGGCGAGGAGCTTGACCTGGAAGAGCAACAAATCCACCGCGCGCTTGGCGACGTGTAGCACCTCCCTCATCTGCATCAGGAGCCCCATCCCATGAGCAACAACATGCCACGGCCAGATGGAGGAGCGCATTTGCGCACTGTCGCCCTACCCCGCGATGCGAATGCCAGCGGCGACATCTTCGGCGGCTGGACTCTGTCGCAGATGGACCTGGCGGGTGGCACCTTCGCGGCTGCCCATTCCGGCAAGCGCGTGGTCACGGTGCGGATCGATGCCGTCGAGTTCCTCAAGCCCGTCTCGGTTGGTGACGACGTCAGCGTGTTCTGTGAACTGGAGCACGAGGGCGACACCTCGATCGCCGTCAGGATCGAAGTCTGGGCGCGGGTTCGCACCGGCGATGCGCCGCATAAGGTGACCGAGGGAGTATTTCGCTACGTTGCTGTTGGTGAAGACGGCAAACCGACTGCGGCGAGTTGAGTCGCCTTCTAC
>NZ_JPDP02000136.1:0-1042 GCF_000732685.2 Sphingomonas sp. STIS6.2
TGCGACGTGACCGTTCGTTGAACAGTTAGCATCAGGCCAAGGCGGTACCCCCCTCGGGATAGCGCCGGGGTCTCCCGCGGCTCCCAGACGTTGTAACGGCGAGGAGCAACGTCCCTCGATGCTTCGAGTAAGTCTGTGATTATCAGTCTGTAAACCATTCTGCGGCCATACGCGTCGGGTCCGCTTTTACGTGCCGGATAAGAGCAAAAGCCGTACGTAAAATGCCAGGACTAAAGACCATGACGATAGCAGATCGCCTTGAAGCCGCGTCGACGGTTACGGTCTCAGCTTCCGTCCTGCTGGTGGCTCTCATTCTTCAGATTGTTGACATTGTTTACCCTGCAATTGGCATGGGGCCGGTCTATGTTTTATTACTGGGCTTGGTTTCATGGCGGCTGAGTCGTCGTGCGGCGGTTTTTGCAGCGGTAATCGCGATCGTGTTGAATACGCGCGCGACCATTCAAACGGGTATCCCAACGACGACCACGATAACGTTGCTTCGGGTAGGCCTTCGCTGCGTAGTGCTGGCGTTCGTCGTGGCGACGATGTGGGCGTTACGGCGCGCCTACGACCGTGAACGGGCGTCTGCACGGCTTGATGGCATGACAGGCTTGCTCAATAGATCGAGTTTCGAAGCCGCGATGGTCAAGATGCTGTCGTCGACGACAATGCCGGTAATGGTCGGGGTTATGGATCTCGACAATTTCAAGGCCATCAATGATCATTATGGCCATGCCGTGGGTGACGATACGATACGAACAGCATCGCGGGCTGCTGTACGCGGTCTTGGGAGCTATGGGCTTGTCGGTCGTATGGGGGGCGATGAGTTCGCGTTTATCGCAGCGCTTCCAGATGTCGGGACCGGCGAAGAGTTCGCGATCGACTTCCATCGCACCATCAACGAGGCGCTGATCAGTCTGCCTGCGCCGACAACGATTAGCATGGGCGCTGCTATAGCCCTGCCAGGTCACCGCCTCGATTACGATGCATTGCTGCTACGCGCCGACGGACTACTTTATGCCGCGAAGCGTAACGCGAAGGC
>NZ_JPDP02000137.1:0-1017 GCF_000732685.2 Sphingomonas sp. STIS6.2
CCGGGGCGGGCCGCTCGACGCTAGCACGACGGAACCGAGTCCTGCCGCCCGCTCCTGACGGAAAACACATGATAGGCGACACCTCGGCTTCGCGCTTTCTGCGGCCCCTCCTTTCATCTGGCAAAACATTCGACAAACCCGTCGCTTTGTTAAGGTATGTGAGAACGTGCTTCCTGGGGTTTGTTGTACATGCTGGTCGGATATATGCGGGTCTCGTCGGCCGACGATCGTCAGACCGTCGATCTCCAACGCGATGCGCTGGTCGGAGCGGGCGTCGAACAACGACATCTCCATACCGATAAGGCATCCGGCGCCCGCGACGATCGGCCGGGACTGAAAGCCTGCCTTGATTATCTGAGCGCGGGCGACACGCTGATCGTGTGGAAGCTAGATCGGCTCGGACGCTCGCTGTCGCACCTACTGGCGATCGTCATCGATTTGAAGACGCGCGGTATCGCGTTCCGGTCGCTAACCGAGCAGATGGATACGACCACGCCGCACGGCGAATTGCTGTTCTCTCTCTTTGGGGCGCTTGCACAGTATGAGCGTTCACTGACGCGCGAGCGCGTAATGGCTGGGCTTGCTGCGGCAAAACGTCGCGGACGCCAGGGTGGCCGCCCGCCGATGATCGATACCGAAACCCTCGAACGCATTACAGCCGCGCTGGATGGTGGGGCTAGTAAGGCGTCTGTCTGCCGTACCTTCAAGGTACCTCGCTCGACGCTAATCGGCACGCTAGCCCGGATCGGCTGGACCGCACCAGCGAAGACCTAGCTCGATCGCATCAAGCAGTTTGTCCGAAGAACACACGACTATCGAGAATAGGCTCTGCAGGGTCGCTCATCCTAAGTGATATGCCGCAATCACGGCGCCAAACGACGGGCAACTCGTGCCTCATTATATGCGGTGCGTCCCAAGATGGGCCATTGAACGGCAATTTCGTGAGCTTTCAGCAAACGGATCGCTTCGTCGTTAAATATATGTTTACCTTGAACATCGGAGCGATTGAACCTAGTT
>NZ_JPDP02000138.1:0-4049 GCF_000732685.2 Sphingomonas sp. STIS6.2
AGCCGCTGGCGTCGGGTTCGAGCACGTCGCCGGGATGCAGCGCGCGTTCGGCGGCGGTCGCGATGAGCTCGCCCGCGATCTCGCGGATCCGCTCCTTCATCTTCGACTTGCGACGCTGCCAGCCTTCGCCGCCGAGCTTGTCGAGCGATGCGCCTTCCTCCGACGAGCCGTAGCGCGAGAGGACGTCGATATTCTCGACCGGAACGTAGAGCTTGTCGCCGCCGGCATAGCTCAGCGCGACGCAGTCATGCGGGCTCTGGCCGACGGGGATCGAGGTCAGCCCCTCGTAGCGGCCAATGCCGTGTTCGGTATGGACGACCAAGTCGCCGGGCGTCAGCGTCGCTAGTTCGGCGAGGAACGCGTCAGCCGATTTCTTGCGCTTCTTGCGGTGGACGAGGCGGTCGCCGAGCATGTCCTGCTCGGTGAGTACGGCGACGCCGGGCGCGGTGAAGCCGTGGTCGAGCGGGAGGACGACCAGCGCGACGCCGAAGCTTTTCGCGGTATCCGAGACGCCGAGCGCCTCCTGCCAGGTTTCGGCCTGCTTGCCGCCCTTCATCCCGTGATCGACAAGCAGGCTCCCCAGACGTTCGCGCGCGCCGATCGAGTAGCTGGCGAGGATCGGCTTGCGACCCTGCTTGCGCAGTTTCTCGACATGATCGGCGACGGCTTCGTAGATGTTCGCCTGTGCGGCGCGTTCGGGGCCGAAATCGCGCGGGCCGTCGACGTCGAAGTCGAGCACGGTGGCGCTGGTCGGTTCGTGGAAGGGCGTGACGACATGCGCGGTGGCGGCGTCGAGCGCGACGGACCAGTGCGGCGCGTCGAGATAGAGCGCGGTTGCCCCCAGCGGGCGATAGCTGCCGGGCTGCGCGGCTTCGGCGCGCCGGCGGTTCGCGTAATAATCGGTGATCGATTCGAACCGGCTCTCCGCCGCGGCGCCGACCCCGCTGTCGCGGACCACGACGTCGTCACCGCCGAGATGGTCGAACAGCGTCGCCATCTTGTCCTCGAACAGCGGCAGCCAATGCTCCATCCCGGCGATGCGGCGGCCGTCCGAGATCGCCTGATACATCGGGTCGCCCGTCGCGGTCGCGCCGAACGCGTCGCGGTAGCGCGTGCGGAAGCGCTTGATCGATTCCTCGTCGAGCAGGGCTTCGGAGGCGGGGAGCAGGACGAAGCCGTCGATCCGGCCGGTGGTACGCTGGTCGGCGGCGTCGAAGGTGCGGACGCTCTCGATCTCGTCGCCGAAGAAGTCGAGGCGCAGCGCGTGATCCTCGCCCGACGGATAGAGATCGACGATCCCGCCGCGCACCGCATATTCGCCCTGGTCGTGAACGGTGTCGGTGCGGACATAGCCGTTCGCCTGGAGCAGCGTGGCGAGCGTGTCGCGGCCGATCCGTTCGCCGGGCGCGAGCCGGGCGACGAGCTGGCGGACGCGGAACGGGGTCAGGACGCGCTGGGTCGCCGCGTTGACCGTGGTGAGCAGGAGTTGTGGGCCCTTGGGTTTGGCCTGCAGGCGGTGTAGCGCGGCGACCCGCTCGGCCATGATCCGCAGCGTCGGCGAGGCGCGGTCATAGGGAAGGCAATCCCAGGCGGGAAAGCTCAGCACTTCGAGATCGGGCGCGAAATAGGCCGCGGTCGAGGCGATCGCGCGCATCGCCGCATCATCGGGGGCGATGAACACCGCGCGCGTCTTCGCGGCGCGGGCGAGGTCGGCAAGCAGCGACGGCTGGAACCCTGATGGCACGCCCGACAGCGTCAGCGGGGTCGTCGCGGAGAGGATCGTGTTCAGATCTGGCATATTCGCTTCTCGTTCCCCGGCGAAGGCCGGGGCCCAGTTGGGAAGGCAATCGTAAATCAGGTTTCGACGTCAATCATCGACGTCCCCCAACTGGGCCCCGGCCTTCGCCGGGGAACAGTGTCTCGGCGTTACTTTACGACCGTGACGTAATTGATGTCGCGCATCGCCTGCATCATCGGGCCGTCCCATTCGGGCGGGCAGGGAATCGAGCCGATCGCCCAGCCCATGATGTCGACGTCCTGCTGTTCGAGCAGCGCCTCGAACCAGTCGAGCTGCTCGGGCGTCCAGCTGCGGCCATAGGTTTCGAAGAAGCCGCCGATCATCATGTCGGCTTCGCGCGTGCCGCGGTGCGAGCTGCGGAAGCCGAGGCGCTTGAGGCGGGTTTCGTGGTCCATCATATCTCCAACGCCGATTGACCGGCGACCCGCTGGCGGCGGGCGTCGGCTGGGCTATAGGGGGCAGATAGTCATGCGACCCGAAATCCTCAATCCGCTGTTCGCCGAAACCCTCGTCCTGAAAGGGGTGGGGCCTGCGCTCGCCAAGCCGCTCGACCGGCTCGGGCTCGCGCGTGTCGTCGACGTCGCCTTCCATCTGCCGACCGGCTATGTCGATCGGGTGCCCCGCACCGAGCTGATGTCGAGCGATGCCGGGCGGATCATCGTCATCACGCTGACCGCGCGCGAGTATCGCGTCAGCGCGGGGCGTGGCCCGACGCGCGTGCAGGCGACCGACGAGCATGGCAACTATGTCAGCCTCGTCTTCTTCGGCGGCAGTTCGGGCTGGGCGAAGAAGCTGCTGCCGATCGGCGAGGCCAGGCGCGTGTCGGGACGGCTCGACGAATATGGCCAGGAACTGCAGATCGTTCACCCGGACATCGTCGAGCAGGACGAGGAGTTGCGCGAGCGCGAGCCGATCTATCCGCTGTCGGAGGGGCTGACCTCGCGGCGGCTGGCGGCGCTGACGACGCAGGCGGTCGCGCGGGCGCCCGATCTGGCCGAGTGGATCGAGCCCGGGCTGAAGGCGAAACGCGAATGGCCGGGCTGGCACGAATCGCTGGCGCGGATCCACGCCGACCCGTCGGATGCCAAGGCGCGCGAGCGGCTGGCCTATGACGAGGTGTTCGCCAACCAGCTCGCGATGACGCTCGTGCGTGCCGATACGCGGAAACGACGCGGGCGTGCGCTCCACGGCGACGGGCGGCTGCGGGGCATGCTAAAGCTGCCCTATACGCTGACCGGCGCGCAATCGCGGACAGTGGGGGAGATCGAGGGCGACCTCGCGCAGACCGCGCCGATGCTGCGGCTGCTGCAGGGCGATGTCGGCTCGGGCAAGACGCTGGTTGCGGCGATGGCGATGCTGATCGCGGTCGAGGCGGGGGCGCAGGCGGCGATGCTCGCGCCGACCGAGATCCTCGCGCGCCAGCATTACGAGACGCTGCGCAAGACGCTCGCGGGCCTTCCGATCGAGGTCGGCGTGCTGACTGGGCGCGACAAGGGGCGCGTGCGCGAGGCGACGCTGATGGCGCTGGCGAGCGGCGAGATCGATATCCTCGTCGGCACGCACGCGATCTTCCAGGATGCGGTCGCCTATAAGGACCTTGCGCTGGTGGTGGTCGACGAGCAGCATCGGTTCGGCGTCGCGCAACGGATGACGCTCCAGGCCAAGGGGATCGCGCCGCCGCATCTGCTGGCGATGACCGCGACGCCGATCCCGCGCACGCTGACGCTGGCGCAATATGGCGAAATGGACGTCAGCCGGCTCGACGAGATGCCGCCGGGCCGCCAGCCGATCGAGACACGGGTGATTTCGGAGGATCGGCTTGACGACGTGGTCAATGCGCTCGGCCGGCATCTCGCCGACGGCGGGCAGGCCTATTGGGTGTGCCCGCTGGTCGAGGAGAGCGAGAAGAGCGACCTCGCGGCCGCGGAGATGCGCGCTGAGACGCTGCGTGCGCGGTTCGGCGACAAGGTGGCGCTCGTCCATGGCCGGATGAAG
Source organism: Sphingomonas sp. STIS6.2 (assembly GCF_000732685.2). Classification (NCBI taxonomy): domain Bacteria; kingdom Pseudomonadati; phylum Pseudomonadota; class Alphaproteobacteria; order Sphingomonadales; family Sphingomonadaceae; genus Sphingomonas; species Sphingomonas sp. STIS6.2. The sequence goes on from NZ_JPDP02000138.1 coordinate 3,794, forward strand.
CCCGCCGAGAAGGACGCGGTGATGGCCGAGTTCTCCGCCGCGCGCACCGCGGTGCTGGTTGCGACGACGGTGATCGAGGTCGGCGTCGACGTGCCCAATGCTACGTTGATCGTGATCGAGCATGCCGACCGGTTTGGTCTCGCGCAGCTGCATCAGTTGCGTGGGCGGGTCGGGCGCTCGAAGACGCGCGCCTATGCCTATCTGGTCACCCCGCCCGAGCGGCAGATGACGGTGACCGCCGAGAAGCGGCTGAAAG
>NZ_JPDP02000138.1:4059-27481 GCF_000732685.2 Sphingomonas sp. STIS6.2
GGGAGCGGGAGCGGGCGGTCGATCTGCCTGCTGATGCGTGGGAACTCGCTCAGCGAGACGTCGCGCGCGCGGCTGGCTTTGATGCGCGAGACCAATGACGGCTTCCGGATCGCCGAGGAGGATCTGCGGTTGCGCGGCGCGGGCGAACTGCTGGGCACGAAGCAGTCGGGCGAGATGGCGTTCCGGCTCGCGACGCCCGACATGATGGCCGACCTGCTGCAATGCGCGCATGACGATGCGCGGTTGCTGATCGATCGCGACGGCGGGCTGGAGGGACCGCGGGGGCAGGCGGCACGCACCGCGCTGTACCTGTTCGACCGCGATGCCGGGGTGGCGTTGCTGCGATCGGGCTGACGGGCGGCCCGGTCAGCTGGTGCGGAGCATCGCCGCGAGCATGCCGTAATAGGCCTTGGGCGGGATCGTCCGGTCGAACGCGCAGCCGATCCGTCCGCCGAGCGACCAGCGGACGTGGGCGAGGATGTCACCGACGATCGGCATGCGGACGTGGAGCCGCTCGCCGGCGTCCAAAACGCCGTCGCAGCGCGCCATGAGGCCGCTTGGCGAGACGTTGACCAACGTAAGCCTCAATTCGGTGCCTGCGCTGTCCGCCGCACGCGTGCGGTGCATCACTTCGTCGCGCGGCTCAGACCGCGTCTCGTGCCTCGACATCGCTTGGTTCGGCATTGGTCAGTCCCCGCTGTGCCCCGGTCGAGGGCTAGGCCGACATCATGAAGCCCGTGCCACCAACCATCCCTAACGCAGTGTTCATGACCGTGCCGGTCCGGCGGGTCAGCCGGGCAGCAGCATTCCGTGACGCTTCTTGCCGAGGCTGAGGCGGACCGGCGCGGCGACGGGGATCGTGGCGGCGGGGTCGCGCAGTGGTTCGCCGTCGACACGGACTGCGCCTTCGCCGATCTTGCGTCGTGCTTCGCCGTTCGATGCGACGAAGCCGAGCCCGACCAGCGCCTCGACGACGCCGATGCCGGTCCCGGTGCAGACGAGACTCGGCAGCGCGTCGCCCGACGCGCCTTCCTCGAAGGTCTTGCGCGCGGTCTCCGCGGCCTGCTCGGCGGCATCGCGGCCGCGGCACATCGCGGTCGCCTCGTTCGCGAGGACGACCTTCGCGGCATTGATCTCCGCGCCTTCGAGCGCCTCGAGACGCGCGATCTCGTCGAGCGGCATGTCGGTGAACAGCCGCAGGAACCGGCCGACGTCGCGGTCGTCGGTGTTGCGCCAGAACTGCCAGTAATCGAAGTGCGGCAGCTGGTCCTCGTGCAGCCAGACCGCGCCCGACATCGTCTTGCCCATCTTGCCGCCGTCCGCGGTCGTGATCAGCGGGGTGGTGACGCCGTAGACCTCGGTGCTGTCCATCCGGCGCGAAAGCTCGATGCCGTTGACGATGTTGCCCCATTGATCGGAGCCGCCCATCTGCAGCCGGCAGCCGGCGCGGCGCGACAGTTCGAGAAAGTCGTACGCCTGAAGGATCATGTAGTTGAATTCGAGGAAGCTCAGCGACTGTTCGCGGTCGAGGCGGAGCTTCACCGAATCGAAGGCGAGCATCCGGTTGACCGAGAAATGCTGGCCGACGTCGCGCAGGAACGGGATATATTCGAGCGCGTCGAGCCACTCGGCATTGTCGAGCATCACCGCGTCCGTGGGGCCGTCGCCGAACGTCAGGAAGCGTTCGAAGATGCGGCGGATCGAGGCGACGTTGGCCTTGATGCCGTCCTCGCCGAGCAGCTTGCGCGCCTCGTCCTTGAAGCTCGGATCGCCGATCTTGCCGGTGCCGCCGCCCATCAGGACGATCGGCTTGTGGCCGGTCTGCTGGAGCCGACGGAGTAGCATGATCTGGACGAGGCTGCCGACGTGGAGCGACGGCGCGGTCGGGTCGAAGCCGATATAGCCGGGTACGACCTGCTTGCCCGCGAGCGCGTCGAGCGCGGCGGCGTCGGTCATCTGGTGGACATAACCGCGCGCGGTCAGCGTGGTGAGCAGGTCGGACTGGTAGGTCATGGAGGAGCCACTAGCAGCGGTTGTGCGCTCCGTCATCCCGGCGGCGTGGTCATCGTCACGTCCCGCCGTCATCGCATTCTGGACGGTCATCACATCCTCAACCTTCATCCTGACGAAAGTCAGGATCCAGGGTTACACGCCCTGGCGCTCATCGCTCTGGATCCTGACTTTCGTCAGGATGACGGATTTTGGGACGGTGAGTCCGAGGCAACGTACACGCCGGTTACATCCGCGGCAGCTGCGACGACGGGTCGACCGGGGTGCGGCCCTTGCGGAGTTCGAAATGGAGTTCGGGGCGATCGGCGAATCCGGTGTCGCCTGAGAGCGCGATCGTCTGGCCGCGCTTCACGCTCTGGCCACGCTGGACCAGCAGTTTCGAGGCATGGCCATAGACGCTGGTCCAGCCGCCGCCATGCTTGACGATCACCAGCCCGCCGAGCGCGGCAATGCCGTCGCCGACATAGGCGACGACGCCGTCGGCGGTGGCGCGGATCGGGGTCGATACCGGAACCGCGATCTTTATGCCGTCATTGCGTTCGCCGCTGGCGCCGTGGCCGAACCGCTTCACGACGCGGCCGTCGACCGGCCAGAGGAAGCCGCCGCCCGCGAGCCGTACGGGCGCCGTGACGACGGCGCTCGGCGGCAGGATGCGCCGCGGGGTCGGGGTCGGGCGGACCGGCGCCTGGTTGGTCGCAAGCGCAGGCTCGCCGCCGGTCAGGATGTCGTCGACGTCGAGCGTGAACGCAGCCGCTCGATCGGCAAGGCTGGTGCCGCCTTCGGTATCGGGGATGACGATGCGCTGGCCCGCACGCAGCACATAGGGTTCGAGCAGCGCGTTGACGGTGACGATGCGCGACCAGGCGACCCCGTAGGCGCGAGCGATCGCGATCCCGGTCTCGCCGCGCCGGACGAGGTGGTAGCGGCCTGCCGGGATGGTCAGTCGCTGTCCCGTCTGGATCGTGAAGGACGGTTCGATCGCGTTGGCGCGCGCGATCGCCTCGCTGCTCGCCCCCGAACGTTCGGCGATGGCGAGCAGCGTATCGCCCGGGCGGACCGTATAGAGTGATTGCTCGACCCGCTGCGCATCCGCCGCGACCGGGCGCTCCTCCCAGGCGGGGCGCGGCGCGGGCAGCGTCGAGACGGGCACGGGGATGCGATCGGCGCGCCGGACGGGTGAAGGGGCAGGGCTGGCGTCCTGCCGCTCCGCGCGGCGCGGATAGGTGCGCCGACGCGGCGGAGCGTCATAGGGGTCGGATCGGGCGGCGTCGCTGCGGTCGCGCGCGTCGTTCGCGGAGCGGTCCTGCGGGTCGGCGGGTGGGAGGCGCTGGATCCGTTCGAGCGACTGCGGCGGCGGCCCGCGGTCGGACCGGACCGGCGTGTCGACGCTCGGGATGCACCCGGCGAGAGCCAGCGCCGCGCCCAGGATCGCGGCGGCGCGCGTCACGCGTAGGCGCGTCCCAGCATGTCCAGCGACTCGGCATGCGTCAGATCGAGATGCAGCGGCGTGACCGAAATATAGCCGTCCGCAATCGCCTCGAGATCGGTCGCGTGAAGCGGCGTCTCGACCGCGCCGCTCAGCGCGAACCAGTGATACTCATAGCCGCGCGGGTCGGTGTTGGTGACGATCTGCAACCGGCCATAGTCGCGCAGGCCCTGGCCGACGACGCGAATGCCGCGCACCGCATCCGCCGTGCCGACGGGGAAGTTGACGTTGACGAGCGTCCGGGGGGCGAGCGGCGCATCGAGCAGCGGGCGCAGGACGCGTTCGCCCCAGGCAGCCGCGACCTCGAACGGGACCGAATCGCCCATGCCTTCCCGGCTATAGACCTGGCTCAGCGCGATCGACCGGACCCCGGCCAGCGCACCCTCCATCGCGGCGGAGACTGTGCCCGAATAGGTCACGTCCTCGGCGAGGTTGGCGCCGCGATTGACCCCCGACAGGATCAGGTCGGGGGGGCTGTCCTTCATGATGCGGGCCAGCGCCATCATCACCGCATCGGTCGGCGTGCCGGCGACGGCATAGCGTTTCTCGGCGAACTTGCGCACGCGCAGCGGTCGCGACAGCGTCAGCGAATGGCCCGCGCCCGACTGTTCCTCCGCCGGCGCCACCACCCAGACATCGTCGGACAGCGTCGCGGCGATCGCCTCGAGCACCTTCAGCCCGCGCGCATGATAACCGTCGTCATTGGTCAGCAGGATCCGCATCAGGCAGCGGGCTTGAGCAGGGTGAGGCCGCCCAGATAGGGCTGGAGCGCAGTCGGCACCGCGACCGCGCCATCCGCCTGCTGATAATTCTCGATCACCGCGACGAGCGTGCGGCCGACCGCGAGGCTGGAGCCGTTGAGCGTGTGGACGAACCGCGTCGCCTTCTCACCCTCGGGGCGATAGCGCGCGTTCATGCGCCGCGCCTGAAAATCGGTGCAGGTCGAGATGCTGGATATCTCGCGATACTGCGCCTGGCCGGGGAGCCAGACTTCGAGATCATAGGTGCGTGCTGCGGTGAAGCCCATATCGCCACCGCATAGAAGCATCCGCCTGAACGGAAGCTGCAACGCGTCGAGCACGCCCTCGGCGCACTGCGTCATCCGCTCGTGCTCGGCCTCGGACTGGTCCGGGGTGACGATCGCGACCATCTCGACCTTGTCGAACTGGTGCTGGCGAATATAGCCGCGGGTGTCGCGACCGGCCGACCCTGCCTCCGAGCGGAAACACGGCGTCAGCGCGGCGAAGCGGAGCGGCAGTTCGCCTTCGGTCAGGATCCGTTCGCGCACGATGTTGGTCAGGCTGACCTCTGCGGTCGGGATCAGCCAGCGGCCGTCGGTGGTGCGGAACAGGTCCTCGGCAAACTTGGGCAGCTGGCCCGTGCCGAACACCGCCTCGTCGCGCACCAGCAACGGCGGCGCGACTTCCTCGAAGCCGTGATCGCGCGTCAGCCGGTCGAGCATGAACTGGCCGAGGGCGCGCTGCAGCCGTGCGGCGGGGCCGCGTACCAGCGTGAAACGGGCACCGGACATCGCAACGCCGGTCTCGAAATCGAGCCCGATCGCCGGGCCGACGACGTCATGCTCGCGCGGGGCGAAGGCGAAGTCGGGCTTCGTCCCGCGTGCATGGACGAGCACATTCCCGCTCTCGTCGACCCCCGCAGGGACGTCCGATGCGGGCAGATTGGGGATAGCCGCGAGCGCCGCATCGAGCTCGGCGGTCAGCGCCGCCTCGTCGGCCTCGAGCGTCGGCAGCGCGGCCTTCAGCGCGGCAACTTCCGCCATCAACGCCTGCGCGCGTGGCTCGTCCTTTTGCGCCTTGGCCTGGCCGATTGCCTTGGACAGCTCGTTGCGGCGGGTCTGCGCGCCCTGCGCCTCCGCGATCGTAGCACGGCGGCGCTCGTCGAGGGCGACGAGCCGGTCGCTGGCGGGGGCAGCGCCGCGGCGGGCGAGGGCTGCGTCGAACGCGGCGGGGTTTTCACGGATCAGACGGATATCATGCATGGCGCTAGGCTATGCCGAGGCCGGCAAGCGCGCGCAACCCGGTGCGCCCGCGGGACGTTGGGGAGGGCAGAGGCACAGATCAAAGAGGAGAAAGCCCGTGGATCTTCCGCACAAGTCCGTCGTCATGGTCGCCGATGGCCGCAAGATGTTGTTCCTGCGCAACGAGGGCGATGCCGCCTTTCCTAACCTGGTCGTCGAAGAGGCGGTCGAGCAAGAGAACCCCGCGACGCGCGACCAGGCGACCGACTCGGCCGGCCGCGCCTCGTCCCCGCAGGGTGCCGCGCAGAGCTCGGTCGAACCCACCGATTTCCATCAAATCGAGGAAGACCGGTTCGCCGCCGACGCGGCCGAGCTGCTCAAGACGCGTGCGTTGAAGAACGATTTCGATTCGCTCGTCATCGTCGCGCCGCCCAGGACGCTGGGGGAGATGCGCAAACATTATCACAAGGCGGTCAGCAGCAGGCTCGCGGGTGAGCTCGCAAAGGATCTCACCGGGCATCCGATTGCGGACATCGAGACGGCGCTCAAGAACGCCTGATCATTGCCACCCGATAGTTGAAAAGGCCCGCAACACGTTGTTGCGGGCCTTTTTTCATGTCCGAGATTTATGCAGGATCAGTGCGCGGCGCGCTTCGTGAACCGCCGACGCGCTACGAGGGCCGCGGCCGCGGCGCCGAACAGCAGCACCATCGGGGGTGCCGGAACGGGGGCGGGTGGCCCGCCGCTCGACCCGGTGCTGCCATTGCCACCGCCGTTCGAGCCATGCCAGCCGCCGTTCGAGCTCCAGCCGCCATTGCTGCTCCAGCCTGCGCTGCTCGATCCATAGCTCGACGACGAGGTCGAGCTCGATCCGCTGCTGGTCGACGACACGGTGCCGCCCGAACTGCTGCTGGTCGACGACGCGACGTTGCCGCTTGACGAGGAGGAAACGTTCCCGCTCGACGACGACGAGACATTGCCACTGGACGAGGAGGACACGTTACCGCTGGACGACGACGATACGTTACCGCTCGACGAGGAGGATACGTTACCGCTGCTCCCGCCGCTGGCGGACGACGAGGTGCTCGACACCGAACCCCCGCCGGTGCTGGACGACGATCCGCCCGTCGATGATCCGCCCGTGGATGACCCGCCGGTGGATGACCCGCCGGTCGACGAGGTGCTGCTGACGCCACCGCTCGAGGTCGAGCCGCCGCTCGTGCTCGATGAACCGCCGCTCGTGCTCGATGAACCACCGCTCGAGGTCGACGATATCACGATGCTGCCGCCCGAGCCGCCGCCGCCGAAGAAACCGCCGCCAAAGCCGCCGCCGCCAAAGCCGCCACCCGGGCCACCGCCGCCGAAAAAGCCGCCGCCGCTGTTTACCGGCACGGCGGTCGGGCTGCCGGCGCCGCCTACGAACGGGTCGGCGAACCCCACTGGGACCGGGGGCGCATTGGCGACCGTCACCATGGCCGGCGCGCAGGCGGTCGTCCGTGTCGTGACGACGCGACGGATGCGCGGACGGGCAACGGCGCCAATCTGGCGGGGGACAACGCGCTTGGTCATCGTCTTGGCCTGAATCGCGCGCTTCGGACGTTCGGCGACATGGACGGCGCCGCCGCCGATGATCGCGCCTCCGCAGGCGCACGCGCATAATTTGGCCAAGGCCATCCGCACCGACATACTCAAAGTCTCTCTCGTTGCCGACGCGCAGACGACGTCGGATCGCGTTCACGGCACTCGGACACCGTGTTCGCACAAAGCGCAAAACAAAGCGTTAAGCGCAAGCGCCCATGACGTGATCTGGTGGTCATTCTTACAATATCGCGACGGGCGGGGCGCTCAATACGCAGACCGTGCCGTGGCGGGACAGTTGTCGCATCCGGGATCATGGCGACGGGCTCGTTCGCGGGACTCGCTGAGGCAGTAGGCAGGCGGTGTAACCCGGATGCATCGGTACGCAAGAATGTGTCTTCATTATCGATCCAAGCGCAAGTCTGCTCGCTTGTGGTCCGGAACACGTAAGACTATAGGCCCTTTCACCATTTGGGGGTGGCTTCGAGACGCGGCTTTTCGCGCCGACCGGCCAGAGGGAGAGTGGTATGGCAACGGTAATGAATCGCGTAGACGAGCACGGTACCAATCTTGCAGCAGCCAATGATGCCGATGGCTATCGACCGACGGCGGACGAGCCGTTCATGAGCCTGCGTCAGCAGGCCTATTTCCGGCAGAAGCTGCAGCAGTGGAAGGACGCTATCCTTCGGGAATCGCAGGAAACCTTGTCGCAGCTGCAGGTCGATTCGCTGCGCGAGGCGGATCTGACCGACCGTGCGTCGAGCGAAACCGACTGGTCGATCGAACTGCGGACCCGGGATCGCCAGCGCAAGCTCGTCTCGAAGATCGAGGCGGCGATCCGCCGCATCGACGATGGCGAATATGGCTATTGCGAAGTCACGGGCGAACCGATCAGCCTGGCACGCCTCGAGGCGCGGCCGATCGCGACGATGACCGTGGAGGCGCAGGAACGCCACGAGCGCAACGAAAAAATCTCCCGCGAGGACTGATATCGGGTCGGCGAACAGCGCATAGGCACGTGGTCCGCCTTCTGATATATGCGACGCATATCTCGACGTCGGGACACAGGAACACGGATGGACATGAGAAACCAAGGGTCGTTGGGCACCGAGGGTGCGGCAGGGGCCGGCGCCGGGGAGTCCGTCGAGGATAGCGCAGACCCGGGCCAGAACCGGCCGGTTCGTGACAGCCTGCTGATGATTGCGCGGTTCAGCTATGCCGACGGTGCGGGTGTGTACGAGGTGCGGGTCCGCAACCTGTCCGAAGGCGGGCTGATGATCGAGTTCGATCGGCCGCTCGCCGTCGATACGCCGGTCACGATCGACCTGCGCGGGATTGGTGAGGTTACCGGACGGGTGGCGTGGTGCACGCAGGGCCGTCTGGGAATCGCGCTCGACGAGACGATCGACCCGATGAAGGCGCGCAAATCAGTCGGGCAGGGGCAGACGACGCCGACCTTCGCCAAGCCGATCGTGTTCCGGGAGCCGCGGTCGCGGTAACGTCGTTTCAGTAGATCGGGGCAGCGGCATCTCGCCAAGCACGTCCGAATGGACGGCCGGGGGGGGGCAGGGCGTATCCGGCACCCCGCCAGTCCGGCTTTCCCGAGGGGGAAGGAATCGGAAAAGCCGGAACCGCGTGACGACAGGCCGATCGCCCGTCGCCACGAACGGCGTTGGGTCTAGAGGTTGGCGAGTTCTTCCTTCAGGCGAAGCTTCTGCTTCTTCAGTCCTGCGAGCGCCAGCGCGTCGGGCATAGGCCGGTGTACCTCTTCGGAAATCCGGCGGTCGAGCATTTGATGCTTGGTTTCCAGCGCAGCCTGGTGCGTCGTTTGCATGGTGGAAAAACTCCTTCTGCATTCGTGTTGGGGTCACGAGTAAACCATCGCCGCACCAAAAAGTCTTTAACGAAGATTGGTGAATCGACCGGGCGAGCCGTCGCGTGCGACGGGCCGAGTCCTGTGGCCCCCGACGGCGCGCGCCGGGTAGTTTTTGGTGCTCGCGCAATGCCATGCATTTGCTAAGGACCGCGTAGCAGGGGTGGGCGAAGGACATGATGGTGGACGAGGCACAGATCAGGGTCCGGCTGGACGAAATCCGGACCGAGCATCGCGACCTCGATTCGGCGATCGCCGCGCTCTGGTCGCTCACCGTTCCCGACCAGCTGCAGATCGCCCGGCTCAAGAAGCGCAAGCTGCGGCTGCGCGACGAAATTGCCGCGTTCGAGGACCAGTTGATCCCCGACATCATCGCCTGATCCGTCCGGGCAGGCACGAATGCGGGGCGTGATTTCGGCCAGCGCCTTCAAATCACGACATAATATTGATCAAGCGGTCGATCGAAGCGGCGCGTTTCGGGACACATCCTGGCGCATCGCTGCGTTTTCCCGATGGGCGCGGCGATGCGGCTATGGCAGTCGGGCAGAATGATTGGTCGACCGCCCGAACTGCCCCTGCAAGACCGCATGATCGGTGCGCTGTACCGTGAGGCGATGCGGCTGGCCGAAGAGGCGCGGGCCTATTTCGACGATACGGGACGGACCGACCGGGACGGGCTCGAACCGCTCGTCCGCGTCACACTGAGTTGCGAATCGCTCAAGGTCACGACCCGGTTGCTCCATGTCCTCGCGTGGTTGCTGACGCAGCGCGCGGTCCAGGCGGGTGAACTCACGCGGGGCGAGGCGCTGGATCCGGCGCGGCGGCTCGGCGAGGCGCCGGTGACCGATGACGCGATGCTGGCGGCGTTTCCACCCAGCGCGAGGGCGTTGATCACCGCGAGCATGCAGCTTCACCGGCGCGTCGCGCTGCTCGACGCCGCGCTCGATGCGCCACGGCCCGTCGCGAGCCCCGCCTTGTCGATGCAGGATCGCCTCGCCCGCGTGCTCTAGCATCGCTGGCGGGGCGTATTGTCAGACGGGCCTGGCCTAGGCGAGGCCGAGCCGGGTGCGTGCCGCGCGATATTCGCGCTCGAGCCGGTCGACGCGGTCGGCGACGCTCTCGACCGCGGTGACCGCGCCGATCCCCTGGCCCGATCCCCAGATATCCTTCCACGCCTTGGGCTTCGATCCACCCTCGGCATTGGCGCCGGCCCCGAAGTTCATCGTCTTCAGATCACCCTCGGGCAGCGCATCGGGATCCATCCCCGCCGCGACGATCGACGCGCGCAGGTAATTGCCGTGCACGCCGGTGAACAGGTTCGAATAGACGATGTCCGCTGCGCGCCCCGCGACGATGCCGTCCTTATAGGCCTGATCGGCATTCGCCTCGAGCGTCGCGATGAAGGGCGAGCCGATATAGCCGAAATCCGCGCCCATCGCCTGCGCCGCGAGCACCGCGTCGCCGGTCGCGATCGCGCCCGACAGCGCAAGCGGGCCGTCGAACCACTGGCGAATCTCCTGGATGATCGCGAAGGGCGACAGTCGTCCGGCATGGCCGCCGGCGCCCGCGGCGACCGCGATCAGGCCGTCGGCACCCTTTTCGATCGCCTTGCGCGCGAACCGGTCGTCGATGACGTCGTGCAGCGTGATCCCGCCCCAGCCATGCACCGCGGTGTTCAGATCCTCACGCGCGCCGAGCGAGGTGATCACGATCGGCACCTGCCATTTGGCACAGGTTTCGAGATCGCGTTCGAGCCGGTCGTTCGACTTGTGGACGATCTGATTGACCGCGAACGGCGCGGCGGGGCGATCGGGATTGGCGCGGTTGTGCGCGCTCAGTTCCTCGGTGATCCGGTGGAGCCATTCGTCGAGCATCGCCTGCGGTCGCGCATTGAGCGCTGGGAAGGATCCGACGATCCCCGCCTCGCACTGGGCGATCACCAGGTCGGGTCCGGAAATGATGAACAGCGGCGACCCGATCACGGGCAGGCGCAGGCTCTTTAGAATAGCGGGTACGGTCATGGCGCGTTTCATAGCGCAGCCGAAACGGCTGCGCTAGCACTCTGGTTAGAGCGGCAGTCACGTGTGATTGCCATGGGACCGCAAATGCTTAGAGCGGTCGGCATAGAATGTTCCGGAGATGTGCCGCCATGAAGTTTGCCGTTGCCGCCTTGCTGGCGCTGTCCGTGTCTGCGCCCGCGCTTGCCGCAGGTCAGTTGCCGCGCAGCGTCGTGCCGATCCTGTACGATATCCAAGTGCGCCCGGACGCGAAGGCGATGACGTTCAGCGGGACCGAGACGGTGACCATCGACGTCAAGCAGGCGACCCGGACGATCCAGTTGAACGCGGCGGATTTGAACATCACGTCGGCGACGTTCGACGGCCGCCCCGCCACCATGAAGGCGGACGCTGCCGCACAGCTGCTCACGGTGACGCTGCCCGCGGCGACGAGCGTCGGGCGGCACAGCCTGGCCTTTGCCTGGACGGGCAAGATCAACCAGTCCGCGTCCGGGCTGTTCGCGATCGACTATGCCAATGCCGACGGCTCGTCATCGCGGATGCTCGCGACGCAGTTCGAGGCCCCCGACGCGCGCCGGTTCGCACCGATGTGGGACGAGCCCGCGTTGAAGGCGAAGTTCCGCCTGTCTGCGGTCGCGCCGGGCGCGCAGCTGGCCTTCTCGAACATGCCTGCGACGGCGATCACGAAGCAGGCGGACGGCACGCAGCTCTACAAGTTCGGCGAGACGCCGCTGATGTCGAGCTATCTGCTGTTCCTCGGCATGGGGGACATGGAGCGCAAGACGGTGATGGCGGGCAAGACCGAGATCGGCATCATCAGCCGCAAGGGAGTCGTCGATCAGGGCGATTATGCGCTCGCCGCCGCGAAGGACCTGCTCGCCTATTACAACGATTATTTCGGCCAGCCCTATCCGCTGCCCAAGATGGACATGATCGCGGGGCCGGGATCGAGCCAGTTTTTCGGCGCGATGGAGAATTGGGGCGCGATCTTCTATTTCGAGAACGAGCTGCTGTTCGATCCCAAGCGCGCGACCGAAAGCGCCAAGCAGCGTATCTACACCGTGGTTGCGCATGAAATGGCGCACCAGTGGTTCGGCGATCTCGTCACCATGGCGTGGTGGGACGATCTGTGGCTGAACGAGGGGTTCGCCTCGTGGATGGAGGGCAAGTCGAGCGGCGTGCTCGTGCCCGCGTGGAAGTCCGAGGCGGCCGCGGTGTCGGGCGAGCGCGAGGGGGCGATGGGGATCGACGCAACGTCCGCGACGCACCCGATCATCCGCAAGGTCGAGACCGTCGACCAGATCGGCGAAGCGTTCGACGGCATCACCTATTCGAAGGGGCAGGCCGTGATCGGCATGCTCGAATCAACGCTCGGCCCCGACGTGTTCCGCAAGGGCATCCGCAGCTACATGGCCAAATATAAATATGGCAACACGGTCACCGAACAGCTCTGGGCCGAATTGTCCGCAGCCGCGGGCAAGCCGGTCGCCGAGATCGCGCACGACTTCACCTTGCAGGGCGGCGTGCCGCTGGTGACGATGACGGGCGCGACCTGCAATGGCGGCGTCACGACCGCGACGCTGACGCAGGGGCGGTTCGGGCTGGATGCGGCATCGAAGACGCCGCAGACATGGCACGTGCCGCTGGTCGTGGGCAATCTTGGCGGTGCGCAGACGGCGACGATCGTCACCGGCGCAGCGCCGTCGCGAGTCACGATCCGGGGATGCGGTACAGTCGTCCTCAACCGCGGCAAGGGCAGTTATACCCGCGTGATGTACGACGATGCGGGGCATGCCGCGATCGTACGCGACTATGCCAGACTAGACCTGGCCGACCGGCTGGGCACGCTGGGCGATGATTTCGCACTCGCGGCGGGCGGCTATCAGGACCTGTCGCGCTATTTCGCGGTAATGGACAAGGTCGGGCCGGACGCGGATCCGCTCGAATGGTCGTCGGTCGCAGGTGCGCTCGGGCGGATCACCGGGCTGTACGACGACACCCCGCTCGAGGCGCCGCTGCGCGCGCGGTCGGTCGCGATCCTCGGTCCCGTGCTCGCGCGGATCGGCTTCGAGGCTAAACCGGGCGAATCGCCGCTGACGAGCAATTTGCGCGAGACGCTGGTCGGGCGCCTCGGCACCAATGGCGATACGGGCGTCGCGGACCGCGCGCGGCGCTACGTCGCGGCGCTGGCGACCGATCCGACCGCGATCCCGCCGGCGATCCGCCAGCCGATCCTGTCGACCTATGCGGTCAATGCGACCCCGGCGGAATGGGATGCGCTGCTGGCGCTTGCCAAGGCGGAGAAGAGCCCGGTTGCCAAGAACCGGTTCGTGACGCTGCTCGGGGCCGCGCGCGATCCCGCAACTGCGGGGCGGGCGCTCGCGCTGCTCAAGACCGACACGATCTCCGCGCCGCAAAAGGCCGGGCTGCTCCGCGCCGTCGCGGGGGCGCATCCCGACCTGGCGTTTGACTGGGCGGTCGCAAACCGTGAGCTGGTCGAGAGCTTCCTCGAGGCGAGCACGCGATCGGGCTATATCGTCGGGCTTGGCGCGGGCTCGAACGATCCGGCGATGCCGGGGAAGATCAGCGCCTTTGCGGACAAATATCTGCCCGCCTCGTCACGGGGCGGCGTGACGCGGTCGCTGTCGACGATCGCGGTCCGCAAGGCCGCCGCCGACCAGCTGCGTCCCGCCGTCACCAAGTGGGTCGCCCGCTGACACAGCGGCACCGGACCCCGGGCAATGTCCCGGGGGCCGGCGCTCACCCCTAGTCGATACGCGTCAGCCCGCTCGCGCAGGCGCGGGCCTTCTCGACATAATGCCGGGCGGAGACGCGGAGCGCCGCGATCGCCTGCGCATCGAGCTGCCGGACCGCGCGGGCAGGGCTGCCGATGATCAGGCTGCCCGCGGGGAAGGTCTTGCCCTCCGTGACGAGCGCGCCGGCGCCGACGATGCAGTCCTCCGGAATCACCGCATGGTTGAGCAGGATCGCCCCCATGCCGATCAGCGACCGGTCGCCGACCGTACAGCCGTGAAGGATGGCGTGATGGCCGATCGTGCAATCCTCGCCGATCCGAAGCGGCGCGCCGGGATCCGAATGGAGCATCGCGCCCTCCTGGATGTTGCTCCGCGCGCCGATGACGATCGGCGTATTGTCCGCGCGGACGACCGCCCCGAACCACACGCTCGCCGCCTCGCCCAGCTGGACATCGGCGATCAGATCGGCGCTTGGCGCGACCCAGGCGGTTGGGTGGCAGGTGGGGCGTTTGTCGCCCAGGGCATAAAGCGGCATCGCAACGTCTCTCCGTCGAACCCGCGGGCTGCGACGAAGCCCGAAACGACACCGCCGCACCGCAGATCATCGGTTCGATGTCTGCGATACGGCGGGATCGTCTGCAAGGGTGGCAGGACAGGCCGTCAGGCGACGGTATTTCAGGCGACGGGCGGCATGCCCTTGATCACCTTGTCGAGCGTCAGCGGATATTCGCGGATCCGGACGCCGCAGGCATTGTAGACCGCATTCGCGACCGCAGCACCGACGCCGCAGATGCCGAGCTCGCCGACGCCCTTGGCCTTCATCGGCGACGACTTGGCATCGGTCTCGTCCATGAAGAACACGTCCTGATAGGGCACGTCGGCATGCACCGGGACATGATATTCGGCCATGTCGTGATTGACGAAATAGCCGAACCTTTTGTCGACGACCGCGTCCTCCATCAGTGCCGCACCGACACCCATGGTCATCGCACCGATGACCTGGCTGCGCGCCGATTTGGGGTTGAGGATTCGCCCGGCGGCAAACGCACCGCTCATCCGGCGCACCCGAACCTCGCCGGTCGCCGAATCGACCGCGACCTCGACGAAATGCGCGCCGAAGGTCGACTGCGCATAGGTCTTGGTCAGATCGCCGAACTCGATCGAGTCCTCCGCCGACAGGCCTGCATCGCCCGCCGCCTCGGCCAACGAAACGCTGCGGTTGCCCGACTTCACCTTACCGTCCTCGAAGACGATGTCGGTCGGGTCGAAGCCGAGCTTGCGTGCGACGCTGTCGCGCAGGGCCGAACAGGCCGCATAGACGCCCGCAGTCGAGCTGTTGCCGCCCCATTGGCCGCCCGAACCGGACGAGACGGGGAAGCTGCTGTCACCGAGCAGGACAATCACCTTGTCGAGCGGTACGCCCATCATCTCGGCCGCGGTCTGCGCGATGATCGTGTAGCTGCCGGTGCCGATGTCGGTCATGTCGGTGGCGACTGTGACGACGCCCTTCTTGTCGATTCCGACGCGCGCGCCCGACTTCATCGTGACATTGTCGCGGAAGGCGGATGCCATGCCCATGCCGATGAGCCACCGGCCTTCGCGGACCTGGCCCGGCACGGGATTGCGCTTGTTCCAGCCGAACCGCTCCGCGCCCGTCCTGAGACAGCCGACGAGATCGCGGTGCGAGAACGCACGCTTGGGCGATTCGGGATCGACCTGCGTATCATTGACGATACGCAGCTGGACCGGATCCATTTTCAGCGTCTCGGCAAGCTCGTCCATCGCCGCCTCGAGCGCGAGCAGCCCGACCGCCTCGCCGGGGGCGCGCATCGCGTTCCCCTCGGGAAGGTCGAGCGTCGCGAGCCGCGTCGCGGTCATCCGGTTCGCGCCTGCATAGAGCAGCCGGGTGACGTTCGGCGCGGTCTCGGGTCCGCCACCGGGGAGATCGCCCGACCAGCTTTCATGCGCGATCGCGGTGATCGTGCCGTCCTTGCGCGCGCCGATCCGCAGCCGCTGGATCGTTGCCGGACGGTGCGTGGTGTTGTTCATGATCTGCGGACGGGTCAGCGCAACCTTGACCGGCTTGCCGCCGATCGCGCGCGAGGCGAGCGCGGCCATCACCGCATCGCTGCGGATCCAGAGCTTCGACCCGAAGCCGCCGCCGACGAAGGGCGACAGGACGTGGATGTCCTCCTTGGGGATGCCGAGCGTCTCGCTCATGTCGCGCACCGCCCAGTTGAGCATCTGGTTCGAGGTCCACAGCGTCAGCTTCGACCCCGTCCACGCAGCGGTCGTTGCGTGTGGTTCCATCATCGCATGGCTCTGATCGGGCGTGGTATAGGTCTGGTCGAGCTTGACCGGGGCCTTGGCAAAGGCGCCGGCGAAGTCGCCGATCGCGGTATCGGGCTTGCCGTCCTTCGGCTTCACCGCGGCGGATTTCTCCGCGGCGAGATCGAACTTCCCGGCGCTGCGGGCATAGGTGACGCGGACCAGCTTGGCGGCGGCGCGCGCCTGTTCGAACGTCGACGCAACCACGATCGCGACCGCCTGATCGAAATGCTGGACGTCGGGGCCCGCGAGCATGCGGGCGGTATGCGCCTGCGCCTTGGCTACCGTACCGGCATTTTCATGCGTGACGACGGCGAGGACGCCCGGGGCGGCCTTGGCTTCGGCGAAATCGATCCGCTCGATCCGGCCCTTGGCGATCGCCGCGCCGATGATATAGCCATAGACCGCGCTGGGGGCGGCGTCGTTGCGTTCATAGGCATAGCGCGCGGTTCCGGTGGTCTTGCGCTTGCCGTCGATGCGGTCGACCGGTTGGCCGACGACCTTCATGCGGTCGATCGGGTTGGTCGTTGCGGGGGTGTCGAACTTCATGGCGATCAGGCCTTCGCTTCTTCGAGCACTGCGTGGATCGTGCGTTCGATCAGCGGCAGCTTGAATGCATTTTGCGACGTCGTGCGGGCGCCAGCCAAGACGGCTGCGGCCGTGGCCTTGGCACCCTTGGGCAGTTGGGCCTCCGCAGCTTCGACCCGCCACGGCTTGTGCGCCAGGCCGCCAAAGGCAAGGCGCCCGCGGCCATCGGGCTGGACGACCGCCGCGACCGACACCAGAGCGAACGCGTAGGAGGCACGGTCACGCACCTTCTGGTAGATGTGGGTGCCGCCGATCGGCTTTGGCAACGTGACCGCGGTGATCAGCTCACCCGGGGCGAGCGCGGTCTCGATATGCGGCGTCGTGCCCGGCAGCCGGTGGAAGTCGGCGATCGGGATGGCGCGCGTCTCGCCGGCCGAATTGACCGTCTCGACAGTCGCATCGAGCACCCGCATCGCGACCGCCATGTCGCTCGGATGCGTCGCGATGCAGGCATCGCTGGTCCCCATGACCGCGAGATTGCGGTTGAAGCCGCCGATTGCCGCGCAGCCGCTGCCCGGCTGGCGTTTGTTGCAGGGCTTGGTCGTATCGTAGAAATAGGGGCAGCGGGTCCGCTGCAGTAGATTGCCCGCGGTGGTCGCCTTGTTGCGCAACTGGCCGGACGCGCCCGACACGAGTGCCCGGCTGAGCACGCCGTAATCCTTGCGGACGCGGGCGTCAGCGGCGAGGTCGGTGTTGCGGACCAGCGCACCGATCCGCAGGCCGCCGTCGCTGGTCGGAGCGATCGTATCGAGATCGAGGCCGTTGACGTCGATCAGATGCTGCGGCGTCTCGATCTGCAGTTTCATCAGGTCGAGCAGGTTGGTCCCGCCCGCGATGAACTTGGCGCCGGGAGTGCGGACGGCCGCTGCCGCGGCGGCACTCGCGGTCTTGGCGCGTTCGAAGGTAAAGGCCTTCATGCCATGCGCTCCGTGCCGGCGACGTCGTGGATCGCGTCGATGATGTTCGAATAGGCGCCACAGCGACAGATATTGCCGCTCATCCGTTCCTGAAGTTCGGCGGTCGTCACCTTCGGCTTGGCGGCGATGTCGCCGGTGGCATGGCTGGGGATGCCTTCCTTGATTTCGTTGAGCGTCGCGACCGCGGAGCAGATCTGGCCCGGCGTGCAATAGCCGCACTGATAGCCGTCATGCTTCACGAAAGCGGCCTGCATCGCGTGCAGCTTCTCCGGCGTGCCCAGCCCCTCGATCGTGGTGATCGAGTCGCCCTCGTGCATCACCGCGAGCGTCAGACAGCTGTTGATCCGTCGGCCCTCGACGATGACCGTGCAGGCGCCGCACTGACCGTGATCACAGCCCTTCTTCGTGCCCGTCAGCTTCATCGTCTCGCGCAGCGCGTCGAGCAGGGTCGTCCGCGTATCGACCTCGATCAGGGTATTGCGGCCATTGACCTTGAGCGTCACCGGCATCGTCGTCGGCGGGGTCTGTTGCGGTGCCGCAACCTGCGCACCCACCGGGGTCCCGGTCAGGGTCGCGGTCGCTACGCCACCCGCGATCACGCCACGGCGCGATACGGGAATTCCGTCATTGCTGTTCATAAAGATCTAAAGCTCCCTGATCCGCTAACGAACGGATCGCCACGGAACCGGTTGCGTCGCCACGCCGGAATCCGCCCTAACTCGGAAAAAATAGGTATCAGGCGGCTGCCGCGCCATAGGGCGGGACCGAGATAATCGACGGTCTAAGCCAAAAGTCCCAATCCGACACCGTCATTGACCCTTCAAATCGCACGCAATTCTGATATCGTCATGATCACGATCAAGGGATTGAGCGATGCAGAGTTACGCGCAGACGGTTGCTCGACTGAGGTCGATGGCTTTCCTCCTCGAGGAGGCGCTGCGCATCGCGGACGAAGGCGGCAATGCGCTGGTCGGCGCGAAGATCAGCGATTGTGTCGACTGGATCGAACAGGAGCTGACGTCGGTCAACGTGCGCGCCTCGCTCCATCCGATCACCGAACAGGGCAGCGCGGACCCCGCCTGAGGGTCTGGCGCTCGGCGCTTCGAAACCACGTCAGTCGTGGAGCCAGCAAAGGTCCCGTTTTTGAGGATCGTCAGCTGGACCGTCTGGGCATGACCCGTCTCGGCGTTTGATCCGCTCGCGCGCGGCCGATGCCAGTTAAGGCAGCCGATAACGGCGGTGATCCGTAACCAGCGTCGCTCGTCCTGACTGTACGCGCTGCCGGTTGCTGCAGCACTCGCGCAGTCCGCATCCTCGCGCTTTCATCGGTGCCGCGACTCGACGTCAAAAAATGTCGGAGATGGAGCGATGGACAGTCTGCGCGCCCTGTGCTCGGATCTGTGCAGAGGGGAACAGCATGAGACCGGTTTTCAGATCTGGAATGGCGCTAACCGCGGTCGCCGCGACGATGGCTTATGGCATGACCCCAGGGGTGGCCCGCGCCCAAGTCGCAGATCCCCTAGCGATGACGACCGATCCCGCAGATCGCGCGGTGATGGCGGAGGCAGCGTCGGCGATTGCCGGACGATCGCCCGACATCGCCCGGCTCGATGCGGTCCTTGCCAAACTGCCGCGGCCGACGCCGCTCCGCGGCATGGTGCAGACGGTGCGGGCCGGTGTTCTCGCAAGCGCGCAGGCGACCGGCCCCGCGGTCGCGGCGATCGAGGAGGCGCTGCGGCTTCTGCCGGATGATCCGCGGCCGAAACTCGTCGCGACGGGCATCTATACGTTTTCCGGCTCGCCGCAGCGCGCCGCGGATCTCCTCCTCCAGGCCAGCCGGCTTGCGCCTGAGATGACGCGGCATTTCGACCGCTACGTCGTCATGGCGTTGACGGGGCGTTTGACCGAGATCGGCGACCGGAGCCGGGCAGACCGGCTCAACGCCCGGCTCGGCGAGATCGGCTTCAGTTCGGGGCTCGCGCCCGAACGCTCGACCGCAGCCTTGTCCCGCACGCGCGAGGCGATGCGGATGTCGACAGGCGCATCGACTGACGAGGCGGCAAACCTCGTCACGACGATCGGCGATCCGGACGATCTCCTCACCTTGTATATCGACCGACGCTATGCGCCGCTCTGGCCGCGGATCGCCGAGTGGGCCGGGGCCGATCTCGCTGCCCAGTCCCGGCGCTACCTCGACGAGCTGCGCGGCGACTGGGCGGCGGCTGCCGATTTCGACACCGCGACACCCTATGCGCGTCGCCTCTCCCGCCTCGAGGCGTATCCCGCGGTGCTCGGCCTGTTTTTGCCGATGTTCGACGGGATCGACACCCGAGCGGCGGTGCCCGTGGAGGCGCGGGCCGCGGGCGCGCCGCGGGGCGAGGGCGTGTTCCTCGCGCCGATCGTCGCCAGGGCGCTGGCGCATCAAGGGCGCTATGACGAGGCGCGGGCATTGCTCGCCAGGGTCGCGACGACCGTGCCGGCCGACGACCAGGGCAATGGCCTCAATCTCGACGGCGCCTATCTGCAGCTGGCGGCGATGGAGACCGACTGGCCGCAGGTCCTCACGCGCGCCGACGTCTTTCTCGATCGGGCGAAACGATACGGGAGCAACGTCAACCGCGCGTCCGTCCTGCTCGTCAAAGCCTGGCAGGCCTGTGCGCTCGCTCGGACCGGACAGAGCGCTGCCGCCGAACCCGTCACCGCAGAGGTGCTGTTGGACGAAGCACTGGTGCCTGGCGCCGCGATGCAGATGTATGTCTGTCGGGGCGACCCGGCCGCGGCGCGCGCGCTCGTCATCCGCCGGCTCGCTGACGAGACGACCCGCGACTGGGCGCTGCGCTATGTCCAGCCGACCGGCTCCGCGACGACGACGCCGCTCAACCGGTTGACGGACCCGGTCGACGACGCGGTCCGGACCGCGCCCGACGTCGTCGCCGCGGCGACGCGGGTAGGGCGGATCCTGCCGAATCCCGTCAGCGTCGGGCTGCCGCAGGGGTTCGATCCGTTCCGCCTCCAACCGCGGACGACGCCGCTGGACGCGAACGCGGTCTAGGCGGCCGCGACGCCGATCGACCTCAGTCGCCGCACTGGGTCATCGGCACCGGCGCCGAATCGATCCTCACGTCGGATACCGACACGCCAAGCGCGCCGTCGGTCGCCAGCACGAAGGGTGCGGTGACATCCGCCATGTCGACACCGCGCTTGGCAAAGCAATGCAGCGGCACGACGACCTGCCGCCATTCGCCCGGCGTACCGGTCGCGAGCGTCCTGGTGATCGGGACGCTCACCACGGCGCCGTCATGGCTGACCATGCCGAGCGCGACGGGCGCGCTGGCGGCGCGATCGACGCGCAGGTCGACGACGAGGCTCAACTCGCCATTGCTTTCTCGCGTGAGATCGAGCGGACGATCCGCCTCGATGCGTGCCTCGGCCGCACCGCCCGACCAGACGAGGCTGCGTGCATCCTCCTGGCGGCGGCGGTCGACCGCCGAGGCGGTCAGCCGCCGGTTCGTCGTCGTGGCATTGACGCCAAGGAGGCGGACCTTCGACTGCCCCTGTTCGGCAAGGACGAGCGACCAGCCTTCGGGGACGCGACCCTTGCCGAACACGATGCCGCTCGATGCCACGGCGAGTCCGGCGGGGCGCGTCTCGTCGAGCTTCGCGACGGTGCCCGGCTTGGCGTAGCTCAACCCATAGCCGTAGGCGAACAGCGGGTCATAGCCGGGGTCTGTCCTGTTGAGCACATATTGATCGGGGCGTTTGGGCCAGGAGAAGCTGAGCTTGCCGCGGAAGTCGTTCGCGATGCGCCCGTCCTTGGTGCGGAACAGCACGTCGGCGACGCCGCCGCCCTCGCTGCCCGGCAGGAACGCCGCGACGAACGCATCGGCGGCATTGAGCTCGGCGTTCACCCAGAGCGGTCGTCCGGAGAGGAATACCGCCACCACCGGCACGCCCGCCGCCTTGAGCTTGCGGAGCAGCGCGAGATCGGCCTTGTCGTCGGGGCTATAGTCGAGCGTCGGGCGGTCGCCCTTGAACTCGGCATAGGGCTGTTCGCCGAACACGACGATCGCAGCATCGGGCTTCTTCGCGAAGTTGCCGTTCGCCGACAGCGTCGCGGTGCCGCCCGCCGCCTTGACCGCCGCGTCGATGCCCGACCAGATCGACTGGGCATTGGGGAAGTTCGCATTGGTGAGGCCGCTACCCTGCCAGGTCAGCGACCAGCCGCCCGCCTGTTGCGCGATATCATCGGCACCGCCGCCCGCGACCAGGATGTTGGCCGAGGGTTTGAGCGGCAGCAGCCCGCCTTGGTTCTTGAGCAGCACCAGTGACTCGCGCACCGCCCGCCGCGCGATCGCACGGTGGTCGGCCGCGCCGATCCGCTCCATCTTGCCCGCAAGCGCGCGCGACGACGGCCGCCCGCGGTCGAACGTGCCCGCGCGCAGCTTGACGCGGAGGATGCGGCGAACCGCGTCGTCAAGCCGCGCGGCAGAGATCTCGCCCGACTGCGCCTGTTTCAGCGTGTTGGCGTAAAGCGTCTTCCAGCCGCTGCCCGAATACATGAACATGTCGAGCCCGGCATTGATCGCGGCGGCGCAGCTCTCGTTCGAACAGCCCTCGACCTGGCCGTGGCCGTTCCAGTCACCGACCACGAAGCCGTCGAAATGCAGCCGGTCTTTGAGCACGCCGGTCAGCAGGCTCTTATTGCCGTGCATCTTGGCGCCGTTCCAGCTCGAGAAGCTCGCCATCACCGATTGCGTACCTGCCTCGATCGCGGCGGGGTAGCCACCGAGATGAATGTCGCGCAGCGTCGTTTCGGGGATCAGTGCATCGCCCTGGTCGCGCCCGCCGGTGCCGCCGTCGCCGAGGAAATGCTTGGTCGTCGCGATCACGCGGTCGGGGGCAAGGAAATCCCTGGTGCCGACCTTGCCCTGCACGCCCTCGATCACCGCGCCGGCGAAATCGGTCTGGACCGCGGGTTCTTCCGAATAGCTTTCATAGGTGCGGCCCCAGCGATCGTCGCGGACCACCGCGAGCGTCGGCGCGAAGGTCCAGTCGATCCCGGCGGCGGCGGTCTCGATCGCGGTCACATGGCCGATCTCGCGCATCAGGTCACGGTCGCGCGTCGCACCAAGGCCGATATTATGCGGGAAGAGCGTCGCACCGGGAATGTTGTTGTTGCCGTGCACCGCGTCGGTGCCCCAGATCACCGGAATGGCGGGCCGACCGTCGCTGCGCGCCATCGACGCATCGTAAAAGGCATCCGCGAGCTTCAGCCACTCGATCGGCGGCGCGAGATCGTCGCCGTTCGGCCCCGAATTGCCCCCGTTGAGGATCGAGCCGAGCTTGTAGGTGCGCAGGTCCGCGGGGGTGATGCTGGCGATGTCGACCTGGATCAGCTGGCCGACCTTGTCCTCGATCGACATGCGCGCGACGATCGCGTCGAGCCGCGCTTCGATCTTCGCGGCGCGCAAAGGCATGGCCTTGGCGGTCGGCCAGAGGCCTGGATTCGCGACCGCCGAAAGCGGTGTGGACGCCGGGTTTGCGGCTGGCGCGGCAGATGTCGGAGCAGATGTTGGAGTAGATGTCGGGGCAGGGGCAGGGGGCGGCGAGGCTGGCGGTCGCGACGCGATCGGCGAGGCCGCGGTCTGTAGCAGCAGTGCGATCGTCACCGATGAGAAACCCGTCGACATCCTTATCTCCCTGATCCCGGTTCGAAGCGCTTCGACTGATGCCGACGCCCCCGGGCATTGCCACCCTGCTATCGCCGCAGCGGGGCGTCGGGCAAATCATTTACGTTACAAGGTAAGGGAAGGATCGAGCTGGCATCCGAACTCCGGTGTTGTCTGCACCGCTCGGAAAGCCGGCTACAAGCGTCACGGGGGCGCAG
>NZ_JPDP02000139.1:0-331 GCF_000732685.2 Sphingomonas sp. STIS6.2
AATATATTTCTGGGCAAGCCGTGCGGGAAAAGACGATCGACCAAAGTCCGTCGATCAGTCGCCGACATGGCACGGAGGATGATGACTATGGCGATGCCGATACAGACGCACGGGACGATCGCAGGCGCTGCACCGGGGGCAGGGGGCAGCGCGGAGGGGCCGAGTTACCGATCCGCGCTGACCTTGCTGGCCAGCCTGTTCTTCATGTGGGGCTTCATCACGGTCATCAACAACACGCTGCTGCCGCATCTGCGCAGCGTGTTCGACCTCAGCTACACACAGACCACGCTGATCGAGAGCGTCTGGTTCATCGCCTATTTCTTCGCGTCGA
>NZ_JPDP02000139.1:341-4731 GCF_000732685.2 Sphingomonas sp. STIS6.2
CGCCAAGCTGATCGAGCGCGTCGGCTATCAGCGCGCGATGGTGTTCGGGCTCGCACTGATGGCCGCCGGTGCATTGATGATGGTGCCCGCCGCGCGGCTGCCGTCTTATGGCGTGACGCTGTTCGCCCTGTTCGTGATCGCCAGCGGCATCACGCTGCTTCAGGTCGCGGCGAACCCCTATGTCGCGGTCGTCGGCCCGCCCGAGACCGCTTCGTCACGGCTGAACCTGGTCCAGGCATTCAATTCGGCGGGCGCGACGCTCGCGCCCTTGTTCGGCGGCTATCTGATCCTCGGCCGCTCGACCTCGGGTACGGCGGTCGCCGGATCCACCGCAGTACTGACCCCCGCCGAGCGGCTTGCCGACGCGCAGTCTGTCGTGCTGCCCTATCTCATCGTCGCGGGCGTGCTGGTCGTGCTCGCGGTCGTCATCGCGCGCTTCCCGCTGCCGGCGATGGGGGCAGCGACCCAGCGTTCGGCAAAGGCCGATCGCAAGGGCCTGTCGCTCTGGTCGCATCGCAACCTCGTCCTCGGCATCCCGGCGATCTTCATTTATCTGATCGCCGAGATCGGCGTCGCCAACCTGTTCATCAATTTCGTCAGCCAGCCGCAGATCGGCAATCTGACGCACGAGCAGGCCTCGCACTATCTGTTCATCCTGTGGGGCGGGATGATGGTCGGGCGGCTGGTCGGCAGCGTCATCATGCGCAGCGTTCCGGCGGAGCACGTCCTGGCGCTGGCCAGCATCGGCGCGTTCGTCGTGATGCTGGTCGCCACCTTCACCACCGGGCACGTCGCGATGTGGGCGCTGATCTCGGTCGGGCTGTTCCATTCGATCATGTTCCCGACGATCTTCACGCTCGGCATCCGCGGGCTCGGACCGCTGACGGAAGAGGGATCGGGGCTTCTGATCATGGCGATCGCGGGTGGTGCACTGGTAATCGTGCAGGGCTGGCTCGCGGACCGTTATGGCCTGCAGATCTCGTTCCTGCTGACCGCGGCGTGCGAACTCTACATCCTGTTCTACGCGGTCTGGGGATCGCGCGTGACGCATGCGCTGCCCGAGCCGGTCGCGGTGGGATGATCCGGAGATCGGCGGTGCGGCGCGTTCAGCGCTGCATCGCCGCCTTCGTATCTTCCAGTGCCAAGTCGACCAGCGTGCGCATCGCGGCACTTGCCGCCGCGGCATCGCCAGCCGCGATCGCGTCATAGACGAGCACATGATCGGGGATCGGGTTGCGGGGCAGCGCGCGGGCGCGTTGCTTGTACTGCGTGGTCCAGTTGACCGCCGCGCCGATGCTGGCGCTCAGCACGATCAGCGCATCGTTCCGGGTCGCGGTCAGCACGGCGTCGTGGAATTCGCGATCCGCCGCGCGGCCCGCTTCGGTCGCAAGCGTGTGGCGACGCATCGCGGTGAGCGCGTCCTTCATGATCTTCAGATCGGCGCGGTCGCGGCGCTCGGCCGCGAGCGCGGCGGCGGCCGGTTCGACGATTGCGCGCAGTTCGAACAGGTCGCGAACGAACATGATGTCGGGCTCGGCCGCGAATGCCCAGGCGAGCACGTCGGGATCAAGCAGGTTCCAACGGCTGCGGGGCAGGACGCGTGTGCCGATCTTGGGCCGGCTTTCGACCAGCCCCTTGGCGGTCAGCACCTGCACGGCCTCGCGGTACGCGCTTCGCGACACGTCGAGCGTCTTGGAGAAATCGACTTCCCCGGCCAGCGTGTCGCCGGGCGCATATTCGCCCGACAGGATCGCGGTGCCCAGCTTGTGCGCCACCGCGCCGTGCAGGCGGCGGCCGGTCCCCCGGGGGCTGCGTGCTGTTCCGGCGCCGGTCACAATCTCCTGTGGATCGTTGTCGTTGATCGTCATAGCGCCTGCTCCATCATCACGGCGTAACAGTCCGCGTGCCATCAAGGAACGCCAAAAGATTGCTAAATCGGGCCATTGCGCATAAGTCTGAGTATAAGGGAGCTACTATCCATGACTGATATCCAGACGGCCGAGACGGCCGGCAACGACGCGTTCCGTTCGATCGACGCGGCGACGGGGCTCGCGACCGGCGAGGCCTTTGCGGTCCACGGCGCTGATGACGTTGCGACGGCCTGTGCCGCCGCCGACGCGGCGTTCGATGCGTATCGCGCGACCGACAATGCAGCCCGCGCGGACTTTCTCGAACGGATCGGCGAAGAGATCGTCGCGCTCGGCGACACGCTGATCGTCACTGCGATGCGCGAAAGCGGCTTGCCGCGCGCGCGGCTCGAGGGCGAGCGGGGTCGTACCGTCGGGCAGCTGAAGCTGTTCGCAGGCGTCGTGCGACGCGGCGGCTGGATGGGTGTCCGGATCGACCCGGCGCTGCCCGACCGCGCACCCTTGCCGCGTCCCGACCTGCGGCTGCGGATGATCCCGCTCGGCCCGGTCGCGGTGTTCGGCGCGAGCAATTTCCCGCTCGCCTTCTCGACCGCGGGTGGTGATACCGCCTCGGCGCTCGCTGCGGGTTGCCCCGTCGTCGTCAAGGGTCATCCGGCGCACCCCGCTACCGGCGCGATGGTCGCTGGCGCAATCGAGGCGGCGGTTGCTGCCTGCGGCCTGCCAAAGGGCGTGTTCTCTCATCTGGTCGGCCCCGGCAATGATCTGGGCAGCACGCTGGTTCAGGATCCGCGGATCGCTGCGGTCGGCTTCACCGGGTCGCGCGCTGGCGGCCTGGCACTCGTCAAGCTGGCGCAGGCGCGCGACGTGCCGATCCCGGTCTATGCCGAGATGTCGAGCATCAATCCCGTCGTGCTGCTGCCCGAGGCGCTGAAAGCGCGCGGCGCGGCGCTGGGCACGGCGTTCGTCGGATCGCTGACGATGGGCGCGGGGCAGTTCTGCACCAATCCCGGCCTCGTCCTCGTGATCGAGGGTGACGGGCTCGATGCGTTTGTCGCCGCGGCGGCCACCGCGCTTCCCGACGCACCGGCGGCGACCATGCTCACCGGCGGCATCCACGCTGCGTACCAGAAGGGCGTCGAGGCGCTCGCGGGCCATGACGCGGTCAAGACGATCGCACAGGGCAAGGTCGGCGAAGGTGTCGCACAGGGGCAGGCGGCGTTCTTCGAAACCACCGCTGCACAGTTTCTGAGCGACGCGGCGCTGGGGCATGAGGTGTTCGGGGCGTCGTCGCTGCTGGTCCGCTGCGCAGACGAGAACGAGCTCCATGCCGTGCTGCGCGCCGCGGAAGGTCAGCTGACCGCGACGATCCAGATGGACGCGGGCGATGCCGGGATGGCGTCGCGCCTGATCCCGCTGCTCGAGCGCAAAGCGGGGCGGATCCTGGCCAATGGCTGGCCGACGGGCGTCGAGGTCGCGCATGCGATGGTCCATGGCGGACCGTTCCCGGCGACGTCGGACGGTCGCACGACCTCGGTCGGCAGCTTGGCGATCGACCGCTTCCTGCGGCCGGTATCCTACCAGAACCTGCTGCCGGAATTGCTGCCCGCCTGCGTGCGTGACGACACGGACGCGCCGCGGCTGATCGACGGCGTCGTCGCCGGCTGACCCGCCAATTCCCTGCATGATGACGTCCGGGCGAACCGTAACAGCGGCACCCGGAAAGGAGAGGATGATGAGCTTGCGCCTGTTGCAGCATGTTGGCGTCGACGGCACGCGATCGGTGATCGCGGCCACCAGCGCTGGGGCGGCTTTCGTTCCCGGAGTAGATAGCGTCCGTGCGCTTGCCGAGCGCGCGATCGCCGATGGCACCGATCTCGCCGGCGCGGTTGCGGCGTATGGGACGGGCGCCAGCGTCGACATCGCGGCCGAACTGGCGGCCGGTCGGCTGATGTCACCGATCGATCATGTCGATCCGGCGCATGTCGTCATGACGGGTACCGGGCTGACGCATCTCGGCTCGGCCGAGGGGCGCGACAAGATGCATCGTGCCGCGGCGGATGCCGAAAAGCAGACCGATTCGATGCGGATGTTCCTGGAGGGCGTCGAGCGCGGCAAGCCGGGGCCGGGCGAGCGCGGCCAGCAGCCCGAATGGTTCTACAAGGGCGACGGTTCGGGGCTCGTCGCGCCGGGTGCCGCGCTGGAGATGCCCGATTTTGCCGAGGATGGCGGCGAGGAGCCCGAGCTTGCCGGGATCTACCTGATCGGGGCTGACGGCACGCCATTCCGGCTCGGCCTGTGTCTGGCCAACGAGTTCAGCGATCATGTGACCGAGCGGCACAATTATCTGTGGCTCGCGCATTCCAAGCTGCGCCAGGCGTCGCTGGGCCCGGAGCTGCTGGTCGGCACGCTGCCCGAGCATGTCGAGGGAATGAGCCGGATTCACCGCGACGGCGCCGTCCTGTGGGAGAAGCCGTTTCTGTCGGGCGAGGCGAACATGTCGCACAGCATCGCCAATCTCGAGG
>NZ_JPDP02000140.1:0-6204 GCF_000732685.2 Sphingomonas sp. STIS6.2
GCGCGCCCCCGCGCCCGCGCAGAGCGGTCTCGTCACCTCGGTCGCGACGCGCACCAGGGCCGCGGGGCTGACCGGCGACTGGGACCGCCGCGCCACCGCGCTCGTGACGGACAAGGTCTATCCCGCGCTCGACCGCCAGATCGCGCTGGTCAAGCAGCTCCGGACCACGGCCCGCGCCGAGGCCGGGCTCTGGGCGGTCCCCGGCGGCGACGCGATCTACGCCGCCGCGCTCGCCCAGGCGACCACCACCAACTTCACCCCCGACGAGGTCCACAAGCTCGGCCTCGACCAGGTCGCGCAGATCGGCGCCGAACTCGACACCATTCTCAAGGCGCAAGGCCTGACCAAGGGCAGCATCGGCGCACGCCTCGCCGCCTTCAACGCCACCCCGGCACAGCTCTATCCCGACACGCCCGCCGGCCGAACCGACCTCATCGCCGGGCTCAACACCGGGCTCGCCGCGATGCAGGCCAAGCTCCCCCAGGCGTTCATAAACCCGCCGTCCGCCCCGCTCCAGATCCGCGCGGTCCCGACCGATATCCAGGACGGCGCCTCGAACGGCTATTACCGGCTCGCCGCGCTCGACGGGTCGCGCCCGGCCATCTACTTCATCAACCTGAAAAGCGTCGCCGACTGGCCCAAATACACGCTCCCCTCGCTCACCTATCACGAGGGCGTGCCGGGGCATCATCTCCAGCTCAGCCTCGTCGCCGGGCTCGACACGCCCCTGCTGCGCAAATTCTCGTTCTTCGGCGCCTATGTCGAGGGCTGGGCGCTCTACGCCGAACAGCTCGCCGACGAGCTCGGCGGCTATGCCGGCCCGATCGAGCGTGCGGGCTATCTCCAGTCCTTCCTCTTCCGCGCCGCGCGCCTCGTCGCCGACACCGGCCTCCACGCCAAGCGCTGGACGCGCGAACAGGCGACCGACTATTTCGTCGACACCGTCGGCTTCGCCCGCCCCCGCTCGCAGCGCGAGATCGAGCGTTACTGCACGATGCCCGGCCAGGCCTGCAGCTACAAGCTCGGCCACATCAGCTGGCTCCGCGCCCGCGACACCGCGAAGAGGATCCTCGGCGACAGGTTCGACGTGAAGCAGTTCCACGAGGTGCTGCGCGACGGCGCCGTCCCCCTCACGATCCTCGAACGCCTCGTCGAAGCCCGCGCCACCGCGCTGGCCAAGGCCTGACGCTTAATCCTCCCCCAAGAACAAACGATGACGCCGCGCGCGGGGGCGGCTAGAGAGCGGGGATGCACCGTCCCGCGCTCTCCGTCGTCGTCCCCTGCTACAACGAGGCCGCCTGCCTCGACCTCCTCCACGCGCGCATCTCCGGCGCGGCGCAGAGCGCGGTCGGCGAGGATTACGAGATCGTCCTGATCAACGACGGCTCGCGAGACGACAGCTGGTCGGTGATGCAGCGTCTCGCCGCCGCCGATCCGCGGCTCGTCGCGATCAACCTGTCGCGCAACCACGGGCATCAGCTCGCGCTCACCGCCGGACTCGACCTGTGCGCGGGCGAGCAGATCCTGATCATCGACGCCGATCTCCAGGATCCGCCCGAGCTGCTCCCCCAGATGCGCGCCGCGATGGCCGAGCAGCAGGCCGACGTCGTCTACGCGGTCCGCCGCCAGCGCGCGGGCGAGACGGTCTTCAAGAAGGCCACCGCCGCCGCCTTCTACCGGCTGCTGACCAAGATGACCGACACGCCGATCCCGGTCGACACCGGCGATTTCCGGCTGATGAGCCGGCGCGCATTGGATGCGTTCCTCTCCTTGCCCGAACAGGCCCGCTTCATCCGCGGCATGGTCGCCTGGATCGGTTTCCGCCAGGTCCCCTTCGCCTATGACCGTGCCGAGCGGCATGCGGGCGAGACCAATTATCCGCTCGCCAAGATGATGCGGCTCGCCTTCGACGCGGTCACCGGCTTCTCGACCGCCCCGTTGCGCTTCGCCAGCCATGCCGGCCTCGCGCTCACCGGCGTCTCGCTGCTGCTGTTCGTCTACATCGCGATCGGCTGGCTCTCGGGCAGCGCGGTGCAGGGCTGGACCTCGACGATGCTGGTGACGGTGTTTCTGGGCGCGGTGCAGATGTTCGTGCTCGGCATGATCGGCGAATATCTCGGCCGGCTGTACGTCGAATCCAAACGCCGCCCCCTCTACATCGTCGCCGACATCGCCGGCCCCATCCAGGGCAAAGCCACCCTAGGCTTCCGCGCCGAACCCCCAGAAACCCCCCTCACGTAACCCAAAAGCCCCTCCCCTTCAGGGGAGGGGTTGGGGTGGGGCCCCACCCCGCACGCACCGGCTCGAAAAGTCCCCGTCCGTGCTGAGCGAAGCCGAAGCACCACCCGGCACCCACCCTACACCTGAGCCCCCACCCCGCCGAAGGCCGGGGCCCAGGTGGGAAAGCCAGAGTAACGAAGCGCAACGCCCGTCAGCACCGTCCCCCAACTGGACCCCGGCCTACGCCGGGGAGGAATTGGCGAGACGTCACGTGCGAACCACACCCAACCGCACCACCGCCCCAAACCCCCGTTCGTGCTGAGCGAAGTCGAAGCACCCCCCGGCACGCACCCTACACCTGAGCCCCACCCCGGCGAAGGCCGGGGCCCAGCTGGGAAGGCCAGAGTAACGAAGCGCAACCGCCGTCAGCACCGTCCCCCAACTGGACCCCGGCCTCCGCCGGGGAGGAATTGGAGAGACGTCACGGGCGAAACCCACCCAACCGCAGCACTGCCCCAAACCCCCGTTCGTGCTGAGCGAAGTCGAAGCACCCCCCGGCACGCACCCTACACCTGAGCCCCACCCCGGCGAAGGCCGGGGCCCAGATGGGAAAGCCAGAGTAACCAAGCGCAACGCCCGTCAACACCGTCCCCCAACTGGACCCCGGCCTCCGCCGGGGAGGAATTGGCGAGACGTCACGGGCTAACCACACCCAACCGCTCCACCGCCCCACACCCCCGTTCGTGCTGAGCGAAGTCGAAGCCTCACCCCCTACCCAGGCACCGCCAGCGTCACGATCGACACCCCCGGCGTCATCGGCACGCGCCCCACCAGATGCCGCTCCAGCCGGAAGATCCGCTCGAACAGCGCGTTGAGCGGCTTGGCGGGCGGCGAATCGTCGCTGTCGTCGCGGCCGGACAGCCGCCCGGCGATCCGCGCCGCCGCCGCCAGCGGGAACAGCAGCGAGTTGAAATAGCCGAGCTTGTCGGGCTTCAGCCCCGCCGCCGCGATCGCCGTCTTCAGCGTCGCCTTCGAATAGCGGCGATGGTGATGGTTGACCGTGTCGTGCGCGCTCCACAGCCACTGGTGCGCCGGCACCGCGATCAGGATCTTGCCCCCGGGCGCGAGGCACTGCGCCATCGCCTTCAGCGCCGCGACGTCGTCCGCGATATGCTCGACCACATCGAGCACCGCGATCAGGTCGTAATGCCCGCGCGGCACCCCCGGCAGCTCCGGCAAAGGCGCCGCCCCGACCGGCTTGCCGAGCCGCGCGCTCGCGATCTCGCGTGCCGCCGGGTCGATCTCGATCGCGTCGATCTCGCCGAACCCCGCCAGCATCGGCAGGTTATGCCCCGTCCCGCAGCCGATCTCGAGGATCTTGGCACGCGCCGGCAGACCGCCATAACGCGTCAGATAATCCGCCAGGATGTCGCGGCGCGCGCGGTACCACCAATGCGTGGAATCATGCGCGGCCATCCGGTCGTAAACGATGCGGTCCATCAGCAATCGGCCATAATCATGAGAATACCCAGAAGCGGTTGAGCACGAACGTCACGATCGCGGCAAGGAACACCGCAGGGACCAGCGGCACCCAGGGATGCAGATGCAGGAACGCGGTCCCGATCCAGGTGATCAGCGCGTTGAGCGCGAGCCCCGTGCCCTGCACCAGCACGAACTTGACGTGCTTCGCCCCGCCCGGCTCGGCGGCATGTCCCTTGAAGCTCCACCGGCTGTGCAGGAAATAGCCCGCGGTTACCGCCACCGCAAAGGCGAACGGCACCGCCGCGACCGCCTGTTCGGGCGGAAACACGAACTTGGTCAGCGGCAGATAGACGAGCGAATAGATCACGCTCGACAGCCCGCCCGCAATCCCGAAGCGGAAGAGCTGGCCGAGCACGCCGCTCGCCCGCATCTGGTCCATCTGTCGCCTGATCGCCTGCATGCCCGCCTTGTTCTTTACACGCGCGTCGATACAGCGGCGCTCAACGTCACGCCCCGCGCATTAGTCCGCGCGCGGTCAGGAGGAAAGCGTTTTGGATCAGCCCCACCAGTCCCCATGGCAGCGGGGGCGCGACCTGCTCGATCGCCACTGGGTCGCGTTGACGCTGCTGGCATGGCTCGGCGTCGCCGCCTGGTCGCTGGCCGACCGCTGGGGTCAGGTCCGCTGGCTGTCGCTCGGCGATACCGACGACAATATGCGCCTGATGCAGGTCCGCGCGTGGCTGGACGGCCAGGGCTGGTACGATCTGCGCCAGTACCGGATGAACCCGCCCGCGGGCTTCGACATCCACTGGAGCCGGATCGTCGACCTGCCGATCGCCGGCCTCATCCTCTTCTTCCGCCTGTTCACCAGCAACAGCTGGGCCGAACGGCTCGCCTGCGGGATCGCGCCCTTGCTGCCGCTGTCGATCGCGATGCTCGGCATCGGCGCGACCGTGCGGCGGCTGATCCACCCGCTCGCCTGGCCGCTCGCGATCCTGTTCCTCGTCGGCGCGACCGCGACGATGCTGATGTACATGCCCGAACGCATCGACCATCATGGCTGGCAGCTCGCGATGCTCAGCCTCACGCTCGCCGGCCTGTGCGACCCGCGCGCGCGGCGTGGCGGCGCACTGGTCGGGATCGCGAGCGCGGTGTCGCTTTCGATCGGGCTCGAACTCCTCCCCTATGCCGCGATGGCGGGCGCGATCATCGCCCTGCGCTGGGTCTGGGACCGCGCCGAAGCACCGCGGCTCGCGGTCTATGCGCTGACGCTCGGCGGCGGCAGCACCTTGGGTTTCGCGCTGTTCGCCTCGAACGCGAACCA
This sequence comes from Sphingomonas sp. STIS6.2, assembly GCF_000732685.2. Classification (NCBI taxonomy): domain Bacteria; kingdom Pseudomonadati; phylum Pseudomonadota; class Alphaproteobacteria; order Sphingomonadales; family Sphingomonadaceae; genus Sphingomonas; species Sphingomonas sp. STIS6.2. The sequence goes on from NZ_JPDP02000140.1 coordinate 5,027, forward strand.
GGCGATGCGCTGCGACGCGCTGACGCCGGTGTGGCTCAGCGTGATGATCGCGGCCGGAATGCTCCTCTTCCTGCTCGCGCGCTTCGGCCCGGCATCACGCGGGGTGCGTCTCGCGCTCGCGGTCGCGGCGGGCGCGGCGATCGTCATCGGCTTCGCGCTGATGTTTCCGCAATGCCTCGCCCGGCCCGAGGGCGTCTCGCCCGAGCTTCAGCGCAACTGGCTGAACAATGTCCGTGAGGCCAAACCGATCTACAAGCACAGCTGGCGCACCGGCGTCGCGATCGCGACGCTGCCGGTGATCGGCCTGCTCGGCGCGCTGTTCGCCGCGTGGCGCGCACGCCGCCGCCCGAGCGCGATCGGCTGGGTCGCGGTCGCGCTGTTCACCACCTTCGCGGTGCTGATGCTGTTGTGGCAGGTCCGCGCCGGTCCCGCCGCGCAGATGCTCGCGGTCCCCGGCGGCGTCGCGCTCGCCTGGGTCATCGTCCCCCGGCTGCTCGGCCACCGCTCGATGCTGGTGCGCGTGCTCGGCACCGCGGGCGCGCTGGTGATCGTCTCGGGGTTCTTCGTCGGCATCGCGCTGAAGTACGTCCCCGTGGGCAAGCCCAAGGGCTATGAGAAGCGCGTCAACATGGCGACCGGCAACTGCCTGCGCACCACCGTCCTCCTCGCGCTCAACAAATACCCCGCGCAGACCATCTTCACCTTTGTCGACATGGGCCCGCGGCTGATCACGATCACGCACCACAACGCGATCGCCGGCCCCTATCACCGCAACGGCGCCGCGATCCTCGACGTCCAGCACGCCTTCGCCCGCACCCCCGACGAAGCCCACGCGATCATCAAGCGCCACGGCGCGACCCTGTTGCTGCTCTGCCCCAACGCGGCGGAGTCGACCAACTACAAGGCCCGCAGCCCCAACGGCTTCTACGCGCAGATGGCAAAGAACCAGGTCCCGGCGTGGCTCACCCCGCTCCCCCTCCCGGCAAAATCCCCGCTGCGGCTCTTCAAGGTCGACTGAGGTCCAGGCACCCACGCACGACGGACGCGCACGCGCACGCGCACCGTCATCCCCGCCCCCCAACCGTCATCCCCGCCACCAACCGTCATCCTGACGAAAGTCAGGACCAGAGCCAAGCAGCACCACCGCCCGAAACCCTGGGTCCCGGGTCAAGCCCAGG
>NZ_JPDP02000140.1:6214-25709 GCF_000732685.2 Sphingomonas sp. STIS6.2
CCGCGAAGGCGGGGATCCAGACTGGCAAAGGCTGCGAGTCATCAACAACCGCATAGACGATGGATCCCCGCCTCCGCGGGGATGACGTAGCAGGGGTGGGCACACCGTCTCCCCACCTCCAACCGTCATCCTGACGAAAGTCAGGACCAGAGCCAAGCAGCACCACCGCCCGAAACCCTGGGTCCCGGGTCAAGCCCAGGATGACGAAGAAGGGCGGACGCGCACTTCACCTAACCCGTCATCCCCGCGAAGGCGGGGATCCAGACCGGCAAACGCTGCGAGTCATCGGCAAACGCACAGCCTATGGATCCCCGCCTCCGCGGGGATGACGTAGCAGGGGCGGCCACACCGTCACCTCACCTCACCCCGTCATCCTGACGAAAGTCAGGATCCAGAGTTACGCGCGGTATCGGTATTGGCTCTGGATCCTGACTTTCGTCAGGATGACGGCAATCGGCGCACCGCGCACGCCGACCCCAGCCTACCGCAACACCACCGACAACCCGTCCAGCACGAACTGCACCGCCAGCGCCGCCAGCAGCACGCCGAGCAGCCGCGTGATCACCGCCTCGATCTTCGCGCCCAGGATCCGCATGATCGGCCCCGCCGCGAGCAGCGCGACGAGTGTCAGCAACAGGATCGTCACCATCGCTGCCAGCACCACTGCCGAGCGCTCGATCCCGCTGTTGCGGCTCATCAGCAGCATCACCGACGCGATCGAACCCGGCCCCGCGATCATCGGCATCGCCATCGGGAAGATCGACACGTCGTCGGCTTCGGGATCGCTCGCGACCTTGGCGGCGCGGTCCTCGCGGCGTTCGGTGCGCTTTTCGAACACCATTTCCAGCGCGATCAGGAACAGCATGATCCCGCCCGCGATCCGGAAGCTCGCCAGGCTGATCCCCAATCCTTTCAGCAACGCCTCACCGAACAGCGCGAACACGAACAGGATCGCCGCCGACACGCCGACCGCGCGGAACGCCATCGCGCGCTTCTGCGTCGCCGACGCGCTCGCCGACAGCCCGGCATAGATCGGCGCGCAGCCCGGCGGATCGATCACCACGAAGAAGGTGATCAGCGACGAGATATAGAGCTCGATCATGCGCCGGCCCGGTCGAGCGCCGCCTCGTCGATCGCGACACCTTCGCGCCGCCCGGCGGACACCAAGGTATTGCGCAACAGGCACGCGATCGTCATCGGCCCGACGCCGCCGGGCACCGGCGTGATCGCGCCTGCGACGCCGACCGCGCTCGTGAAATCGACATCGCCGACCAGCCCGGCCTCGGTGCGGTTGATGCCGACGTCGATGACGGTCGCCCCGGGCTTCAGCCAGTCGCCCTTGATCATCTCCGGGATCCCGACCGCGGCCACGACGATGTCCGCGGCGCCGACATGCGCGCGCACGTCGCGCGTCCGGCTGTGCACCACGGTCACGGTGCAGCTCTCGCGCAACAGCAATTGCGCCATCGGCTTGCCGACGATGTTCGACCGGCCGACGACCACCGCCTCCATCCCGCTCAGGTTCGGCACGACGCTTTTGAGCAGCATCACGCAGCCAAGCGGCGTGCACGGCACGAACCCCGCCGAACCCGTCGCGAGCCGCCCCGCATTGATCGGGTGGAAGCCGTCGACATCCTTGTCGGGATCGATCGCCGCGATCACCGCCTGCTCGTCGATATGTCTGGGGAGCGGCAACTGGACGAGGATCCCGTCGATCGTCGGATCGGCATTGAGATCGGCGACCAGCGCGAGCAGCGTCTCGGCGCCGACATCGGCGGGCAGCCGGTGCTCGACGCTCACCATCCCCGCCTCGCGCGTCGCCTTGCCCTTCGACCGGACATAGACGTTGGACGCAGGGTCCTCGCCGACCAGCACCACCGCGAGCCCGGGCGCGCGGCCCGCCGCTGCGGCAAAGGCGGTGACGCCGGTGGCGATACGGGCCCTAAGGCCGGCGGCGAAGGCCTTGCCGTCGATGATGGTCGCACTCATGCCCGCCGTCCTAAAGCGCGGCGGCGATTTCCGCCAGCGCAGGCGTGTCGCCCGCGACATGCGGGCGTTTCAGCCGCGCGGTCTCGCCCGCGACGATAGTGACCGCGCGTTTCGGCACGCCGAAGCTCTTGGCGACCAGCGCGATCAGCGCGGCATTCGCGGCGCCATCGACCGGCGCCGCCGCCAGCCTTGCGGCCAGATGCTCCGGGGTCCCCGCCATCAGCGCATCCCGCCCGCCGCGCGGCGTCACGCGGACCGCGATCGCCAGACCGCCGTCCACCGCACGCCAGGCGGCCGCATCGCTCACAGCCCGGGGGCAAGCAGGCTCTGTGCGATGTTGGGCACGACGATGTTGGTCAGGATGTACAGGATCAACAGCACGACGAGCGGCGACAGGTCGAGCGTGCCGAAATCGGGCAGGATCCGCCGGATCGGCCGATAGAGCGGCTCGGTGATCCGCTGCAACGCCTCCCATACCGACCGGACGACATTGCTCTGCGTGTTGATGATGTTGAACGCGATGAGCCACGACATCACCGCCTGGATCATGATGACCCACCAGACGAGGTTGAGCAGCAACTGGACGATCTGAAGAAGGGCGAGCAAGGCAAGGGTCTCCGCTGGTGTATGCCTTATATAAGGCAGCGGACCGACAACGAGAACCCCGCCGCCCCAAACAACCCCACCCGTCATCCAGACGAAAGAAGAGCATCCCCCCTGCCCCAACTCCGTCATCCTGACGAAAGTCAGGATCCAGAGCCAAGCAGCGTCATCCCCCGTAACCCTGGATCCTGGGTCAAGCCCAGGATGACGGCAGAAAACCCCTACCGCGCCCGCCCGTTCGCACTCACCAGCGTCCCAGCGCCCTGCCGCGTGAAAATCTCCAGCAGCATCGCATGCGGCACGCGCCCGTCGATGATCACCGCCGCGTCGACGCCCGATCCGACCGCCGCGACGCAGGTCTCGAGCTTGGGAATCATCCCCCCCGTGATCGTCCCGTCGGCGCGCAGCTCGGCGATCTTCGCCGGATCCAGATCGGTCAGCAATTCGCCCTGCTTGTCGAGCACGCCGACCACGTCGGTCAGCAGGAAGAACCGCGCCGCGCCCATCGCGGCGGCGATCGCGCCCGCCATCGTGTCGGCGTTGATGTTGTAGGTGTGGCCGTCCGCCCCGATCCCGATCGGCGCGATCACCGGGATGATGTCCGCGGCGATCAGCGTGTCGAGGATCGTCCGGTCGACCGCGATCGGCTCGCCGACGAACCCCAGGTCGACATGCCGCTCGATCCCCTGCAGCTTGTCGGGCTCGCGGCCATGGCCGACCTTCTGCGCGAGGACAAGGCCGGCGTCCTTCCCCGAAATCCCGACCGCGCGGCCGCCCGCCTGGCCGATCCAGCCGACGATTTCCTTGTTGATCGATCCCGCCAGCACCATTTCGGCGATCTGCGCGGTCTCCTTGTCGGTCACGCGCAGCCCGTCGACGAACCGCGATTCGACCCCCAGCCGCTTCAGCATCGAGCCGATCTGCGGCCCGCCGCCATGTACCACGACCGGGTTGATCCCGACCGCCTTCAACAGCACCATGTCCTCGGCGAAATCGCGCTGCAGCTCAGGGTCGCCCATCGCGTGCCCGCCATATTTCACGACGAAGGTCTTGCCGGCATAACGCTGCAGATAGGGCAGCGCCTCGGTCAGCGTCTCGGCCTTGGCGAGCAGGGCGGGATCGGGCGTATGATCGGTCATCCCGCCCCCTTAGCCAGTGCGAGGGGTTAGCGAAAGCCGCGCTGCCACCTCCCCCCGTCATTCCCGCGCAGGCGGGAATCCAGACTGGCTGGCCTCACGTCGGACTCACCGGCGTCCGAGACTATGGATCCCCGCCTCCGCGGGGATGACGAAGAGGGGGACGCCCCCCTCTTCCGTCAAACCCGGTCCAGCCGCCGCCCCAGCCGCACGAAGAAGGTGATCGCAAACGGCACCAGCACCACCGACAGCACCACCTTGGTCAGCATCTGCCCCGCCATCAGCTCGATGATCGGCCGCGCACCGAGGAACGAGATGGTGATGAACAGCACCGTGTCGATCACCTGCGACACGATGCTCGCGATCATGCCGCGCAGCCAGACCAGCCGCCCCTCGCCGCCGACCGGCCCCGCCAGCCGCGCGAAGATCAGCACGTTGAGCGTCTGCGAGATCCCGTAGGAGATCAGCCCCGCCATCATCATCCGTGCGCCCTGCCCGACGACGACCGGGAAGGCGTCGACCGCAGGCGGGTACATCCCCGGATCATGCGGCAGCGCGAGCACCAGCTGGATCAGCGCGGCGGACACCAGCAGCGGGATGAACCCCAGCCGCACCAGGAACGTCGCGGTCTTCTGCCCGTGCAGTTCCGAAATCGCGCTGCTGATCACCACCAGCAGCAGGAACGCGAAGATCCCCGCCTCGACCGCGAGCGGCCCGAGCGCGACCTGTTTCACCCCCAGCACGCCGGCGATGCACACCATGCCGCCATAGAGGACAGAGAAAATGAAGAGCGAACGCGGGAACGCGGGAAGGTCTGTGGTCATCGCGCCGGACGCTAGCGAAATGCCGCGCGCCGTCAAATGCCTAGCCCTTCTGACAGCGTACAGGCGTCAAATGACTGGCGAGCACGGCGTACCCGTGTCATGTCGGCCGCTTGCGCAGCCGGGGGGCCGCGTGTGTCATAGTACCAAAACGCAGGGCGTCCATGGAAAGACTGATCATCGGCCTTGCAGGCATCGCCGTCATCCTCGGCATCGCGGTGCTGCTGTCGAGCGACCGCCGCGCGATCCGGCTGCGGATCGTCGGCGCCGCCTTCGCGCTCCAGGCGGGCATCGCGATCCTCGTGCTCTATTCCAGCTTCGGCAAGGTCGTGCTCGGCAGCATGTCGGGCGGCGTCGCCAATCTGCTCGGCTATTCGCAAAAGGGCACCGAATTCCTGTTCGGCAAGATGGCGACCCCCGAGATCGGCGGCCAGAGCTTCGCGATCGCCGCCCTCCCCGTCATCATATTCTTCGCCAGCCTCGTCTCGATCCTCTATTATCTCGGCATCATGCAGTTCGTGGTGCGCTGGGTCGGCGGCGGCATCGAGAAGGTGATCGGCGTGTCGAAGGTCGAATCGCTCTGCGCGGCGGCGAACATCTTCGTCGGCCAGAGCGAATCACCGCTCGTCATCCGCCCCTATCTCGCCGGCCTCACCCCCGCGCAGCTCTTCACCGTGATGACCAGCGGGATGGCGGGCGTCGCGGGCACGATCCTCGCGGCCTATGCGTCGATGGGCATCCGCATCGACTATCTGCTCGCCGCCAGCTTCATGGCCGCGCCCGGCGGGATCCTGATGGCGAAGATCATCATGCCCGACCGCGTCACGCCGCCCGAGGGCGAGCTCGCGCTCGGCGACCTGCCCGGCGAATCGTCCGCGGGCGAACCCATGCCGCAGGCGACGCATGACGAGGAAAAGCCCGCCAACCTGATCATGGCCGCCGCCCAGGGCGCGCAGACCGGCGTCCGCCTCGCGGTCGCGGTCGGCGCGATGGTGCTCGCCTTCGTCGCGCTGGTCGCGCTCGCCAACGGCCTGCTCGGCGGGCTCGGCAACATGATCGGGCTGCCGGGGCTGAGCTTCCAGGGGCTGCTCGGCTATGTCTTCGCGCCGATCATGTTCCTCCTGAACGTGCCGTGGAGCGAGGCGGGGATCGCCGGCGGGCTGTTCGGGCAGAAGATCGTGCTGAACGAATTCGTCGCCTATATCTCGCTCGGCACGCAACCCGGGCTCAGCCCGCGGACGATCGCGGTGATCACCTTCTCACTGTGCGGCTTCGCCAATTTCTCGTCGATCGCAATCCAGATGGCGGTGACCGGCAGCCTCGCCCCCAACCAGCGCCCGATGATCGCCAAACTCGGCCTCCGCGCCCTCGCCGCCGGCAGCCTCGCGAACCTCATGTCCGCCGCCCTGGCCGGCCTCCTGATCAGCTAAACAAACCCCTCTCCCCTCGGGGGAGAGGGAGGGGCCCACGCGAAGCGTGGGAGGGTGAGGGCACGCGAGGCTCGAGACCGCTCATCCCAACCACCCCTCACCCTCCCGTCGCCTAAAGGCTCCTCCTTCCCTCTCCCCCAGGGGGAGAGGGACCCCAAAACCCCTCTCCCCCCGGGGGAGAGGGAGGGGCCCACGCGAAGCGTGGGAGGGTGAGGGCACGCGAGGCTCGAAACCCTCACCCCCTCACGGCAGCATCACCGTATCGATCACAGGATCAGCCCGTTCGACTGGCGCACATCGGCGATCGTGATCCGCCCCTTGTGCCCCTTGCCGTCCATGATGCCCCAGCCGCTGCCCGACTTCATGAACATCAGCGGCTCACCCTGCACGGTGGTGTAACTCGCAGTCCCGCCATCCGCCTTGGCCTTGGCCGCGATGTCGGCGGCCATGATCGTCCCCGGCACGACATGATAGGTCAGCACGCCCGCCAGCTGCGCCTTGTTCTCGGGCTTGAGCAGCGTGTCGACCGTCCCCGCGGGCAGCTTCGCGAACGCGGCATTGGTCGGCGCGAAGACCGTGAACGGCCCCGGCCCCGACAGCGTCTCGACCAGGTCGGCGGCCTTGACCGCGGCGACCAGCGTCGTGTGATCCTTCGAATTGACCGCATTCTCGACGATCGTCTTGGTCGGGTACATCGCGGCGCCGCCGACCATCGGGTTGGTCTGCGCGGCGACCAGCGCGGTGCCGCTGACGGCGACAGCGGCGGCAATGATCGTGGTACGAAACAGGGGGGTCATGACAGTCTCTCCTGATCGGCGCCGATGATCCGGCTGCCGCGGCGAAGATACGGCCACCCCGGCCGCAACGATGCACACGCTTTTTTACATTCCGGTGCGCAATGTTTCCCAGGCGGCAATCTCTTCGTCATGCCGCCGCGCGATCACCAGGTCGCGCGCACCCGGCTTGCCCGGATCCAGATCGACCGTCACCGACCCGGTCCATTCGACCGTCGCATTGCCCGACAGCGTCACCATCCCGTCCGCCCCCGCCTCGGCGCGGACCAGCCCGCCGCGGTTGAACACCGTCGTCGGCGTGTCATACGCGATCCGCCCCGTCAGGCACGCGGCAAAGGTCGACGCCGCCATCGCGCTGCCGCAACTGTCGGTCAGCCCGACCCCGCGCTCATGCGTGCGGACGAACAGGTCGGTCCCGCGCAGCTCGACAAAGCTCACATTGGCGCGGTTGGGCAGCCAGTCGGGCGCCGCCTCGCACGCCATGCCGACGCGGACCAGCTCGGCATCGTCGACCGCCTCGACGAACGCCACCAGATGCGGGTTGGGCATCGCCACCGCGGTGAACGCGCGCGTCGAGGGCAGTCCGGCGAGCGGCGCCTCGACGATCTGGTCCGCATCGACATGCATCGGCCACGCCGCAACATCGAGCGACGCCGGCCCCGCGGTCTCGCGCACCGTGAACACGCCCGGCGCGATGTCCGCGTCGCGCACGACCAGCGCATCGCTCGTCTTCAGCCGCGCGGTCGCGCGCGTCAGCCCGGTCGCGGCGAACCCCGCGCGCGCGACACAGCGCAGCCCGTTGAGGCACGTCTCCGATTCGCTCCCGTCCGAATTGAACATCCGCATCCCGAACGCCCGCCCCTGCTCGTCGCCGTCCGTCAGCAGCAGCAGCCCGTCACCCCCGACCGGCCCCGCGCGATCCGCGAGCGCGCGCGCAACCCGCGCCCAGTCCGCATCGCCCAGCGACAGCGCACGCGCGTCGATCAGCGGGAAATCGTTGCCGGAGCCGTGACATTTGATCAGATCGAAGCGCATGCCGCGCCCTTAGCCCCGTCGCCGCGCAAAGGCGAGCCGCCGCCCCCCTCGCGCCCTCTAACGTCCCCGCCCTCATAATGTGTCGCCAGCCGGTCGAGCGCGAGCGTCAGCACCAGCCGCCCCGCGCGCGCCGGCCAGGACAGCGCGCGCTCCGCCGCGGGCAGCCCCTCGCCCGCGCACACCACCCGCCACAGTATATCCGCCAGCCCCGGCCCCGCCGCCGCGATCGCCGCATCGAACCGCCGCTTCGCCGCGATCTGCGCGACGGTCGGGTCGAGCGCATCCTGCCCGCCGCCATCGACCCGCGGCGTCCAGCGCATCGTCACGCTCGGTGCGATCGACGCGGTCTCGTACGCCGCGCGCAACCGCTCGCCCGCCGCAAACTGCCGCGCATCGATCAGCCCGCGCGACCGCAGCCAGGTCAGCGGTGACTCCGCCCGGTTGACCGTCACGCTCCGCCCGCCACGCGCGACACCTTCCCGCTGCACCTCCCGCTCACCGACCCTGTCAGCTTCCCGCTCACCTTCCCTGTTGGCATCCCGCCGCATGCCCCGCCCGTCGATCGCGACCTCGATCAGATCCTGCATGCGCCGCCCTTTCCATTTGCCGAGTCCCGTTTGCCTTGCCATATTCGACCAGAAATTACAAGAGAAACTAACCTATCTGGTTTGTGCAAACGACGGAGCCTGTCGATGATCACTGCTATCCGTGCCGTCCGCCGCGCCAAGGGACTGACGCTCGACGACGTCGCAAGGCGTTGTGATCCCCCGACAACCGCGCAGACGATCGGCCGGCTCGAGACGGGGACGCGGACCGTGTCGGTCGGATGGCTCAACCGGATCGCCGCCGCGCTCGACGTCGCCGCGGTCGATCTCGTGACGATGCCCGAACGCGCCGATCTGCCCGTCGTCGCGATCCTGGATTCGACCGGAATTCAAGCCCCTACCCGCCCCAATCTCGCCACGCCGCCGCATGTCGAGCCGGGTCAGGTCGCAGTGACGGTGGCCGCCGGCGTCGGCGACTACCGCACGGGCGACGTGCTCTGGTGCACCACGCTCGGCCCCGACGACTTCGAGAGCGCGCTCTACCGCGACGTGCTCGTCCCCCGCCCCGCCGGCCGCTTCGCCTTTGGCCGTCTGGTCGCGCTAACCGACGGCAGTCCCACGCTTATTCCGGTCGGCGACGATGCCGCACCCCAGCAGATCGAGCGCCCCGTCTGGATCGCCCGCGCGGTCCGCCTGATCCGCACGCTCTGAGTCGGAACCCTGCATTGACGGCCCGGAGGCGGCGGGCCATCGCTGCCGCATGATCCGCGGCTTTTTCCTCTCGCTCGGCCAGCTCGGCGATCCTCCGGTGCTGCGCGTCTTCGCCAAGTCGATGGCGGTGACGCTGCTCGTCTTCGCCGCGCTCGGCCTGCTCATGTGGCTGGGCGCAAAGGCGATTTTCGCCGCCTGGCTCGGCAGTGACCAGGCCGGGATCGCCGCTGCGGTCGCGCTGTTCTTGACCATCCTCGCGGTCTGGATACTGTTTCGCGCGGTCGCCATCGCGGTCGTCGGGATCTTCGCCGACGATGTCGTCGCCGCGGTCGAGGCGCGACATTATCCCGCCAGTCTGGCTACCGCGCGACCCGTGCCGTTCGCGCGCAGCCTGGCGATGGGATTGCGCTCGGCGTTCCGCGTGCTGCTCGTCAACCTGTTGATGGTGCCCGTCTATATCGGCCTGCTCGTCACCGGGGTCGGGACCGCGGCGGCGTTTTTCGTGGTCAATGGCTGGCTGCTCGGGCGCGATCTCGGCGACATGGTCGCCGCGCGCCACATGGACGCCGCGGCGATGCGGGGCTGGCGTGCGACGACGCGGGCGTCGCGGTTCATGCTGGGTCTTGCGAACACCGCGCTGTTCGTGGTTCCGATCCTCAACATCGCCGCCCCCGTGCTGGGCGCGGCGATGGCGACGCATTTTTATCACGGGACGCGCGCAGCGGTGCGCGCCCGGGGGACCAGCTGATGACGAGATCACGTGTCAACGCGTTGAAAGGCTTCGCAGTCTCGCGATCCGGTGCGGGCCTGGCGATGGCCCTCGGCCTCGCGCTCGCGGGCTGCGCCGCGCCCGTCGCGACCGCGCCGGTCGGCCGCCCCGCCATCCCCTATACAAGCGTCGGGCTCGAACGCGTGATCGGCCAGACCGCCGCCGGGCTGACCCGGCTGTTCGGCGATCCCGACGCCGATATCCGCGAGGGCGCGGCGCGCAAGCTCCAGTTCCAGAGCGGAATTTGCGTGCTCGACGCCTATCTCTACCCCGCCGGATCGGGCGAGCCCAAGGTCACCTATATCGACGCGCGCGAGCTCGACGGCAGCACGATCGACCGCGCCAGCTGCGTCGCCGCGCTCACCCGCCGCGACGGCGGCCGCTAAGCCGCTCAGGGCCCGGGCGGCGGCACCGTTTCGGTCGCGCCCGCCGCGCCGACCGGGATCCGCGTCGCGGGCAGCGCCGCCTGGCATTCGGGCGGCGGCGCCGGCGGCCGGCGGTGGAGATGGTCGATCTCCGCCTGTCGCCGGTGCAGGTAGAAGGCGCGCGACGATGCATAGGGATCGCCCACATCGTCATGCAAACACTTGAGAGTTTCGTCGAAATCGGCGCGGTGGTCGAGCGCGCCGAGCACCCCGGCCGGCACCGTGTAGCTCGCATCGGTGAACGGCGAACCGATCGCAGTGGGCAGCAGCAACCGGTCGAGCGTCCCGCCGATCAGGTCGCGCACCGTCGTCGGCCCGACCAGCGGCAGGAACAGGAACGGCCCGTTGCCGATGCCGTGATACCCCAGCGTGTTGGCAAAGCCGTTCGACCGGCGCGGCAGCCGGAACGGCCGCTTCTTGGCGACGTCGATGACCCCCGCCGCACCGACCGTCGAATTGATCACGAACCGCCCGACCGTCTCGGCCGCCTTGCCCGGCTTGAACTGCAGCAGGAAGTTCACGAACACGATCGGCTCGCGCAAGTTATAGAGAAAGTTGTGAATACCCTTGCGGATCGGGCTCGGCACCTTGCGCTTGTAGACCCGCGCCACCGGCCCAACGACCGCGCTGTCGACCGCCTGCGTCGCCCCGAACGCCTGGGCATTCACGCCACGCAGCGGATCCCCGGCATCACGCGACTGCCCGACGACGACGATGTCCTTCTGCGCGTTCGGCTCGGCGGGCACGGGCGCTGGAACCGGGACAGTCTGGGACGCTGCAACCGGCGCTACGGGCACCACGGGCGGCGATACCGGCACGACGGGCGATTCGGGCACGCGCTGCTCGTCCGCAACCACCGTCGACGGCGCAACCGGGACCGGCGCGACGGGCAGCGGGTCGACGGCCTGCACCGCCAGCGCGGCGACCATCGTAGCAGTGGAAAATGCCAACATATGCAATCATCGCCCCTTGGACCGCCACCGCTGTCCGCATTGCCCCCGCAAGGCAAGTCTCGAATGCGCGCCCCTACACCGGCGTTCGTGAATAATTTCCCCTGTCGCGCGTCACTTGGCCCGCGTCAGCTTAAGTTCGCCCGGTCCCATTCCGCGCGGACGCCATCATCATTTTCGCCGCCGCGACGATCCGCTTTCTCGGCCGCGAATCGCACCGCGTCGAGTCGCGACAAGGCCCACACCGCCGTCCCGCGCACCACCGGCGCCGGATCGCCCAGCAACGCCGCGACGCCCTCCGACAAGGCCGGATCGCCGCTATTCCCCGCCGCGATCAACGCGTTGCGGACCATCTTGTCGCGCCCGATCCGCTTGATCGGCGATCCGGCAAAGACCTGACGGAATCCCGCATCGTCGAGCGCGATCAGGTCGGCGATCTCGGGCGCGACCAACTCGGCGCGCGGCGCAAAGGCGAGATTGGCGTTCGCTGCGGCGGCGAACTTGTTCCACGGGCACACCGCCAGGCAATCGTCGCAGCCATAGATGCGGTTGCCGATACCCGCCCGGAATTCCTCGGGAATTACCCCCGCATGCTCGATCGTCAGATACGAGATGCAACGCCGCGCATCGAGCCTGTAGGGCGCCGGAAACGCATCGGTCGGGCACGCGCGCTGGCACGCGTCACAGCTCCCGCACAGATCCCGACCCGCGGCGTCGCCCTTCAGCTCGAGCGTCGTGTAGATCGCACCGAGGAACAGCCAGCTGCCCTCTGTCCGGCTGACCAGATTGGTGTGCTTGCCCTGCCACCCCAGCCCCGCCGCCTCCGCGAGCGGCTTCTCCATCACCGGGGCGGTATCGACGAACACCTTGAGATCGAACGGATACTCGACACCGACCGCATCGCTCGCCAGCCACCGGCCGAGCGCCTTCAGCTGCCGCTTGATGACGTCGTGATAATCCGCCCCCTGCGCATAGACCGAGATCCGGCCGACCTCGCCTTGCTCCGCCAGCCGCAGCGGATCGTCCTTCGGCGCATAGCTCATGCCCAGCGCGATCACGCTGCGCACCGCGGGCCACAGCCCGGCAGGGCTCGCCCGCTGCGCGCGCCGCTCCTCCATCCAGATCATGTCGCCATGCCGCCCTTCGGCCAGCCACTGGTGCAGCCGCTCGCCCGCCAGCGGCGCTGCATCCGCGCGCGCAATCCCGCACGCCGCAAAGCCCAGTTCGGCCGCCTTGGCCTTCACGCGCGATTCGAGGTCGGATGGCTTGTCGTCGGGCACGTCCGCCCGCTACCACAGGCGCTCGGCTTGAAGGAAGTTTGCGCGTGGGCGAGGAATGGGCGGTCAAGGCCAGCGGGCTGGTCAAGCGCTTCGGCGACCGGCGGGTGGTCGACGGCGTCGACATCGCCGTGCCGACCGGCGCGATCTATGGCGTGCTCGGGCCGAACGGCGCGGGCAAGACCACGACGCTGCGCATGCTGCTCGGGATCATCGAGCCCGATGAAGGCCACCGCACGCTGCTGGGCTTCGACAGCCCGCGCGACGCTTCGGATCATGTCGGCTATCTGCCGGAGGAACGGGGACTTTATCCCGCGATGAAGGCACGCGAGGCGATCGCGTTCATGGGCGCGCTGCGCGGTCTCGACTGGAAGACCGGACGTGCGCGCGCGGTGACGCTGATGGAGGGGGCGGGGCTCGGCCATGCGGTCGACGAGAAGATCCGCAAATTGTCGAAGGGCATGGCGCAGCTCGTCCAGCTGCTCGGCTCGGTCGTGCATCAGCCCGATCTGCTCGTGCTCGACGAACCCTTTTCCGGGCTCGATCCGGTCAACCAGGAACGTCTTGAAAAGCTTATCCTTGTCGAGCGCGATCGCGGCGCGACGATCCTGTTCTCGACGCATATCATGAGCCATGCGGAACGGCTGTGCGACCGGCTGGCGATCATCGCCGGCGGCAAGCGCCGGTTCGAAGGCACCGTCGACGACGCGCGCGGCGTCCTGCCCCAGCGCGTTCACTACACCCCGCACCGTCCCGACCCCGCGATCCGCGGCGTGCTGCCCCCCGATGCGCTGCCCGATCGCGACGGCTGGCGGTTCGAACTGCCGGGCGGCGGGATCGAGACGCTGCTGGTGCGGCTGATCGACGCCGGATACGGCATTTCCGGGCTCTCGATCGAACGCCCCGGGCTGCACGAGGCGTTCGTGCGAATCGTCGATCAGCAGGAGGCGCAGCCATGACCCGCTTCCGCCGCACGCTGCGCCAGACCTTCACCATTGCCCGCCGCGATTTCACCGCGACCGTCTTCACCCCGATCTTCCTGCTCTTCCTGTTCGCGCCGCTGATCATGGGCGCCTTCGGGGCGGTCGGCGGGCTCGGCGCGGCCAGCGTCACCGACGGCGCGCAGGACAAGGCGCAGATCATCGCGATCCTCCCCGCCGCCGAGTCGCGTATGATGGCCGAGGCCGACACGCGGCTGCGCGGCATCTTCCGGCCAGGCGAGGGACCGCCCGACCTGACCACCCAGCCGGCCTCCGCCGATCCGGCGGCACAGGCGCGCAACGCCTTCAACCGCAACGATATCGACGCCGCCGCAGTGCTTTACGGCCCGCTCGCGGCGCCACAGATCCTCTATGGTCCACGCGGCGACCGCGCCGCGGGCTATCTCGCCACGCTCGCGCAGACGACGCTGGCGGCGCAACAGGCGGGCGGCACGCTGCCCCGGATCGACGTGACCAAGACCCGGATCACGCGGTCGCGCGGCTCGGTCGGTGGCCAGCATCAGTCCGCCTTCTTCGCGGTGTTCGGGATCTTCTTCCTGACGCTGTTCCTCTCCGGCCAGGTCGTCGGGACGATGGCCGAGGAGCGCAACAACAAGGTGATCGAGGTGCTCGCCGCCGCGGTCCCGCTCGAATCGGTGTTCTTCGGCAAGCTGATCGGCATGTTCGGCGTCGCGGTGCTGTTCGTCGCCTTCTGGGGAACCGTCGTCGGACAGGTCACGACATTGCTTCCCGCAGGCGCGGCGGCGGCGATCGGCGATCTCCGTCCCGCAGTCGGCGGACCGATGTTCGCGTTGCTGTTCGCCGGCTATTTCACCATGGCCTATCTGCTTCTGGGATCAGTGTTTCTCGGCGTCGGCGCGCAGGCCTCGACGATGCGCGAGATCCAGATGCTGTCGCTGCCGATCACGATCCTTCAGGTCGCGATGTTCGGCCTCTCGTCCGCCGCGGTCTCGCGCCCCGGCAGCTGGATCGCGACGCTCGCCGAGCTGTTTCCGCTTTCCTCGCCCTTCGCGATGGCCGGGCACGCGGCCAATTCCCCCGAGCTCTGGCCGCACGTCGCGGCGCTGGCCTGGCAGGCCCTGTGGGTGACGATCTTCATCGTCGTTGGCGCACGACTGTTCCGCCGCGGCGTGCTCCAGTCAGGCAGCGCGCGGCCCTTCTGGCGCCGCGCGAAGCCCCACTGACACAGGTTGTTGACATCGCTGTCAGTACTTGGTCTCCTGCCCGAAAACAGGAGAGTGATGGGTGGCGACGCTTGCAGGGGACATCACGACGGCTCCGCTTGGCGGCCCCGTAACTACCGGGGCGGCAACCGGAAAACACCCGATCGACCCGCTCGATGTCAGTCGCGCGGACCTCTACCGCGACGATGTCTGGCACGCCCCCTTCCGCCACCTTCGCGCGCATGCCCCGGTCCACCATGTCGCGAGCTCGGATTACGGCCCCTATTGGTCGGTCTCGAACTACCGGGGGATCGTCGAGGTCGAGTCGCTGCCCGACCTCTATTCCTCCGAAGCCGGCGGCATCACCCTCGCCGATTTCGATCGCGATCGCGACGTCCGCATGCCGATGTTCATAGCGCGCGATCGCCCGATCCACACCAGCCAGCGCCGCACGGTGGCGCCCGCCTTCACCCCGAGCGAGATGACCCGCATGGCGCCCGACATCCGCCGGCGCACCGCGGAGATCCTCGACGGGCTCGACTGGAACACGCCGTTCGACTGGGTCGACCGCGTCGCAATCGAACTGACGACGCAGATGCTGGCGATCCTGTTCGATTTCCCGTGGGAGGATCGGCGCAAGCTAACCCTGTGGTCGGACTGGGCGGGCGACATCGAGCTCGTCAAGAACGAGGAGACGCGCAAGCAGCGGCTCGCGCATATGTTTGATTGCGGGGCCTATTTCCAGACGCTCTGGAACGCCAAGATCGACCGGCCGCCGACCCCCGACCTGATCTCGATGCTGATCCATTCGGATGCGATGGCGCATATGGAGCATCACGAATTCATCGGAAACCTGATCCTCCTGATCGTCGGGGGCAACGACACGACCCGCAACTCGATGTCGGCGCTGGCCTATGGCCTCGACGCATTTCCCGACGCCCGCGCCATGCTGGAAGCGAATCCGGCGCTCATTCCCAACGCCGTGAGCGAGATCCTCCGCTGGCAGACGCCGCTCGCGCACATGCGACGCACCGCGACGCAGGATACCGAACTGCAGGGCCAGTCGATCAAGGCCGGCGACAAGCTGGCCCTGTGGTATCTCTCGGCGAATCGCGACGAGAGCGTGTTCGGGGATGATGCCGACGCGATCCGCGTCGACCGTCCCAATGCGCGGCGCCATCTCGCCTTCGGCCACGGCATCCACCGCTGCGTCGGGGCGAGGCTCGCCGAGATGCAGCTCGCGATCCTGCTCGAGGAGATGGCGAAGCGCCGCATGCGGATCAACGTGGTCGGCCCGCCGACCCGAGTCGCCGCGTGTTTCGTCCACGGCTATCGCACGCTCCCCGTCGAGATCAGCCGCTACTGACTTTCATCGCCCGCCCCCGCACGCATCCTGTTCGCGGCAAAGTTCGTACTTATATCATGACCATGACACACACATCGCCCGATCGCCGCACGTTCCTCACGCTCGCCGGCGCAGGCGCGGCGGGCTTTGCCCTCTGGGGCTGCTCGTCGCAGTCCGCCCAGGCCGCCGAACGCTTCGAGGTCACGCTGAGCGATGCACAGTGGCGCAAGAAGCTGTCGCCGGATGCCTATAACGTGCTGCGCAAGGAAGGGACCGAGCGACCCTATTCGAGCCCGCTCAACGGCGAACATCGCGCCGGGATCTTTTCCTGTGCCGGCTGCGCGCTCCCCGCCTTTTCGTCAAAGACCAAGTTCGAGAGCGGGACGGGATGGCCGAGCTTCTGGCAGCCCTTGACCAATGCCGTGCGGACCCGGGTCGATTCGACGCTCGGGATGGCGCGGACCGAGGTGCATTGCCGACGCTGCGGCGGGCATCTCGGCCATGTGTTCGACGACGGCCCCAAGCCGACGGGAAAGCGCTATTGCATGAACGGCGATGCGCTGACGTTCCGGGCGATGGCGGCCCGGTAATCGCTTAACTGGTTCAGCCCGCGTCGTTTACGAGCGTGAAGATGCCGCGCGGGTCGGTCGGGCCATGCTGCACCGTGGCGAGCTGAGCGGCATTGGCACGCTGCGTCGCGCTGGGCGCGCTGACCATCTGAAGCGACGGCTGGGCGGGGGCGTCGAGCGTGTCGCCACGCGGTGCATGGCCTGAATAGATGAAGCCCTTGGTCGGATAGGCCGAGGTGCCGAGATCGCCCTGCGGCCCGTACCAGACCTTGACCATGCTCCAGTCGCCCGCGTCGGACACGTCGATCGCGCGAACATTGGTTTCGATCGCACCGCGGCGCGACCAGTTGGCATGGGTCAGGAGCACTTCGCGGTCGCTGACGACCTTCGAGACCATCGCGACATGGCCGACGCGCATCCGCGAGGTGGGCGAGAAGGCGAGGACGGCACCGGCCTTTGGTGCATGGCCACGCTCGTAGCGGCCCTCGGCCTGGCTCCACCAGGTGTTCGCATTGCCACGGATCTCGATGCCCGACACCGAGCGGGCAAAGGTCACGCACTGCCAGAACTGGGCCGCTGCCGGTGTGGCCGTCATCAGGCCGCACGATACCACCAGCGCAAAACGCGCTGCTAACGCCTTGAAATTCATCGAGACCCCCCGGTCAAAACCCGTTCGTCACAGTCTGGCTACGGGAGTGCGGATTTAATTGAAAGGCGTCGCGGAACCATATCCGACGAAGCGTGTTGCCGCGCCGACGAGCCCCTTTTTTAGCCGACCATGCCGCCCTTTTTCGATGTTCTGCCGCTGATGCAGCGGACACGCGCATGCGGGCCGGGATCGTTAGTCCCGCACCCATCAAGAGAGCGCAGGAGGGCCGGCTTTGCGCTAACAGTACGGCGCACCACCTCGTCAAACCACGGCGATTCGAAAAACGGGTTTGCTACGCACGCCGCGCGGCGATACCAGTCGCAAAAATCTCTGGAGGATGCCGCATGGATACGACCACCCTGTTTCGTCTCGACGGCCGCGTCGCGCTGATCACCGGCGGCAGCCGCGGCATCGGCAAGATGATCGCGGCGGGCTTCATCGCGCAGGGCGCGAAGGTCTACATCTCGTCGCGCAAGGCGGATGCCTGCGAAGCCGCGGCGGCCGAGCTCGGCCCCAACTGCATCGCGCTGCCGCAGGACGTCTCGACCGTCGCCGGCTGCAAGGCGCTCGCGGCGCAGTTCGCCGAGCATGAGAGCCGGCTCGACATCCTCGTCAACAATGCGGGCGCGGCCTGGGGCGTTCCGTTCGAGGAGTTTTCGGAGGTCGGCTGGGACAAGGTCATGGACCTTAACGTCAAATCACCCTTCTTCCTGACCCAGGCGCTGCACGCGGCGCTTAAGGCCTCGGGCTCGCGCGATCGGCCGGCCAAGGTCATCAACATCACCTCGATCGACGGCCAGCGCCTCAACCCGTGGGAAACCTACAGCTATCACGCGTCGAAATCGGCACTGATCTATCTGACCAAGCGCATGGCCGCGCGGCTCGTGACCGATTCGATCAACGTCACTTCGATCGCCCCCGGCGCATTCGCCAGCGACATGAACAAGGCCGCCCGCGATCACGGCGACGCTGTCGCGCAAGGGATCCCGGCCAAGCGGGTCGGCGTCGACGAAGACATGGCCGGCGCCGCGATCTACCTCGCCAGCCGCGCCGGCGATTACGTGATCGGCGAGACCATCACCGTCGACGGCGGCCTCGTCCACGCCTCGCTAGGCACCAGCATCGACGCTTGATCACAAACCCCTCTCCCCTCGGGGGAGAGGGAGAGTTCACCGAGCAATCCCACCCGCCGCGAGCACCGCCAGCGTCACCAGCTCGCTCGCCGTGCTCGTCATCGGCGCGACCTGCACCGGCTTCTCCATGCCGATCAGCATCGGCCCGATCACCGAATCCCCCCCAAGCTCGCGCAACAGCTTGGCCGAGATATGCGCGGACTGAAGACCCGGCATGATCAGCACGTTCGCCGGCCCCGACAGTCGCGCGAACGGATAGTTCGCCAGCTGCTTCGGGTTGAGCGCCACGTCCGGCGCCATCTCGCCCTCATATTCGAACCCGACCTGACGACCGTCGAGCACCGTCACCGCGTCGCGGATATTGTCGAGCCACTCGCCCTTCGGATTGCCGAAATTCGAATAGCTCAGGAACGCGACGCGCGGCTCATGCCCCATGCGACGCGCGACCGCTGCGGTCTGCTCGGCGAAATCGGCGAGCTGCTCGGCGGTCGGACGTTCGTTGACCGTGGTGTCGGCGATGAACACCGTGTGGCTCTGCCCGACAAGCAGATGGATGCCGAACGGCGTCTTGCCCGCGGCCGGATCGATCACGCGGTAGATCTGGCGCATCGTCTCGCCATAGGTACGCGTGATGCCGGTGATCATCGCATCGCCCTCGCCGAGCTGCAGCAGCAGCGCACCGAAGATGTTGCGATCCTGGTTCACCATCCGCTCGCAGTCGCGCCGCAGATACCCACGACGCTGGAGCCGGGCGTAGAGCAGCTCGACCATCTTCGGCACCAGCGGCGAGACGCGGCTGTTGTGCAGCTCGAAGCTCTCGGGATCGGTGACGCCCAGCGCGCGCAACCGGTCGGGCACGTCGTCGCGACCGACCAGCACCGGCGTACCGTAGCCGCCCTCCTTGAACGCGATCGCCGCCCGCAGCACGACCTCTTCCTCGCCCTCGGCGAAGATGACACGCTTGGGATGCGCCCGTGCGCCCTCATAGGCCATCGACAGCACCGAGGTGGTCGGGTTGAGACGCGCGCGCAGCGACTGGCGATACGCCTCGATGTCGAGAATCGGCTTGGTCGCGACGCCCGATGCCATTGCCGCCTTGGCGACCGCGACGGGAACGACCTCCATCAGCCGCGGATCGAACGGCGCGGGG
>NZ_JPDP02000141.1:0-2582 GCF_000732685.2 Sphingomonas sp. STIS6.2
CGGCGACTGGCCCTTCGACCGCAGGATCTGCACCTGGTTGCCGTTTTCGATCACGGTCGAGAGCGGCACGACGCGGCCGTCGATCTTCGCGCCGACCGCCTGGTCGCCGAGATCGGTATGGACCGCATAGGCGAAGTCGATCGGCGTCGCGCCCTTGGGCAGCTGGATCAGCTCGCCCTTGGGGGTGAAGGCGAAGATGCGGTCGGCGTACATCGCCATCCGCGTGTGTTCGAGCAGCTCCTCGGGGCTTTCGGCGGTGTCGAGGATCTCGACCAGGTCGCGGATCCAGCTGACCTGATGCTCGCCGCCGCCGATCGTCTGGCCGCCGCTCTTCTGCTTGTACGCCCAGTGCGCGGCGAGGCCGAATTCGGCCTGGGCGTGCATCGCCTCGGTCCGGATCTGGATCTCGATGCGCGCATTGTCGGCATGGATCACGCTGGTGTGCAGCGAGCGATAGCCGTTGCGCTTGGGCGTCGAGATGTAATCCTTGAACCGGCCGGGCACCATCGGCCAGCGCTGGTGGATGATGCCGAGCGCGGCGTAGCAGTCCGCCTCGGTCGGGACGATCGCGCGGAACGCCATCACGTCGGACAATTGCTCGAAATTGATGTGCCGTTCGGACATCTTGCGGAAGATCGAATAGGGATGCTTCTCGCGCCCCGCGACCTCCGCCTCGATGCCGGCGCGCGACAGCACGAGTTTGAGCCCCGAGGCGATCTTGGCGATGCGGTTGCCGTCGCCGTCCTTCAGCTGCTCCAGCCGGCGGTTGATCGATTCGGAGGCTTCGGGTTCGATCTGTTCGAAGGCGAGCGTCTGCATCTCGCGCATGAACTCGTACATGCCGATCCGCTCGGCGAGCGGCGCGTAGATGTCCATCGTCTCCTTGGCGATGCGACGGCGCTTCTCGGGCTTGGCGATATGATGCAGCGTGCGCATGTTGTGCAGCCGGTCGGCGAGTTTCACCAGCAGCACGCGGATGTCGTCGGACATGGCGAGCAGGAATTTGCGCAGGTTCTCCGCGGCGCGCTCATTCTCGGTCTGCGCCTCGATCTTGCTGAGCTTGGTGACGCCGTCGACGAGCCGCGCGACCGACGGGCCGAACAGCCGCGTGATCTCCTCGGGCGTGGCGACGGTATCCTCGATCGTGTCGTGGAGGATCGCGGTGGCGATCGTCTCGTCATCGAGATGCAGGTCGGTGAGGATGCCCGCCACCTCGATCGGATGGCTGAAATAGGGATCGCCGCTCGCACGCTTCTGCGACCCGTGCGCCTGCATCGAAAACACATAGGCGCGGTTCAGCAGGGCCTCGTCGGCATCGGGATCGTAATCGAGGACTCGATCGACGAGTTCATATTGGCGCAACACGGAACATAGATGGGGCCGCAGCGTGTTGCTTTGCAACCAAAAGCGTCCGGTCACCGTGATAGACGCACTCGATGAGCGCATCGCGCGGCGGAATGCGATAGGCTAGACCGGGGTCGGGGGGAGCCGGGACGATGGGGATTTCGGGGGGAATTTCGCGGGGAATATCGCGGGGAACTTCGCGGGGGATTTTGCGCGAGCCGCTGCGCGAATGCAGCCTGCCGGCGGCGCTCGAGGCGATGGGGGAGCGCTGGTCGTTCCTGATCCTGCGCGCGGCGTTCAACGGGCTGCATCATTTCGAGGAATTCCAGGCCGAGCTCGGCATCGCGCGCAACATCCTGGCGAACCGGCTCGCGCGGCTGGTCGAGCACGGGATCCTCGCGCGGCGGCCCTTGCCCGAGGATCGCCGCAAGATCGCCTATGGGCTGACCGAAAAGGGCTTTGCGCTGCTGCCGACGATGATCGCGCTCCGGCAATGGGGCGAGCGGTGGGAGACGCGGATCCCGGCCTTCCCGATCCTGGTCGATGCGCGCGACCGGCAGCCGATCGAACAGGTCGCGGTGCGCGCGCATGACGGCCGCGTGCTGGGCCGGGGCGAGCTGATCTGGGCGCTGCCGGGGGAGATCGGCGCGACGGACTGAGCGGTCAGGCGGGGGTGGCGAGCCGCGCGATATGGTCGCGGATCGCGGGCGGCAGGGGTGCGGGGCGGCCGGTCGCGAGATCGACATGGACGCTGACCATCGTGATCACGGTGTGGAGCGCGCCGCTTTCGGCATGCGTCAGCTCGATCCGCTTGGTGAGGCTCGACGTGCCGACCCGCTCGATCCGGACATGCGCCGCGATCGTGTCGCCGAGGCGGAAGGGCGCGAGATAGTCGATCTCGGTGCGGCGGACGTTGAATTCGGTGTCGTCCCAGCCGGGCACCGCGGCGGCGATCCCGCTCCAGTCCCAGAAGTCGGTGATCGCGACATCGGCATATTCGAGATAGCGCGAGTTGAAGACGATCTTCTGCCCGTCGATCTCGGCGTAGCGGACGCGCAGGGTGGTGGAGAAGGCGAAGCCGGGGCGGGTCATGGCTTGGGGGATGGCGAGGGCGGGGGTTGCGTCAACCTTTCGGGGGGGTGGCTTCCTCCTTCGTCATCCTGGACTTGATCCGGGACCCAGAGCCACGGTGCTGCTTGGCTCTGGATCCTGACTTTCGTCAGGATGACGGGGGGGGG
>NZ_JPDP02000142.1:0-1258 GCF_000732685.2 Sphingomonas sp. STIS6.2
GTCGCCGCCGGGATCGAACCGGCCGATCGCGCCGGTATAGAGGCCGCGGGGGCGGGCCTGCTCGACCTCTGCGATGACCTCCATCGCGCGTTGCTTGGGTGCGCCGGTGATCGAGCCGCAGGGGAACAGCGCGGCGAGCACATCGATCGCATCGCGACCTGGGGTCAGCCGCGCGGACACCGTCGAGGTCATCTGGTGGACGGTCGGATAGGTCTCCACCGTGAACAGGTCGGGGACCGAGACACCCTGCGCGACCTGCGACAGGTCGTTGCGCATCAGGTCGACGATCATCAGATTTTCCGCGCGCTGCTTCGGATCGGCGGCCAGCTCCTGGGCAAGGCGGCGGTCGACATCGGGCGTGGCGCCGCGCGGCGCGGTACCCTTCATCGGCCGACAGGTCAGCCGATCGCCCTCGAGCGTGAAGAACAGTTCGGGCGACAGCGACAGACAGGTTTCGTTGCCCGTGTCGATCAATGCGCCATAGCCCGCACGCGCCTGGCGTCTGAGGCGGGCATAGAGCGCGCGGGGATCGCCGATGAACGGCACGGTCGCGGCAAAGGTCAGATTGGCCTGATAGATGTCGCCCGCCGCGATCAGCGCGAGCAGCCGTGCGATTCGCGTATCATAGGCCTCGCGGTCGATCTGCGGCTGCGGCGGCCCGACCCAGATTCCGGCAGGATCGGGCAATAGCGCGGGCAGCGCCGCCGCGGGGATCGTCTCGTAGCGCTCGAACAGGCCGAACCACAGCAACGGGCCGTCCGGCGGGCCGGTATCGACCGCACGCGACGCGAACGTCATCCCCGCTTCGTAGGCCAGCATCCCCGCGGCATGCAGCCCCTCGGCCAGTCCGCGACGGATCTCCGCAAGCGCGGGTTGCACGGCATCGGGGGTGTCCGCGCGAACGACCCGGACAGGCCGATCGTACAGGCGCGCGGGGGCCCCCGCCTCCCGGGCATCATCAAGCAGCACGAAGGGCGCAGTCCACATCGTGCCGACTGATGCACGGGGCGACAGGCAAACCGCAAGCGGCGATTGCCCGAAACCGCCCGCCGCCCTATTTTGCCGGAATGACAAAGACCTCCCTGCCGCCGCTGCGTGCCGCGATCATCCCCGTCACGCCGATCCAGCAGAACTGCACGTTGCTGTGGTGTACTGCGACGATGAAGGCGGCGGTGGTCGATCCCGGCGGCGACCTGCCGCGAATCAAGGCGGCGATCGCGGAAGCGGGCGTGACCGTCGAGAAGATCCTGCTGACGCA
>NZ_JPDP02000143.1:0-1752 GCF_000732685.2 Sphingomonas sp. STIS6.2
CGCTGCTGGTCGATCACGACCGCGTCGAGCGTCTGGGCGAGCTTGATCGAGCCGCTGTCGGGCTGGATCTCGCCGGTCAGCAGCTTCAACAGCGTCGATTTGCCCGCGCCGTTGCGGCCGACGATACCGATCCGGTCGCCGCGCGTGACGCGCAGCGTCAAATCGCCGATGATCGTCCGGTCGCCATAGGCCTTGGTGACGTTCTTCGCGTCGATTACGACCTTCGACTTGGCGTCGTCGCTGCCCGTCACGAGATTGGCGGAGCCCTGCGGTCCGACCATCGACGCGCGTTCGGCACGCATCTCGTGCAGCTTGGTCAGGCGGCCCTGGTTGCGCTTGCGGCGCCCGGTGACGCCGCGCAGCAGCCAATGTTCCTCCAGTTTCAGGCGCGCGTCGAGCTTTTCGGCCTGGCGCTGTTCCTCGGCATAGACCTGTTCGGTCCACGCCTCGAACCCGCCAAAACCAACCTCGGCGCGGCGGATCGCCCCGCGATCGAGCCACAGGGTCTGCTTGGTGAGACGCGTCAGGAAGGTGCGGTCATGGCTGATGACGACGAACGCGCCGCGGAAGCGCTTGAGCCAGTCCTCGATCCATTCGATTGCGCCGATGTCGAGATGGTTGGTCGGCTCGTCGAGCAGCAGCACGTCGGGGTCCTGCGCCAGCGCACGGACGATCGCCGCGCGGCGGCGCTCGCCACCCGACGCGGATGCGGCTTCGCGCGACAGATCGATGCCGAGCTGGTCGGCGATCGAGTCGGCTTCGTAGCTGACCGGCGCATCGTCGCCGCCCATCACATAGTCGCGCAAGGTTGCGAAACCGCGCAGGTCGGGCTCCTGCTCGAGGATGACGACCCGCGTGCCCGGGACGATCGTCCGGCGGCCCTCATCGCCCTCGATGCTGCCGCCGAGCAGCTTGAGCAGGGTCGTCTTGCCCGCGCCGTTGCGCCCGATCAGCGCGAGGCGATCGCGCGGACCGATATGGATGTCGAGGTTGCGAAAAAGCCATCCAGAACCCTGGACAAGGCCGAGGCCTTCGAATGCGAGAATAGGTGCTGCCATGTCCGGGTCACCTAGGGTCGCCGGGTGATGCAGGCAAGTTACACTATGCTGTCGTCCTGCTGTCGCCCTCATTCACAGGCTGTTCAATGCGTCGGGCCTATGCCACCTCCATGAAGATGCTGCTGTTCCTGACCGCTTTTGCTGCTTTCCCGGTGCTGACGGGCGTCGCCGTCGCGCAGGCGCCCGATCAGCGGCATGGCGACCAGCGATCCGCCTTCGAAGCCCGCAAGACGGGGCGGTCCCTGTCGTTGCGCGAAATCGAGGCGCGGGTGATCCCGACGATGCGCGGCTCGCAGTATATTGGCTTCGACTATGATTCGGGCAGCGCCATTTACACGCTCAAGTTCCTGCGCGATGGAACCGTGATCTGGGTCGATGTCGACGGCCGGACTGGCCAGATCGTCGGCCGCACCGACCGGTAACCCGGTAGCGGGCAATTCAAGCGAGAGGATTATCATGCGCGTTCTGATCGTCGAGGACGAGCCGAATCTTGGGGCTCAGCTCAAGAATACCCTCGAGGGCGCCGGCTATGCGATCGACCTCGCAGTCGATGGCGAGGAGGGGCATTTCCTGGGTTCGACCGAGAATTACGATGCCGTCGTGCTCGACCTTGGCCTGCCCGAGATCGACGGCCTTACCGTGCTCGACCGCTGGCGCAAGGAGGGCAAGGTCATGCCCGTCCTGGTGCTGACCG
>NZ_JPDP02000144.1:0-2818 GCF_000732685.2 Sphingomonas sp. STIS6.2
CGCAGATCGCGCCCTAACCGGACGTCCGCTTCCGGGCCGCGTCAACGGCGCGGTGAACAGCCGCAAGTGGGCGCTTGCGGACTGGCCGCTTTGCCGCCCGATAGCTGCCACTCGGCTTTCAAGCACGGTCGGCACGCGACGAGCGCCTAAATGTCGCGACCTGGTAGAAAGCGGACTGACCTTTTGGGGGGGCGAACCTGGAAAAACCGATTATCGAACGAGCATACCAAATGCGTCGGCTTTTCAATCAACGGATGCGCCGGCTCCTGCAGTTTTCTGGTTGATGCAAAACTTGTGGGCTTGCGTCGCGTAATGCCAAATCGGACGTGACTACGACGGCTAGGCTTTCCGATTGAAAACTTCAGGTAACCGGGTGCTTCGGCGGCGCTGCATTTCGGAAAAAATCGTTGGATGAAGAGCAATAGGATTTCAGGACGCCGGCTTGAGATTGGGCGCCGTCATTGATGCAGTTGTCTCTGGGCCAAGATCCGCGCGAACCAAGCGCGGGGTTGGATCGCGGGCCATCAGGCGCGACCCCGTCACCGCAACCATGTTCGCGGTGAAGGTATAGCGTTCGCGTCCATAGCTTGGCTGCACTTGCGGGGCATAGCGACGAACCGATACAGAACGGACCACCTGCTCGGCCCACCCCCCCTTCAACGCTACATGATCGCCATGCCGCGAGATGTGCGCGTCACTGATCCGCCCGTCAGTGCCGATCGCGAAGGCCACATCGATCCATTGTCCGACATAGCTGCCCATCGCCACCGGCGGCATTTCGGTGTTAAACATGGCAGCAGGGTTGGAGTTCGGGGCGAAGCGGTTACCTGATCCCCGGGAAGACGCGGTCAGCGCAACTGCGGGGGCGTATAATAACAACGCAGGCGCTCCAGCGGGTTGCCTTGGATATCGTTCAATCAGGCGATCGAGCTCGGGCCCGGGGGTCGTCTGGGCAGCGAGCAGAAAACTCAGTTGCCGGCCGGCTACTTGATAAGGCTGCAACGCCGGTTCGCGCCTCGCGATCAACGCATCGATAGCCCGGCGTGCCGCGAAGCCGAAAACCGTGTGATTTTGTTCGGCAAGGCGGGTTTTGAGCGTAGCTACCCGTAAAAGAGCAAGGCCCTCAATCTCAATGAGGCCGAGCTTGTGAGCGCGTCGGGCAATGCCTGCATACTGCTTCTCGCTTCCTATAAACCGGCCAGCGCGAGCATAGGCATCGCCAAGCTCGATCCGCTCCAGGAACACACGTGGATCGTCTTCAGCCATGCCCGCCTTCATCGCGCTGATCGTGTCGAGAGCACTGGACAGCTCGCTGTCGGCTAGGCCGAGATGCGCTGCCATCACGCTATTAGCATGGTGCAGATTAGCAACCGCCACCGGGTATTGCTTTGCAAACCGTGCATTGCGACGCCTTGCTGCCAACAGGGATGCGCGTGCCGCATCATATGTCCCCGCTTCGAACTGAGCTTGAGCGAGAGCAAGCGTAGCGGCAATGTCCCTGTCAGGCGAGCAATGCGTTGCAAGACATTCGTCGACGTGTCTCTTATAATCCAAAGTACGGCTCGCGGTGACAACTATATCACGCCCCGATGTCTCTTTTGCGGCAGGAGGGGTCGTAACTTGGGCGGACAGGGGTGCGGTGGCTAACAGGCCGCATGCCACTAACCAACGCCCTATCAGCATCGCTAAAGACTCCGAGAAATCGGACCAAGGCTAGACGTCAATCACATCCTCGTCCACCCGCACAGCGGAAAAGGTGCACAGTAGCGTAGCTACTAAACTGGGCCGGCCCGTCTAGCTGCTGTGATACGTGCAAGTGCCTGATCATTGAGATGGATCTGGGGGGTAAGCGGAACGATCAGGTTTGGTCGAAAGCTGCCGTTCGCGATCCTCGTCTTCTTACTCTGATCGATCGGATCAGGACATCATAGTCAGCCAAGAAATCTGCTCCATCGGTATGTCAGCCAGCCAACCACGGTGGCCAGAACCGGAAGGCCAAATATCAATGCGAAGAACTCAATCCGCTTGTTAGCAAGGCAGTCCGACACCTGTAGATGATCGTGAGGCAGACACTCGCCCATCGTGGTGGTTAGCAGCACTGGCAGACCGATAAGCATCAGAAAGCCAGTAGCGAAGCCCCAGCCTACAATTCGGTGAAAACGATTGGGGTCGGGCGTCTTGGCCATCTGCGTCTGTGTAGCAGATATGGGAATGTCCGTTAATGGGCGGCAGCGGAAGGGCTGCTTTCGACGCTCGTCCGCCCGGTCCGGCTTCTCACAGAGGCGAGAAGCCGGCGTAAGTTACACCTCGATGCCCTCTGACAAGGTCAAAGCGTCTTCCACATCAACGCCAAGATAGCGGACGGTATTCTCGATCTTGGCGTGGCCGAGCAGGATTTGCACCGCGCGAAGATTGCCTGACGCCTTGTAGATGATGGAAGCCTTGGTCCGCCGAAGCGAGTGGGTCCCATACTCTTCACGGCGCAGCCCTATGCCATTCACCCATTCGGCAACCAGCCGGGCGTACTGGCGCGTACTGAGCGGGCGGGCATGATCGGTGCGGCTAGGAAAGACATAGTCGGCGAGCGAACCACCTCGCCTCTCTAGCCATGCCAGCAAGCTTGCGCGGGCGTCCGCCATTAGCTCGAATTGCACCGGCCTGCCTGTTTTCGCCTGCACGACGATCGCACGGGTTCGGACATGGCCACCAAGGACGATATCGCCGATCCTCATCTTGACCACATCGCAACCACGCAGCTTGCTGTCGATCGCCAGGTCAAACAATGCTCGATCCCGTAGTCGCCGGTGCTGATCGAGGA
>NZ_JPDP02000145.1:0-1599 GCF_000732685.2 Sphingomonas sp. STIS6.2
GGGTTTGCTTTGGCCTTGGCGATCAGGGTTTGGGCAAAGTCGGCGCCGTCGCCACCCGTTACATGGGCAAGCGCGTCGTTCACCAACTGGTTGGGCGCAAGCCGGTCGCCAAGCTGATCAAGGCGACGATCCATACGTGCACGGGTCTGGGCCAGATCCTGTTCGATCTGATCGGTGTCGTTCGTTTCGTCAGCCATTAGAGATGCTCCTTAAGGATGCGACCGTCCTTTTTGAGGTTGGCGGCCGTGCGATCGGGGGTGAGGTTCTTCAGCGACAGCCGGGTCAGCCCCGCGCGTGCGATCAATCCGCCGACCAGGACAATCACAAGTCCGACGATGAGCAGTGCAGCCCAGGCCGGTATCCACCTAGCAAGCACTGCTGCACCGCCTTCCAGCAGTACGACCAAGCCGGCAAATGCGACCAGAGCCCCGCCCACCAGTGATACCGCGCCACCGATCAGACTGTGCAGCTTGTGATCGAACTCGGCACGAGCGAGGGCGAGCTCACCGCGTACGAGATCCTGCACATCGTCTGCCAGGCCGCCAGCGATATCTCCCAGGCTAGGAGCCGGACGAGGTTCAGTCCCGGCCATGTCCGACCTCCGGTACCGTCGGCAGGTCCTCGCGCGACACGTCGCCGGCCACGATCTTGCCAAGCCGGGCAACGGCAAACCCGGCGACCAGCGTAGCACCGATAAAGAGCGCTGGCTGCCGCCTGGCGAAGGACTGAACTTCACGAGTGAGTTCGCCCAGATCCTTATCGCGTAACGAGCCTGCCAGCGTATTCAACTCGGCTGCCCCGCGGCCGATGGCGCTGGCAATCCAGTCCTGTTGACCTTCGAACTGTTCGCCGGACTTCTGAACGCTCTGCGCCAGCTGCTCGACGAAATTGGCAGCCGTCCCCTTCTGGTCGTCCAGCTTGCTCACCAACGTCTGCTTGGCCTGATTGGCAAGCGATGAAGCGGTAGCGGTAGGAGCTGCCTCACTTGTCTCAACGCTGGCAGGACCTGATGCATTCGCGTCCTGTCTGTCGTCGGAAGACAGCGCAAATGCGGCAGTACCGCCGGGCACTCCGCTGGTCGTCGGATCTTGCATGATTGTTCCTACCTTATCGTTGGCAACGCGAAATGGTTGGGCCGCACGCGCGGTACTGATGCGCGCGAGGCCCATTCCATACTCAGCGGTCGGTGCGAGTGCCGAACGTCGAGCCCCGCGCCGCGTCGACGCCTTCGTCGCGATCGACCTCAACGTCAGTACGACGAACGGTATCGTCGATCTGCTCGACGCGCTCGTCGGCGGTCTTAGAAACCACCACTTCCTCGACCACATGCGCAGTCTTGCCAACCACGGCTTCTTCGCCAGTCGCGGTCATGTCGATCGTGCGCTCGCGAAACGCGTCGGTCCCGGAGACTTCGCGGTCGACCGGACGGCGCTCGACGTTGACGCGCTCGTTGCGCAGGCGGATCTGCTCGTGGACCGGCGTTTCGGTAACGTAAGAACGAACGCGGACACCGCCACGGTCCACCTCACGCTTGCCGACGACCAGCTGCTCCTCGACAACCGGGATCACTTCCTCGTCACGGTTGTCTACGGTGCCGGT
>NZ_JPDP02000146.1:0-1469 GCF_000732685.2 Sphingomonas sp. STIS6.2
TTCGGCTTCCTTTGCTCTGACTAAGCGGAGCCCTGGTTAAGCTGAACTCTGATTAAGGAACGGAAACGGGATCAGGCAGCGCGTCGGTCACGCGCGACCCCCATACCGCGTAGAACAGGATATAGAGTTCGCACACGGCGGTCAGCAGGAACGAGATCTGCAACCCGTAGGTGTCGGCGAGCCAACCCTGGACGATCACTAGCGCGCCGCCGGCTATTGCCATGATCAGCAGCCCCGACCCTTCTTCGGTCAGCGGCCCCAGGCCACGGATGCCGAGAGTGAAGATCGTCGGAAACATGATCGAGTGGAAGAGCCCGACCGAAATCAGCGACCACATCGCGACATGGCCGGTGGTGAAGGTCGCGATCAACATGACGACGAACGCGCCGATGCTCGCCACCGCCAGCACGCGCTCGGCGGGGATCGTCCGCATCACTACGCTGCCGACCAATCGGCCGACCATCATACCGCCCCACAGGACGAACAGGTAATGCGAGGCCTGCTCGTGCGTGAGGTTGCCGATGTCCGGCTGGCTGACGAAATTGATGAACAGGTTGGCGACGCCGATCTCGGCGATAAGATAGATGAAGATCGCCGGAATGCCGAGTACGAGGTTGCGGTGCGACCACAGGGACAGCCCCTTACGCTCCGCCTTTGCCGAGCGCTGCGTCGATGCGCCCATCGCCGGCAACGGGAAGCGCGCGATGACGATCGCGAGCACCACCAGTACGCCGGCGACGATGAGATACGGCAACACCACCGACTGTGCGTCGGCGAGCCGTTCGGCCGGCGTGAGGACTGCCGTTGACCCAGCAACCGCGGTGCCGGAGGTTGAGCGGCCGAGGATAAGATATCCACCGAACAGCGGCGCGAGCGTGGCGCCCGCCGAGTTGAACGCCTGGACCAGGTTGAGCCGCGATGAGGCGGTCTCGGGCGGACCGACGACGGCGACATACGGGTTGGCGGCGACCTGCAGCAGCGTGATCCCACTCGCGATCACGAACAGCGCGAATAGCGTGACGCCGTAGGAGGGCAGCCGCGCGGCGGGTACCATCATCAACGCTCCAACCGCCATCAGACCCAGCCCGAACACCATCGCGCGCTGGTAGCCGACCCGTTCGATCAGCTTGGCCGACGGGATCGACGCGAAGAAATAGGCGATGAACCAGACGCTCTCGATCAGCGTGGTCTGTGTGTAGCTGAGGTCGAACACGCTGCGCAGGTGCGGCAGCAGCGTGTTGTTGATGACGGTGATGAAGCCCCACATGAAGAACAGACTGGCCAGCAGCGTCAACGCGGATCGGTAGCTTGGCCCCCCGCTTGGCGGCACTTGTGTCGCAGCACCCTCAACCTGTCGTTGCATCTGTATCGGCATCGCCATAATCGTTCATCCTCCGTGCCATGTCGGCGACTGATCGACGGACTTTGGTCGATCGTCTTTTCCCGCACGGCTTGCCCAGAAATATATT
>NZ_JPDP02000147.1:0-2341 GCF_000732685.2 Sphingomonas sp. STIS6.2
GATTTAGTGAGGCTATGCTCTGAATAAGCTCACTTTTACGCATTTGGCCTCCGCTGCTAACCACAAGCAAACGTATCGTTTCAGGCAGCGATCGTCATGCCATAACTGGTGCCGCGCATCCTGACCGGTGTTGCAAAAGGGACCCCTTTTGCAACGTGGCCTGTGTAGCTTCGCTTCTCGAAATCGGATCCTTTGGGGAAGGCCCCGGCTATCTCGATCGCCGTTCATTTTTGGGAAAGCAGCTCTTCCGCAGTCGCTCAGACCAAGCCATTCCCGATCGGAGATCCGCGCGCTAAACATAGAAATTGTAGCGGACGATTCGAGCTACGCTGACCGGAGATCAAGGCATGCTTGTCGCGCTGCTCACCTTACTCAGCGTCCCCGCGCCGCCAGCCCCGCCCGGCTATTCTCACGCAGAGATTGTCTCCTTGACGGTTGACCAGGTCTCATGTGCCGACGGTGCAGTCCTGTCTGGCGGCCTCGTCCATCCGCTGACCACTGTCTGGACGCGGTACGGCCCCGCCCCCGATGCGGCACCGCCGCCGACGTACCGGTTCGACTTCGCAATCGACGCGCAAGGACGCGTGCGAACGATCCGGCGCGACCCTACTCCGCCACCGAACTTCTACTACTTCGACACAAGCGATCTTGCGCCCTCCCTTGCCGCATCGCATTTCCCTGCGGGAGCTCCGCATGACAAGTGCTCCATACGCTACAAAGCGTCTTTCGGTCCGGTCGAGACGGCGGCGATGTCGGAACTGTACGAACTGGCAAGCCGGCCCGAGATCGCAGGGAACGCGCCACGCCTGTACGAGCGGGTCCGACCTGCGGGATCGACCTGCCCCGGCCAACCTGGCCAATACCGCCGGCTGAATCTGCCGGCGTTTGAAAGGATGCGGCCAGTCGTCGGCGATCCCGCGTGGACGTTCTTTGCCTTCGACGTCGATGCTAGCGGCAAGCCGGCCGCCGTGCGCGTTCTTGGAACGTCCGGCAATGCGGAGCTGGACGCAGCGGGGCGTCACGCATTGCTCGCGAACCGCTATGCGCCGGGGTCTGGCTACCGTGGTTGCACGTACCACTTCCATCTGTCGGACGTGACCGAACATCCTGCGCCCGAGCTGCCCGCGGACGCACCTGGCGACACAGCCGACCAGCTCGGTTGCATGATAGATCCCAAGTCGATCTCTGGCCTGCTGGACGGAAGCGCTTATCCGAAGCCGTTCGCAAGGCGCCGGATCGAAGGGATGGCCATAGTCGGCTACGACACCGCACCATGGGGCGCGGTCGGGAACGTGAAGATTCTCCTGTCTGAACCGGATGAGGCTTTCGGCGCTATAGCTCGCGACGCCTTGTCGAACGCTCACGTGGCAGAAAACGCGGCTGGCCGCCGGGGCTGCGTTCAGCGCGTCAAATTTAGGTTGCCGCCAGCGTCCACCGCAAAGTGGGGTAAGTTTTCATCGTCAGAACGCCATAAACGCGGTTGGCGGAGGCGTTCGGCCGGCTCGTAGATCACGATAACCGTCTTCGTTGCGTGTAGGCTGGACGAAAGCAGACGATCCGCAGTCCACTAAACCCGGCCATTCCCGAAATAGCATCGAGTTTTGGAAAACACGCACCGCTCCTGCCCGCCGGTGCCGATCGCGGGTTCGTCATTGCGGGCAGTATGGCCTTCGTTAATGTGATGCTCCGTAAATCCCTCGCTTGCTGCGATGGCCCGTAAAATCGGATCACGTAAGGTTCGTATTCAAGGTGATGCCTGTGCTCGTACTATTTGCCGCTCTCGCCCTTGCACCCACTCAAGCCCCGGTTGAGGCTAAAGGTTGTACAACAACACCATTTGGCGTCACTTGCCGTAAGGAAGCGACGCAAAAGATAACGAAGCATTGCAATACGACTCCGTTCGGTGTGGTGTGCTCTTTGCCACCTTCGGATAAGCTGACGGGTCCCGCCAGCCTGACTAGCGCAGGTAAAAGGGCAAAGAATTAAATGCCCGCAAGTTCGTGGGGGTTACGACGTACAGGCTTTCTTCTGCGCAAAGCCGCCTGCGCGTTCGCGCTCGGCATTCCACTTGCAGCGCCAGTGCCGGTTTTGGCCCAAGTCTCTCCGATGGTACAGGTGCAGCAGCATTTACGTGCCGTTGATACGATGACAGCGCAATTTACGCAGGTCGATCGCAATGGCCGCTCACTGGCTGGCGTACTTACGCTCAAGCGGCCGGGAAAAGTCCGCTTCCAGTATCAAAGCGGCGTACCTTTGCTCGTCGTTGGAGACGGCAACTCGCTCATAATGATCGACTACAAGGTTCGTCAGGTATCGCGCGCACCTATCAGCAGTTCGCCGC
>NZ_JPDP02000148.1:0-6933 GCF_000732685.2 Sphingomonas sp. STIS6.2
GTTCAACGCCGGGTTCAACGCCGCGTCGCGGTTGCCGGGCAAGACGCTCGCACAGATCAACGATCCGAACCCCGTAACCGGGCTGTACCATCCGCGTATTCCCGGCCTCGTCAGCTACGACATCTTCCAGAAGCGGCTGGGTGCGGCAGGATCGGTCCAGTTCCAGCCTACCCCCAAGACGCTGATCTCGCTCGACGCGCTCTATTCGCGGCTCGACGGCACGCGCAAGGAATCGCAGCTGCAGGCGATCAGCTTCAGCCGGTCGGGCACTGGCAAGCCACAGACGGTCATCCGCGACGGCGTGGTGGACGGCGACAACAACATCATCAGCGGCACGTTCGACAACGTCGATCTGCGCACCCAGTCGCGCTACGACAAGCTGGTCACCGATTTTTACCAGGTCACCGGTACGCTCGACCAGAAGTTCGGCGAGAATTTCAAGATCGGTGCGGTCGTCGGCTATGCGGATTCGGCGTTCAGCAACCCGATCCAGTCGACCGTGACGATCGATGCGGCCAACACGCCCAATTTCTTCTACGATTTCCGCACGCGGTTTCCGACGATCAAGCCCGGCGTGGACCTGACCAACCCGAACAGCTTCGCCTTCGTCAACGGCACGTCGGAAGTTCGCATCCGTCCGCAGACCGTCAACAACAGCTTCACCAACGCCAAGACGTTTGCCGAGTGGACGGTCAATCCTTTGCTAAAGCTGAAGGTCGGCGTCGACTGGCGCCGGTTCGACTACAGCTCGACCGAGCAGCGGCGTCTGTCGGGCGAGTCGGTCGTGCAGACGCTGACGCCCGCACAGCTCGCCGCGGCGACGACGCTCTTCTCAGGCTTCGGCAAGGGGCTCGACACACCAGCCGGTACGCCGACGGCATGGGTCGTCCCCGATCTCGCCAAGTTCGCCGAGCTCTACGGGATCTACTCGAACCCACTCTACGCGACCGGTGGGGTGAACAATGCCAGCGCACGCGGATCGTTCATCACGGTGCGTGAGGACGATATCGGCGGCTGGGGCATGGCGGAGTTCAACTTCGCCGATCGCGGGCTGCCGATCCGCGGCGATGTCGGCGTGCGCTACGCCAACACCGACCAGCGCTCGACCGGCTACGCAGGACAGGGCGTCGCGACCAACCTCGTCGTCGCGGACCGGAGCTATCATCGCTGGTTGCCGTCAGGGAACCTGGTGATGGACGTCACCGATACGTTGCTGGTGCGCCTCGCAGCGGCAAAGACGCTCGCGCGCGCCGGAATCTCGGCGATCGCACCGGGTGGCAACCTCAGCGTTTCGGGCGGCAACCGTGCGTTCAGCAGCGGCAACCCCGATTTGACGCCGACGGAATCGGACAATCTCGACGTTTCGGTCGAATGGTATCCGACGCGCGGCGCGATCTATGCGGTGTCGGCGTTCCAGAAGGACATCGGCACCTTCGTACAGTCGCTGAGCACCACCGTTCCGTTCAGCAGCCTGGGCCTGCCGGACTCGCTCCTGGCCGGTACGAGCGCATCACCGACCGATCTGTTTATCGTCAGCCAGCCGGTCAACTCGAGCGGTGGCCGGCTCAAGGGCTTCGAGGTCAACGTGCAACAGCCCTTCAGCTTCCTGCCGGGCTTCCTGTCCAACTTCGGCGTGCTGGCGAACTACACGCACGTGACGTCGAACATCCAATACCTGACGTCGGCGACCGGTGGTGCATCGGTGATCGCGCCGTTGATCGGGCTTTCGAGGCATGCCGCTAACGGCACGCTGTATTTCGAAACCGCAAAATTCCAGATCCGCGGCTCGATCGCCTATCGATCGCGCTATCTGACTGCGGTGCCTGGCACCGAGGGCAACGCGTATAACGGCACGAGCGGCACGACCAACGTCGACGCGCAAATGTCGTACAACCTGACCGACAACCTCAAGTTCAGCATCGAGGCGATCAACCTCACCGATCAGGTCAACGATCAGTTCGTCGACGAGACCAACCGCCTGAATGTGCTGACGCATAGCGGCCGTCAGTTCACGGCGGGAATGCGTTTCTCGTTCTGATGGTTCGGTGCTGTCCGGCTGGATGGTGACAACCATCGACCTGGGCAGCATCATGCTGGAACGACCGGTCTCGACATTCATGTCACGACGCCAAATCAGAACAGGACGAGCGCATGACCTATAATCGCCGCGAGACGTTTGGACTGGCATTGGCGGGCGGTACGGCTGCGCTCGTTCCGACTACGCCCGCCGTTGCGGAACTGCCCAAGCAGGGCGCGTGCGTGTCGCGCTTCGACGACGGTTGGCGGCGCGGTTTCGAAGGCCAGCGCGTAGCCGACCTCGGGGATGGCCGCTTCCTCAATCCGTTGATCGCCGGCGACCATCCCGATCCCGCCATCCTGAAAGATGGCGCGGATTATTACATGACCTTCTCCAGCTTCGATTCCTATCCGGGGCTGACGATCTGGCACAGCCGCGACCTGGTGAACTGGCAACCGCGCAAGGCCGCGCTGACGAAGAACATCGGCTCGGTCTGGGCGGTCAGTCTCGAGAAGCATGACGGTCGGTATTTCCTGTATATCCCGGTCAAGGCCAAGCCGAACGCGATCCACGTCATCTGGGCCGATCATATCGACGGCCCCTGGTCCGACCCGATAGACCTCGGGCTGCCCGACCATATCGATCCCTGCCACGCGGTCGGCGAGGACGGATCGCGTTGGTTGTTCCTTTCCGGGGGCGACCGCATCCGGCTCGCCGACGACGGTCTGTCGACGGTCGGCAAGGTCGAGCATGTCTATGATCCGTGGCGGTATCCGGACACATGGGACGTCGAGGGCTTCAGTCCCGAGGGGCCGAAGATCGTCCGTCACGGCGGCTGGTTCTACATGATCACCGCGGTCGGCGGCACCGCCGGACCACCGACCGGGCACATGGTGATCGTCGCACGTTCGCGCTCGATTCACGGGCCCTGGACCAACGACCCCGCCAACCCGGTCGTGCGAACCGTCAGCACAGACGAGAAATGGTGGTCGCGCGGTCATGCCAGCCTCGTCGAGGCGCCCGACGGCAGCTGGTGGTCGATCTATCACGGTTTCGAAAACGGCTATTGGACGCTCGGCCGGCAGGCGCTGCTCGATCCGATCCGCTGGACCGCCAATGGCTGGTTCGCGATGACCGGCGGGGATCTGTCAAAGCCTCTGGCCAAGCCGAAGGGGGGCGCAGCGGTGCCCCACGGCCAACCGCTTTCGGACGATTTTCGCAGGCTGCAAGTCGGCAGTAAATGGAATTTCTTCCGGCCCGGCCCGGCCGAACGCGGTCGAGCCCGTGTCGAGGGCGGTGCGCTGATTCTCCAGGCCACCGGCACGGCGCCAGTCGATTCATCGCCTTTGATGCTGATCGCAGGAGATCAGGCGTATCGGTTCGAATGCGACGTCGAGACCGCGCCCGGTGGCACGGCGGGGCTCGTGCTGTTCTACGACGATAGGCTGTATTGCGGGCTTGGCTTCGACGAACGGCGGTTCGTCACGCATCAATATGGCAACGAGCGTGGGCGGCCAGCCAATCCGCACGGACGCCGCATGCGGATCCGCATCACGAATACTCGTCACATCGTCGCAATCCATACCAGCGGCGATGCGGGCAAGAGCTGGCACCGGTTCGATCGCGGCATGGAGGTGTCGGGTTATCACCATAATGTCCGTGGCGGGTTCCTGATGCTGCGCCCCGGGCTGTATTCGGCCGGCAGCGGCGAGGCGCGCTTTCGCGACTTCCGGTACGAGGCGCTCTGACCTCGGCGCGCTTCGCTCACCCAAGGCCTTGCGCGCACGCCCATTCCTCGAACAGCGTCGGCCATAGCGCGACTGGCTTGCCGACCGCCCTGCTCAAGCCGAAGCCATGCCCCCCGGTCGCGAACAGGTGTGTTTCGACCGCCACGCCGGCCTTGATCGCAGCCGCTCGAAACGCCAACGTATTCTCGACGACGACACTCCGGTCGTCTTCGGCGTGGACTAGTAAGCAGGGCGGCGTCGCCGACGTCACGTTCGAGGCGGTCGAATGCGCGTTCTCCAGGGCCGGCGTGGGTGAGGCTCCGAGCAACAGCGCGCGCGATCCGGGATGCGCGAGCGGCAGCGTCATCGATTGCACCGCATACATGAGCGCCGCGACATCGGGCCGTGCGCTGGTTCGATCCGCAGCGTCGATGGGCGTGTAGGTTGGCTGCGCGAACCTCGTCGCCAAGTCACCGCAGACATGGCCTCCCGCCGAGAACCCCATCGCTGCGACACGATCTGATTTGATCCCGTATGTGCCGGCGCGTGCGCGGATCAGCCGCATCGCCCGTTGCGCATCGGACAAGGCAACGTCCGGCCCAGCCGCCCAGCCATCGCCGGGTAACCGATAGAACAGTACGAACACCGTCCAGCCACGATCCGCCAGCCGGCGTGCGATCTCGTATCCCTCGCGGTCGACGACGATCCGGACATAACCGCCGCCCGGCATCACCAGCACCGCCGATCCGTTCGGCTTGGCGGGCCGGAACACGACCATGCGCGGGCGGGCGATACCGTGGACGGCGCGATCGGTAGCCGCGGCACCGGTCGCCCGGTCCTCGACGATCTCGACCGGCAAGTTCCGCGGCGCACCCGGCGCTCCGGCTGGCCAGAGGTCGATCGTTTCGGTCGGGTCCGGCTGCCGCGGCCCCCGGCCACCGACTTGGGCGGGCGGCGGAGTCTGCGCATCGCCGCTGGCCGACAGACCGACGGCCAGCGAACCCAGGATTGCACTCCGACGATCGATCATACGCTTCGGCCCATTAAAAAAGGGCGCACTCCGTGAGGAATGCGCCCGAGGAGAGAAGAGACCATGCCCGGCGCGGCTTACATTTTGAAGCGTGCGCCGACGAGGAAGGTACGGCCGAAGTGATTGTTCTCGTAATTCCGGTTTGCGTCGAGATCAGTATACCGGCTGCGAAAATTGTCGGTCAGGTTGGTGCCCTCGACCGACAGCTCCAACGCCGGGGTCAGCTTGTAGCGCATCGACGCATCGACGTTCAGCGACGAATTATACCCCTCGAACAGGTTCCCAGTCGCCGATGCCCCATCGATATATGGGCTACGATAGCTGATCGATCCGCGCGCGCTGAACTTGGCATCCTCGTAATACAGCGTGCCGTTATAGGCGCGCTTGGAAAGGCCATAGAGCGTCGCGGTGCGGGTCGTATTTGGCAATGAGCCGAGCGCGCCGCCCGGCTGCGTGATCGTCGTCGCCGGACCGCCCTGGGAGTAGCTGGCACTCGAATCCACGAACGTCGCATTCGCCAGCACGCCGAAATTCTTTAGGAACCCGGGCAGGAAGCGGAACGTCGACTGAAGGGCAATCTCCATGCCCTTGAGCGATGCGCCCGTGCCGTTGACGGGCGAGTTGATCTGCCATTCCTGGAATTCGGGCTGCTGCGCGGCTGGCGAGCTTGCCGGGATCACCGAAAGCGGCAGGCCCGTCGACGCGAACGTCCCGCTCCGCGTCTGCGTGACGGGGAAGCTCTCGACATTCTTCTTGAACAACGCGACCGAGAAGATCGACTGCGGCGCGAAATACCATTCGGCCGAGATGTCGAACGCGGTCGCGCGGAACGGATCAAGCTGCGGATTGCCGAAGGTCACGCGGTAGTTGAAGCCGTCGACCGACCCACCCGGGGTCAGGCTGCCCAGGCTCGGCCGCGTCAGCACCTTGGAGATCGCCCCGCGGATGATCACGTCTTCCGTTGGGAACAGCGCCACGTTGATCGCGGGCAGCCAATCGTCATAGCTCCGCCCGACCGTCACCGGCGTGTTCACGGTGACGCCGGCGGCGGTCGCCGACGACAGCCCGGTCGAGCGCTGCTTGGTGCGGACATAGCGCACGCCCGCATTTGCGGCGTAGCGCAGGCCGAACATGTCGCCCTTCACGTTGAACTCGGTGTAGCCGCCGGTCACCTGCTCGGACACGCTGCGCGTATCGCCGACGAGCACGGTCGGAGTCCGCCCGTACAGACCAGTAAACGCCGCTGCCTTATCGATATCGGGGATCAGGAAGCTGGTCGTAGTGCCCGCGGGCTGGCCAGAATTGCCGATGTTGAACAGCTCGCCGAGATTCCCCGCCGGAAAGCCGTACACCGCGGTAGGCCCGAACTGCGTGGAGGGCGAGCAGGTCAGCGTTCCCAGCACCAGATCGCGTCCGCCGGCATTCGGGCAGACGACCGTGTCCCGCGAGAAGCCCTCCGTATCGAAGGTGAATTTGCGGTACAGCCCACCCGCCTTGATCTGGAACCCCTCGGTCACGTCCCATTCGGTCCGCAACTGCGCGGTGCGGAACTTGTTGATCGTCTGCGATGGACGATCGCGGATTTCGGCGAGCTGGAAATTGGCCGGATCGGTGACGCTGGTGCCGAAGGTGAGCGTCGGCCGCTTCATGTCGGTATAGTCGTAGCTATAGCCCTGCGCGTCGCGGTCGTCGAAGACGAACGTCGTCTCGACGGGGATCGTCGCATCCGACTTCGAAACGCCGCCCATCAGCGTGAAGCGGAAAGTGTCGCTGACATCCTGATCCCAGCTGCCGCCGATCTGGTAGAATTCTGTCTTGGAATCGCGCACATAATGCTCGGTGCGGACCCAAGCGTCGTTTAGCGTCGCCTTGATCAGGTTGTTGTTCGCATCAATCGCGTAGTTGCTGATGTCGATCGAGCGCTCGTTGGAGCGCAGCAGGACTTCGCCCCACTTCTCCTCGCGGGTTTCCTTGAACCGCGAATAGAGGCCGTCGATCGAGATCTTGGTGGCATCGGTCGGCGACCATTGCACGCTGCCGGTGATCCCCAGCCGCTCGCGCTCGTGGCGGATCGTCCCGTAGCGTGGGATGCGCGGATGGAAGGCGAGCGCGGCGCTCGTGCAGGCGGCGCTCGGAACATAGACGCCGCCGCGGTTCGG
>NZ_JPDP02000149.1:0-2137 GCF_000732685.2 Sphingomonas sp. STIS6.2
CGGGTGCCGCGTCGGCATAGATGGCCATCCGCTCCGCGGTGCCGGGATGCGGATCGATTGCATAAAAGCCGCCGGGATCGACCGGGGACCCGGCATGCAGCCGCTGCGTCTCGCCGCTGTCGACGCCGTCCGCGACCGCGATGGCCTTTGTCGGCGGGAGCACCGACCAGCGATGCGAGATACCCGATCGCCCCGCCATCCGATCGAACAGCCTGGCCGAACGGGCATCGACCCGGTCGCGTGCCCAGCGGATAAACGCCTCGTGAATGTCATGGCCGGGGACCGCAGTCCCGATCGCGTTCAGGTAGGCAGGCAGGGGAGCGGGCACGACATCCTTTCGCACGGTTGATACGGCCAACGCGTGACGTCCGGACATCGGCCCGACATGCGGCTATAACAAGCCCTTGGCAGGCGGAACCGCGCTGGCTTTAGTCCTGATCGATCGGGTCGAGATGGTCGTGCCCGACCAGGTACTTCTCCTCGACCATCGCCATGCTGACACCGACATAGGCCGCAATCGCATGATCGCCCGCCTGTTCGAGCGCGCGACAGGCTTCCTGCAGAAGCTCATAGGTGCGTGCAGCATTCATCGCGTATCTCCGAGGAGGGCGTCCGAGCCGGAGGATCATGCCGGACGCGGGCAAAATCGATCAAACCTTATATTGGTTTCACATTGGTACAAAATTCTACCTGTTGCAGCCCAAAAACTCACACGGGGCAAGCCACCAATCACAACCAAACTGAACAGATTTCAACCCGTTTTGCCTATCTTAAGAAAGTTCCGAGACTATCGCGTGTAACTAAAAGAATAGAGCGGTAAAACAGATAGCTGAATGATGTTGACCATTATGCCGGCGTGCCGCCATATTTGGGTCATTATGGGCTTAAGACCCTGTGGGCGACCGGGAGCATGTGGTGAAAGACGAATCCGTTGCCGACTTGATCAAGGATCTGGGATCGAGGCTGGCCGCCGTCAGCGAGGAGTTCACGGCGCGGGCATCGCGGGTCGTCGACCAGCGGGCCGAGGATGCGACGAGCCCGATCAGCGAGGAAATGCTCGTCGCCCGGGCCAAGGAGATTCTGGCGCATCGTAAACTGCGCCGTCGCTTCCTGCCGGGCGAATTGTTTCACGAGCCGGCCTGGGACATGCTCGTCGCACTGTTCGTCTCGCACCGCGATCACCGGCCGACCAACGTCAAGGCGCTGGTCGCGATGGCGGATGCACCGGTCACCACGTCGCAACGCTGGATTGAGCACCTCCACAAGCTGAAGCTGATCGACCGCGTCAACGACCCGACCGATCGGCGTCGCATCGAAATCTCGCTGAGCGCAGCCGGCTATGACGCGGTCGCCGGCTACCTCACCGCGATCGCCCGACGCTGACCGGCATTCAGCACAGTATTACAGTAATTTCGGTTTTGTAGTAATTAGTTAAGCCGCGCCTAGCACGGTTCGCCGACACCGTTCGGGGATATCAAATGTGCGGCAAGGCAGACCAGGCTCAGGCACCAGATGGCGCTATCGCGCACCGACAGGGCGGTGCGTGCTGATCGCGCGTCGCGCCTCCCGATCGCATGGCGGCGGGGAGACGGCGCGTGCTCTCGGGGCCTGACGAGGAGGACGAAACCGGCGGCGACACCGGGAGCGGGGCAGCTCTGCGCCAGCCCGCGGATCGCGACCGGCGTGCCGGTCGGCGCCATGCGACCGTCCTGCTGATCGGCCGGGTCATCCATGCCGATCGCGGCTCGATCTGTCTCGTCCATGACATTTCGACCGTCGGTCTGAAAGCGCGCTTCACCACGCTGCCAGCGCTTGGTGAGATGCTCGAGATCAAGGTGCGGGGTATGCCGTTGCTTCGCGCCACCGTCCGCTGGGTCGACGGGTTTCGCGCAGGGGTCGATTTCGACGAGCCGCATGTGATCGACCCCGTCTTCGCGACGCGCGACGCCGCCGGGATGATCGCCCGATCGCCGCGATTCATCGTCTCGGCACCGGTCAGGCTGAATGTTCAGGGGTGCTGGTATGCCGCAAGGCTGGTCGACATCTCGACCGGTGGCGCGAAACTCGAGGTTGCGGCGTCGCTCTGCGAGCATTTTTCACAGGGGCAGGCGGCCCAGCTCGTCGTCGATCCCGGCGG
>NZ_JPDP02000150.1:0-1238 GCF_000732685.2 Sphingomonas sp. STIS6.2
GGCACCGTCAGCGAGAACGTTCAAAGCCAAGCTGCGCCCCGTACAATGCAGCCCGATTACTGGAGCGGACACGCTCGTCAATCGCACCGATCTCCGCTGGATTGTGGTGGGAGAAATACACGGGACCAAAGAGACGCCAGTAATTTTTGGTGATCTAGCATGCCTAGCTTCGACATCCCGACCGGTGATCATCGCAGTCGAACAAGTGACCACCGAGCAGCCCGCGATAGATGATTTCATTGGCTCCGATGGCGGTGCAGCGGCGATATCGCATTTCTTGAGGAGCAGAATATGGACCCAGCCGATGAAGGATGGCCGGTCAAGTGAAGCGTACTTCCATCTTTTCCAGAGGCTGCGCGAATTGCGAGCGGCAGGGCGGATTATAAGCGTCGTTGCTTTCCAACCGTTGTACAATCCCGGTCCCGGCGGATTTAACGCAGGTGATTACGAGTATGCACTCGCCTCATCCCTGGTTAACAGGGTAAAACAAGACGCGCGGGTGCTTGTCTTGGTCGGGAACGTTCACGCGATGCGAACGGCTCCTACGTGGGCCAAGCCAGCTTACCTGCCAATGGCCGGCTACCTTCCAGCTCAAACCACCATCAATCTCGATGCGAGGTGGGTTGGTGGATACTATTGGGCTTGTACTTCGGACACTAGTTGCGGTGCGCAAACTGCGCCCTCATCAGGGACACGGCCGGCTCGAAGTATTACCATGGACGTGATCGGTGGACCTTATGCAGGGGCTCTTAACCTCGGCGTCGAAGTGACTGCTTCACCTCCGCAGACCCAGTCTCCACGGGAACAGGATCCTCCGCAGTAACGAGCTTACGGCGACACCCTTTAGCTGCCATTACGCAGCCTCTGCAGCAGATACGGGCTAGTTCAGCCGACATGCTTTGAGCGGCGTACCATCCGTCAATGTCTGCAACTGGGCAACTGCGGAACGACTGCTTTTCGAATGCCGCAGTTCAAACTGAATGCACCTAGCAATCCAGCGTAAATGCCCCCTCTGGAAAGCCATGCTACCCCGTGCACGTCCTCTCCTTGGCCAT
The DNA here is from genome assembly GCF_000732685.2 of Sphingomonas sp. STIS6.2. Lineage (NCBI taxonomy): Bacteria > Pseudomonadati > Pseudomonadota > Alphaproteobacteria > Sphingomonadales > Sphingomonadaceae > Sphingomonas > Sphingomonas sp. STIS6.2. The sequence continues at coordinate 1,056 of NZ_JPDP02000150.1, forward strand.
GATGGCCACGGAGAGAAAGCTATGGGTACGTCAGAGTTCGATCCAATCGCAGGCAAACGCCCCCCTGGAACGGCGGGCGCAAGGTGGGTGCCAAGCGTGCGCTCAAGCCGCGACAGGTCTGGGCCATTCGCTTCTTCCTCGATCAGCACCAGCGACTGCGGGATCGAGCGTTGTTTGACCTGG
>NZ_JPDP02000151.1:0-1121 GCF_000732685.2 Sphingomonas sp. STIS6.2
CAAGGTTGCACCTGATAACGCTGCCCTCGTCACCGCAGCATTAGCGGGCCACACAGACTGAGACATGCGGTCGAGCTTTCCCGAAAAGGAACGGCAAGCGAGACGGCGGAGGCGTTCTCGGAATCGATGGTAAATCGGGAAAGCTTCTCACCCTCGACCACGATCGGCTAGGTGATGGGACATGAAAGTCCGTCCCACAGCTCGTTCTCTTTGCCGGCTCTTGATGACGACGCTGGCGCTTGTCGGCTTCGCTTGCTTGGCAGTCCCCGTGTCCGCTGAAGGATCTCCGCCGGCAAAGGCCGGTCGGGTCGTCGCGATCACCTTCGATGATCTCCCGTATGCCAGCGACGGGCCGCCCGTCTCCCCCGACGCCGCTAACGCAGCACAGCGCCAGATCGTCAGCGCCCTGCGGCGCGCTCGCGTTCCTGCAACCGGCTTCGTCAACGAGGACAAGGTGCAGGCACTTGGGCCTGCTGGTCCTCGCCTACTTGGCGAGTGGAACACAGGCCTCCTAGCTCTCGGCAATCACGGCTACAGCCATTTTGATAGCAACGACCTCGACGTTGCGGAAATCGAGAAGGAGGTCATGAAGGGGGAAGCAACCATCCGGCCAATGGCGACATCGAGCGATCGTCCCATCCCGTTCTTCCGCTTTCCCTACAACCACGTCGGCGACACCGAGACTAAGCGGCTCGGGATCGAAAGGCTTCTCGCCAGTCATGGCTACAGACTGGCCGCATCGACGATTGATACGTCCGATTACCTGTTCAACAGCGCCTACGAACGCGCCTTCATCGAGCGGGATAAGGCCATGATGCAGCGGGTCGCGCGGGCCTATTTGGATCATACCCGCGTCCAGATCGCCTATTATGGCGACCTAGACCGCAAGGTCCTCGGCCGCGATGTGCCGGCGATCATGCTACTGCACGCCAACCGCTTGAATGCCGCGACGATCGAGCCGCTACTCGGCCTATTCCGGTCAGCCGGCTACGGGTTCGTTTCGCTCACGCAGGCACAAGCGGACCCGGCCTATTCGGCGATGCCTGCGGTCGCGACGAAGTTCGGTCCCATGTGGGCGTACCGATGGGCGCGGGAACGACAGGTGAAGGTTGACGGGCGGC
>NZ_JPDP02000152.1:0-1013 GCF_000732685.2 Sphingomonas sp. STIS6.2
ATGCCGGCACCGCGACCTTCGAGCCGACGGCAGCAGTTCCCGAGGCTGGTACCTGGGCAATCATGCTGTTCGGTATCGGCGGTATCGGCTCATCGATGCGCGTTCGTCGTCGCCAGGCGAAGATCGCATTCGCCTAAGCCTATTTAACAGCTGGTCCCAGTGGCCATCTGTGTGAAGGCAGCCGTCAACCTCGCGAGGTTGGCGGCTGTTTTTGTTTAACCTCCGGCGCAATGGGTTTGCCGAAGAATCCATGTGGCGCGGTGGGCGCCGTCGATCGATAATTGGGCAAGCGGGATGGCCCATACTGCGCCCAACGGCCCAAACCCCGAGATCGCGAACGCGCCTGAATGGACGCCGTCAGGTACCGAGCACACGTCCTGGTATCGGCATCCATTGATCTACAGCCACGCAGAGCCACGTACGCGGCTGGGACTGGTAATGACCACCCGTGTGCGCCATTTTGGGGTCATGATGTTCAAGCGTGGGCAGAGAACTATAACATGAGTCTACGCTTGGAGCATGTTACCAAACTCGCACATAGCAAGGAAGGCCTGAGGGCTGCCTACGCCGCGGGTGTCGACCATCAGCGCAATGGTTGGCTGAGATATCCACCATGCAAATGGGACCATCCCGCAATTCTGGCTTTTGATGAAAGCGGAACGTGCGTTGGCGGTATCAATTGGGGCGAGGACCATGATGATCGGACGCTCACAATTACGTTTGCCTGGGGTTCGCCTACCGCTCCTGCCGCCTTTGCTGCCGTACTTTCGCGGTTTCGGAAGGTTCACCTAAACGGGTGGTTTACCGAAATCCACTTCACGATATCGACACATAACGAAGCCATGCAAAAGGCTGTAAAGGTACTTGGACTTGTCCCTCGGGCCTTCACCTTTGAGATGCCGGTCAAGGATATGACCAGGTCTTGATGGAAAAAAATGCCCGGCTTGGAAAGCCGGGCATTTTCGCGCTTAGCCGTTATCAGGCTTTGCGTTATTCCAATACCGCATATTGGA
>NZ_JPDP02000153.1:0-5209 GCF_000732685.2 Sphingomonas sp. STIS6.2
GGACGATCCTGCTGCTTACCTTCCTGTTCGTGGCCGCGCTGCCGGGCGTCGGCGCGCTGTTCCTGCGGGTCTACGAGAACTCACTCGTTCGCCAGACGGAAGCGGAGCTGGTCGGCCAGAGCGCGGCACTGGCGGCTGCGGCGATCGTCGAATGGCCGGGCGTTCACGCGCGCGCGCTGCCGCAGCAGATTGTCCCACAGCCGCCGTCGGTCGATCTGCGCATGACGCGCATCCTGCCGGAGCGACCCAAGCCCCGGCCCTCGGCAGGACCGGAGGGGCGCGCAACGCTCGTCTGGGGCCATCATATGCGGCCAGTCCTGCAGCTGACCTCGCGCACCACGCTGGCATCGATCCTGCTGCTCGACGCGAACGGCCGCATCCTCGTTGGTTCACAGACGGGAGCCTCCTACGCCGATCTGCCAGAGGTGCGATCGGCGCTGGACGGCCAGCGGGCGACGACGCTCCGCCGCAATGGCGCCTACCGGCAGCACTACGTGCTCGAATGGTTGAGCCGGGCGTCGGACCTGCGCATCCACCACGCCCACCCGATCGTCGCCGACGGGCGCGTCATCGGCGTGCTGTTGCTGTCACGCTCCCCGCGCGTGCTGCTTGCTGGGATCTACGAGGATCGGGGCAAGATCGCGCTCGGCATCGTGCTGATCTTCGCGACGTTGGTCGTTCTGAGCGGGCTGCTTTCGCGCGGCATCGTCCGGCCAGTCGAGGCGCTGGGCGACGCGACGCGGGCGGTCGCGAGCGGCGGGGGGTCGGTGCCGCCTGCCCCGACCACCGCCGCCGTCGAGATCCAAGCGCTCTACCAAGACTTCGGCGTAATGGCCGAGGCAATCGAACGGCGCTCCCGCTACCTGCGCGATTTCGCGCACGCGGTCAGCCATGAGTTTAAGACGCCCTTGGCCGGGATCGGCGGTGCGGTCGAGTTGCTCCAGGACCATTCCGACATGGGCGCAGCAGATCGCGAACGGTTCCTCGCCAACATCGGCGCGGATGCGGCGCGCCTGAACCAGCTCGTCAGTCGCCTGCTCGACCTCGCCCGCGCCGATATGGCCGAGGTTGTAGAGGGCGCCGCCACGGACCTGTCCGACGTCATGCGCCGTGTGGCGGATGCCTTCACTGGTGCCGACTTCAACGTCGTGCCGGAACCGGCCGCGGCGCTGCCGAGCGTCGCTGTGCCGTCGGCGGTGATCGAGACGGTGCTAACCGGCTTAATCGAGAACAGCCGACAGGCTGCCGCATCCCGGGTCTCAATCGCGGCACGGGCAGCGGGCGGTTTTGTAGAATTGGCGTTCCGGGACGACGGCCCAGGCATTCCTGCCGGCGATCGCGACCGCATCTTCGAACCCTTCTTCACCAGCCGTCGTACATCGGGCGGCACCGGGCTAGGGCTGCCAATCATCCGCTCGCTGCTCCATGCGCATCACAGCATGATATTGCTCGACCGGGACGACGGCAGAGGCGCGGGCTTCCTCGTCACGCTGCCGGCATGCGCCGCCGTGCCAACGCGGAAGGCGTAGATCGTGCGAGGAAGGCCGGTCGCATTATCGGCGCTGATGATCGTCGCCACCATCGCGACTGGTCTCACGATCAGGCTGGCGCCGCTCGGGCTCCCGCACGCCTTCGTCAAACATGGCGGATCGCTGATGTGGGCGCTCATGATCTACTGGATCGTTTCGTCCGTTCGCCCGCTTTGGCAGCTCATGCGCAGCGCTCTCGTATCGAGCGCGATCGCGTTTTGCGTCGAAGTCTTCAAGCTCTATCACACGCCGCTGCTCGACGCCTTTCGGCTGACCTTGCCCGGCAAGCTGCTCCTTGGGCGCGTGTTCTCGCTATGGGACCTGGTCGCCTACGCGGTTGCAATCATCGTCGGCGTTATGGCGGACCATATGATCTGGTCCAGTATGCAGCGCCTGCCACCTGCTGAGCGCCAGAATGAGCCGCGATTGGGAGCAATTGGGCCGGCCGGTCAACAGCCTCGCTAGACCGGAAACGTCACGGCTTTATCGGCTTCGACCCACAAGCAGACGTTCAGGCCTCTTCCCTCACTTCCCAACTTCGGACGCTGGTTCATATTTGTACGAAAGGCGGCAGCGGTCCTCAAAACAAGATTACACCGACATTCGCGCGGTCTTTCCCGCTTTCCTACGTTGGCCATTCGTTTATTTGGTTGGACGTCAACTCGCTCCGCTTTCTGTACGGTCCACATGGAAGACAAACAGCCATGGCAGTCGTGAAGTGACATATTTGGGAACGCCGATTGCCCGACCATCCGTGGGTTGTCGTCCGGTCTCGATTCCACCGATAAATAGTGTCAAGATTGCGATCGAATTCACATACTACCAAGCCTCGCGCGGTAGGAAGATCATGCCCCAACGAGATCGAGCTACTACGCGCATTGATCGAGCGCGCCTTTGGTTTGGACCCGCACGGCCACGCAACCTACCAAGATCCTCGACATGGCTGCGACACGAGCGCGGACCAAACGATCGAGGGGATGCACGTTATGACGACCATGAGCCCGACTGAGATGGCGCAGCGCCTTGGCGGCGGATTACTGTCGTTTCCCGTCACGCATTTCGATGCCGACGGCGCGTTCGTCGAGGACGGGTATCGAAAGCATTGCGCCTGGATGCTCGAGCACGAACTGTCCGGCCTGTTCGCGGCGGGCGGCACGGGCGAGTTCTTTTCGCTGACGCCAGCCGAAGTCGCGCAGGTCGTCGGCGCCGCGGTGGCCGAAGCCGGCGGACGTCTGCCGGTGATCTCGGGCTGTGGCTACGGCACCGCGATCGCCACCGGGATCGCACGCGATGCGGAGAAGGCCGGCGCGGACGGCCTGTTGCTGCTGCCCCCCTATCTGGTCGGATCGAAGCAGGAGGGGCTTGCCGCGCATGTCGAGGCGGTCTGCAAGGCGACCGGGCTAGGCGTGATCGTCTACAACCGCGACAATGCGATCCTCGACGACGATACGCTGGCCGGGCTGTGCGACCGCAATCCCAACCTCGTCGGCTTCAAGGACGGCGTCGGCGACATCGAGCTGATGACGCGCGTCTATGCGCGAATGGGCGACCGGCTGACCTATATCGGCGGCCTGCCGACCGCCGAAACGTTCGCGACGCCGTATCTAACGATGGGCGTCACGACCTATTCGTCGGCGATCTTCAACTTCCTGCCCGAATGGGCGCTGGCGTTCTACAAGGCCGTGCGCGCCGACGACCGGGTCGAGGTGCTGAACCAGCTGCGCGATTTCGTGCTGCCCTACATCACGCTGCGCAACCAGGGCCGCGGTTATGCGGTGTCAATCGTCAAGGCGGGCATGCGTGTCGTCGGCCGCGATGCCGGGCCGGTGCGCTCGCCGCTGACCGATTTGTCCGCAGCCGAGGACGAGCGGCTCCGCGTGCTGATCGAGAAGGTCGCCCCCACCGCTCTTGCCAAGGCGGCGTGACAGCGGGCGAAAACCGACGGATAGTGCGGCGATGATGTTCGAACTCAGCCAGCTTCGCTGCTTCGTCGCCGCCGCCGAGGAACTCCATTTCGGGCGCGCGGCACAGCGCCTGAACATGACGCAATCGCCGCTCAGCCGACAAATCCAGCTGCTCGAGCGGATCCTCGACGTGACGCTGCTCGAACGCACCAGCCGGCAGGTGAGCCTGACGCCCGCCGGTCGCGTGTTCCTGATCGAGGCGCGGCGGATCGTCCGGCTGTCGGAGAGTGCGGCGCTGTCGGCGCGGCGCGTGGCGAAGGGCGATGCGGGACGCGTAGCGATCGGCTTCACCGCGGTGTCGGGGTATAATCTGGTGCCGCAGATCGTCGCGCAAGCGAGAGCGAGCCTGCCCAATATCGACCTCGAACTGCGCGAGATGGTGACGACCGACCAAGTCGATGCGCTGCTGACCGGGCTGATCGACATCGGCTTCGTGCGGCCGCCGCTCGATCGTCACGAGTTCGACACCGTCTGCGTACAGGTCGAGCCGCTCGTCGTCGCGCTACCCGCGGGGGATCCGCGACAGGCGAAGGCGGTGCTCGAACTGGGTGATTTCGATGGCCTGCCGCTGATCATGTATGCGCGGCAGGGCGCGGGGTATTTCCACCAGATGCTTATCGGGCTGTTCGACGCGGCCGGCGTGTCGCCGCACTATGTCCAGCACGTGACGCAGATCCATTCGATGCTGGGGCTCGTCCATGCCGGCCTCGCCGCGGCAATCGTGCCGGAATCCGCATCGGGGCTGCACATGAACGACGTGCAGTTCCGCCGGCTTGCGACCGAGCCCGAGAAGCCGGTCGAGCTGCACATGGCGTGGCGGCGCGACAACGGTAACCCGGCGCTGGAGCCGATGCGGCGACTGTGCGCCGAAACCGCGGCGTGATCGACCGGCGCGCGGTGCTCGCCGGGCTCGTAGCGACACCGGCGCTGGTTGCTGCGCGTACACCGGCGAGCCCCGTCGCGACGACGCGATACGGGCGGGTGCGCGGGACGGTCGACCGGGACGTGCTGGTCTTTCGCGGGGTGCGCTACGGCGCGGATACGCGGGCGCGGCGGTTTGCGCATGCGGTGCCGCCGACGCCGTGGAACGACATTGCCGACGCGACGCACTACGGCGCAGCCTCGCCACAGACCAAGGCGACCGAGGCGACCAGCGAGGATTGCCTGTTCCTCAACGTCTGGACGCCTGCGCTCGACGCGTCGCGCCGGCCGGTCATGGTCTATATCCACGGCGGCGCGCATGCGCACGGGTCCGGGTCCGATCCGCTGTATGATGGCGGCAATCTTGTGCGGCGCGGCGACGTGGTGGTCGTTACCTTGAACCACCGGCTGGCGGCGCTCGGCTACGCGTATCTCGCGCAGCTTGGCGGGCCGGCGGAGTCGGGGAACGTCGGCAATCTCGACATCGTCCTCGCGCTGCAATGGGTGCGCGACAACATCACGGCGTTCGGCGGCGATCCGGGGCGAGTGATGCTGTTTGGCCAATCGGGTGGTGGCGCCAAGATCGTCACGCTGATGGCGATGGCGGAGGCGCGCCCGCTGTTTCACGCCGCCGCGACGATGAGCGGCCAGCACGTTACGGCGGCCGGGCCGAACCACGCGACGATCCGGTCGCGGGCGTTCATGGCGAAGGCGGGCGTAGCCGAGACCGATCTGTCGCCATTGCTGACACTGCCGGTCGAGAAGGTGGTGGAGGCGCTGGGCGCTACCGATCCG
>NZ_JPDP02000153.1:5219-5424 GCF_000732685.2 Sphingomonas sp. STIS6.2
CGAGCGACTTTCCGACGCTGAAGGTGCTGCCGATCAATCGGCTGGTCGAGGCGATGGCGACGACCGATCCGATCGAAGGCAAGGGTGAGATCAGCTTTACCTCAACGCTCGATCATCATGTGCTGACGCGTCATCCGTTCTTTCCCGACGCCCCGCGCGAGGCGGCGCATATCCCGCTGATCGTCGGCAATACGCATGACGAGAC
>NZ_JPDP02000153.1:5434-9927 GCF_000732685.2 Sphingomonas sp. STIS6.2
GCGGTTGGTGCGGGAGATGACCAAGGACCTCGCCCCCGATCACGTCATCGCGCGCTACCGCGACCTCTATCCCGATCGGACGCCGGGGCAGATCCTGCTGGCGGCATCGACCGCGGGTCGGTCCTGGCCCGGGCATCTGATCCAGGCCGAGGAACGCGCGAAGATCGGTGCGCCGACCTGGATGTATCAGCTCGACTTTCCTTCGCCGGAGGCGGGCGGCGTGCTCGGCGCGTTCCATACGCTCGATATCGGCCTAGTGTTCGACAATACGCAGCAGCCGAGCGCGCGGACGGGTGATGGGCCGGAGGCGAGACGGCTGGCCGGGCGGATGGCGGATGCGTTCATCGCGATGGCGCGGACCGGCGATCCGAACTGTGCGAGCGTGCCGATCTGGCGTCACTATGATCTGGTGCGACGCTCGACGATGATCTTCGATCGGGCAGTGCGGATGGAAGACGATCCCCGGCGCGAGGAACGCCTGCTGTTCGCGGTTGCGCCGTATATCAAGCCGGGCGGCTAGCGGTCCCACGGAAAGGCGAGCGTCGGGCGGTTGGCGTAGCGGCGCATGCGCAGGCTCAAGCGCGCACCGGCGCCGGGCTCGAGCCGGATCGTGACCGCGGCGCCGGCGACGTCGGTCGTGCGGCCGTCGATCGTCACAGCGTCTATCCGGTGCTCGGCATAGGCGCCGCCTTGCACCACCACCGTCCGCGGCTGGCTGTTGCTCAGGTTTACCAGCGTCACATCGGTCGTCGTGTCGCCCAGCGTATGCACGAGCGCAGTGACGTCCTCCGGCACGCCGGCGCGTTTGCGATCCGCGTCGAAATAGCGGAGCCGGCAGTGGAGCGGGACGCCGCCTTGCGATGGCGAAGTCTTCGACCAGGACGGGCGGGCAATGTGCAGGCCGCCGGTCATCAGCTGGACTAGGCTGGTGACGTTGGCCGGGTTAATGTCGATCGGCCAGTCTGCGAGCCGGGTTTCCGGCGTCGTCGGATCGGACACGCGCGCAGCGACCCGGTCGGCGACGGCCTTCAGGTCCGCGCGCAACGCGGTTACGGCGTAGCTCGGGTTCTTGCCTTCGAGGAAGCTCACCCACGGATGATCGCCGGCAGCCGCGCGGTCGGCGGGCGCCTGCGACATGTACCATATCTCGAAGCCGTTGGTCTTGAACGGACCAGGTTGCCAGCCATACCAGCCGTCCGCACCGTGCATCGTCGGCGTAGACAGCACACCGCCGATCGTCTTGGCCTGTGCATTGATCCGCGCGGTCTGGCGGCGCCAGACGTCGATATAGCGCTGATCGCCGGTCAGCAGCGTGCCGGTCATGAACGCGGTGATCGAACGGGGTATGCGGTTGCGGTTCTCGCGCTTGCCGGTCTGCGGCACGATCGGCGAGAAGCCCCAGCCATAGACGCCACTCCACCAGTCGCGCGGGACGATGCCATCCAGACCGACGCGGCTGGGGATGATGTCGCCGTTCGCTTTTGCCCGGCCAACCCACGCGTCGAGATAGTCGAGCGCCCAGGTCCGGTATCGATCCCCTGCCCCCAGCGCATACGCGTTGAGCCCTATCGTCGTCGCCTGAAGGTTGAGCGGATTGTCGCCGACGACGTCGCCATAGTCGGCATAATGCGCGAGCGTCTGCGCGTACGTCGTCTCGCCGTGTTCCATGTGGAAGCGTTCGCCGGCGGCGAACGGATCGCCCGCCCAGTCGAGCTCGGTCGCGCGGCGCAGCATCGGCCCCCGACTTCCGTTCATCAGGCTGCGCATGATCCGCAGCTTGGGGTCGTAGTTGCGTGTGGTCGGATCGCGGCCGGTGTAGAAGTCGGCGTAGCGACGCGTGCGCTCGATCAGCTTCAGGTCGCGCGGGCCGGACAGCCCCATCATGTTGAAGGTCGTCAGCCCTTCCGCATTGTGCTGCCAGTCCATCTGGACAGGAAACTCGCGAAAATACATCCCCTTGCGTGCGATCGGCACGTCGACCGTGCGCGCGGCGGTGAACTGCTTGAGGTGACCCTCCCACGCCCGTGCGTACAGGTCGCGGATACGATCGGGACCGCCCAGCGCGTGCAGGATCGCCCAGTCGTTCGTTGCTTCCGCCGCATCGTCGGGACCATCGTTCGCACCCCAGCGCTCGAACACGCGCAGCCAGCCGCGACTGTCGATATACTTTGCGTAGAACGCTTCGCAGGCTTCGGCATTGGCAGTGAGCAAGCGGCGTTGCAGGACGGCCCATTCCGGCGCTGCCATAGGCGTTGTAACCCGCAACGTCGCTGGCGCCGCACGAACGGCGGCAGGCAATGTGGCGAGTGCGGCCGCGGCACCCCCGAGCAGCGTACGTCGATCGACGGTCATGCGGCCAGCTCGACACGGCGGATCGGACCGACGATCACCAGGAACGAGAAGATCGTGAGCAGGCAATGCGCGCCAACGAACACCAGCGCCCAATCGAACGAGCCCGTAGCGCCGACGATAAAGCCGATGACGATCGGCGTGACGATCCCGGCGACGTTGCCGAACATGTTGAACACCCCGCTGGTCAGCCCGGCGAGCTGCTTTGGCGCGACGTCCGACATCACTGCCCAACCGAGCGACGCGACGCCCTTGCCGAAGAACGCAACCGCCATCAGCGTGACGACCAGCCATTCCCCCTCGACGAACACGCAGGCGATGATCAGCGTCGCCAGCAGCATCCCGAACACCAGCGGCACTTTGCGCGCGATGTCGATCGAGCCGGTGCGCTTGAGCAGCAGGTCGGACGTGTAGCCACCGACGAGCCCGCCGACGAAGCCGCACAGCGCTGGTGCGGCGGCGGCGAAGCCGGCTTCCATGATGTTCAGCCCGCGTTCCTTGACCAGGTAGATCGGGAACCAGGTGACGAAGAAATAGGTCAGCACGTTGATGCAATACTGGCCGAGATAGATGCCGAGCAGCATCCGGTTCGCGAGCAGCTGGCGCAGGTTCGTCCACGAGAAGGCCTGCGGGCGATTGGCAGCATCCTCCATCCGGATCAGCCCGCCGCCCGCCTCGATATGCGCGAGTTCGGCGGCGTTGATCTTCGGATGGCGGACCGGGCTGTGGATGTAGCGGACGAACAGTGCCGTCGCAGCCAGGCCGATCGCGCCCATCACCCAGAACACCGCGCGCCAGCCATAGCTGTGCACCAGCCAGCCCATCAGCGGGGCGAAGGCGACGAGCGAGAAATACTGCGCCGAATTGAAGATCGCCGACGCGGTGCCACGCTCGGCACCGGGAAACCAGGCGGCGACGAGGCGGGCGTTGCCAGGAAACGACGGCGCCTCGGCAAGGCCGACGAGAAACCGCAGCACAAACAGCATGGCAACTGCGGACACGCCCGCGATCACCCCGGTCAGCCCCTGTGTGGCCGTGAACAGCGACCAAGCGAGGATTGCACCAGCATAGACGCGCTTCGTACCGAACTTGTCGAGCAGCAGCCCGCCGGGGATCTGCGCGAGGACATAGGCCCAGGCGAAGGCGGACAGGATAAAGCCGGTCTGTACCGACGACAGCCCGAGTTCGGTCGATGCAGCAGACCCCGCGATCGAGAAGGTCGCACGGTCGGCATAGTTGATCGACGTGATCAGGAAGATGAGCGCGATCACGCGGTATCGCACCGCGGTCGGACGCCCGGTCACGCCTCCTGCGACCGCATCTTCGGCGGGGGATGATGCGGCGATCGTCATGCTTCGCTCTCCAGTCCAGCACTCGATCTGCGCGAGTGTTCGAGTTCGGTGTATCGACCAGAATGGGGTCGGTCCAAGTCCTAAAACGGGTTGATCGAGCCAACCCATGACTTGATCCGAGAACGAAGCGTTATGCGGGTCTTCGATCAGTGCATCGTTCGCATCGATCGATGTCGGAATGAGATTGGCTTAGGCGACCGCACCCGGCCTAACACAGATTGCGACAGACCGGCTCCAACGAAGCCGGCAGCGGGCACATCGTGCCGGAGTTAGGGGAGTGAGTATGACTGGGATCCGCAGCTTCAAATCCGTGTTGGCCATGTCGAGCGCGATCGTCGCCTGCTCTCTGGCGACGATGGGCCACGCCCAGAGCGTGCCGGAAACGACCGCGCAGAAGGAAGCGCGCGCCGCTGGCAACACCACCGATACCGACACTCCCCCCGCTTCCCCTGCCCTGCCGCCCGAGCAGAACGTGACCGGTGCGCCGCTCGCTGCGGATGCGCCGGATATCGTCGTGACCGGGTTCCGCGCGAGCCTGAACAGCGCGATCAACATCAAGCGCACGCAGACCGCGACCGTCGACGTCATCAAGGCGGAAGACATCGCCGAGTTTCCCGACCTCAACCTGGCGGAATCGTTGCAGCGCATCCCCGGCGTCTCGATCAGCCGCGTCAACGGCGAAGGCCGCAACATCTCAGTGCGGGGCCTCGGCCCCGACTATACGCGTGTCCGGATCAACGGCATGGAGGCGATCGGCACCACCGGCGGTACCGATAATTCGGGCGGCGTGAA
>NZ_JPDP02000154.1:0-1671 GCF_000732685.2 Sphingomonas sp. STIS6.2
GCAGGTCGCTCTCGCCATACGCCGCCAGCCGGGCCGCGAACTGCGCCGGATCGTTCGCGATCGGATCGGTCGCGGCGTTGGCGAGGCCGGTCAGCGGCATCGTCCGCGGATCGATCGTCTCGCCGACGCTGCGCCATTCCTCCGCCACCGCCTGTGCCAGCGCATCGGTCGGCAGTGCGAGCGGCCGTCGCCCGGGCGTGCGGACCGGCTTGCCGTCGAGCGTCACCACGCGATCCGCATCGATCGCGACGTCTGTCCAGAATCTCTTCATGCGTCCTGTCCGGTCATTCGGTGGGCGTGCGCCAGCGCTGCGCCAGGCTGCGCGGCACGATCGCGATCATCGCCATCGCCGACAGCACGATCGCGGTGCCGAGGATCTTCGGCCCCCAGCTATAGGCGCGCGCGATCAGCACCAGCCCGAGCACCGCGCCCGCCACGCCAGCAAGTCGCACGCCGACCAGCACGAACCAGCGCCGCTGCGCCAGGCGATCGGCCTCCGTCACGACGCGCTCACCAGATGACGCAGCGCCGGCACCGTCTCGGCGACGACGTCCGCGCCGGCCTCCGCCAGCTCGTCGACCGCGTGATAGCCCCAGGTGACGCCGACCGCGCGTGCGCCCGCCGCGCGTGCCATCGCCATGTCATAGCTCGTATCGCCGATCATCGCGGTCGTGGCGGGGGTCGCGCCCGCCTCCCTGATCGCCGCGAACAGCATCGCCGGGTCGGGTTTGGAGGGATGCCGGTCCGCGGTCTGCAGCGTCACGAACCGGTCGGCGATGCCGTGCGCGGCGAGGACATGCGCGAGCCCGCGGTCCGACTTGCCCGTTGCGACGCCCAGCCTCCAGCCATCGTCGGCGAGCGTCGCCAGCACGTCGGCGATCCCCTCGAACAGCGGCTCCTCGATCAGCTCGCCGCTCGTCCGCATCGCATGGAAGGCTGCCTTGTAGTCGGTCGCGAGCGTGCGGTGCAGCGCCTCGTCGCCCTGCGGCACCAGGATCTGCATCGCCTCGACCAGGCTGAGCCCGACGATCCGCCGAATCGCGGCGCGCGGCGGCGGGACGAGCCCGGCCGTCTCGAACGCCCGCTCGCACGCGACGCAGATATTCGCCTGACTGTCGACGAGCGTCCCGTCGCAATCGAACACGGCGAGGCGGATCATGAGATTTTCCAGCGCATCCCCGTCTCGTAGATCAGCCGGGCGAACGAGGGAACGCCAAACCGGAACGCGCATCGTCATGTTCCCCCGCAAAGGCGGGGGACTGACGTTAAGCAGAGCTGCCGATCATGCCCCCTGGACCCCCGCCCCCGCGGGGGAACGGGCAGGGGGCACCACCACCACCACCACCCCGGCGAAGGCCGGGGTCCAGTTGGGGGACGTTGCTGACGAAGCGCAGCACCCGATTACTGCAACCTCCCCAACTGGACCCCCGCCCCCGCGGGGGAACGGGAGGGCACCCAACAATCACCACCACCCCGGCGAAGGCCGGGGCCCAGTTGGGGGACGGTGCTAACGGCGCGCAGCCCCCGGTTACTGCAACCTCTCCAACTGGACCCCCGCCTTCGCCGGGGTGGTACTGGATATGGGCGAGACCACCCCGCTAGATCACCGCGACCCAGGCCCGCTCCTAGGCCCACTCGGCTTCCCCCCCGGACGACCCCGGCCACCAGGCT
>NZ_JPDP02000154.1:1681-23955 GCF_000732685.2 Sphingomonas sp. STIS6.2
CTAGATCACCGCGACCCAGGCCCGCTCCTAGGCCCACTCGGCTTCCCCCCCGGACGACCCCGGCCACCAGGCTTGGCACCCTCGACCCGCGGCCCACTCCTGGGCGCGCCGAATTTCGACCCCGCGCCGGTCCGCGAACCACCCGTCTTCGGCCCCGCAGGCTTGCCCCCCGCCGTCTTCTCCTCGACCACACCGCGCCCGCGCCGTTCGCCGCGGCGTTCCTTGCGCACCGACTTGGCATGCGCCCTGGCGCGCGACTTGATCTCCTCGCGCGACGGCGCGGTCTTCTCGTCGAGCACCAGCGCGTTGCCGAGCGACTCCTCGAAGCCCAGCTGCTTCAGGCTTTCCGCAAAATGCGTCGGCAGTTCGGCGGTCACGTCGATCGACCCGCCATCGGGATGGTCCACCTTGATGCGGCGCGCATGCAGATGCATCTTGCGCGAGATCCCGCCGGTCAGGAACGCCGCCGCGCCGCCATATTTGCCGTCGCCGACGATCGGATGGCCGATCGCCGCCATGTGGACGCGCAGCTGGTGCGTGCGACCGGTAAAGGGCTGCAGCTCGACCCAGGCGGCGCGGTTGCCCGCGCGCTCGATCACGCGGTACCGGGTCCGCGCGGGCGCGCCCTCGGCCTCGTCGACATGCATCTTCTCGCCGCCGGTGCCGGGCTGCTTGCCGATCGGCAGCTCGATCATGCCGTCCTCGATCGACGGCACGTCGACCACCAGCGCCCAATAGACTTTCCGCGCAGTCCGCCCCGAAAACGCCTTGGCAAAGAACGCCGCCGCGCGGCTCGTCCGCGCCACCAGCAGCGCGCCCGACGTATCCTTGTCGAGCCGGTGGACCAGCTTCGGCCGGCCCTCATTGTCATACTGGAGCGCATCGAGCAGCCCGTCGACATGCTGCGTCGTCTTGGTGCCGCCCTGCGTCGCCAGACCCGGCGGCTTGTTCAGCACGAACGCCTGGAAATCCTTGTGGATGACCATCGCCTGCGCGGCTTCGGTCTCCTCGTCCGACAGGATCACCCGCTCGCGCACGCGCCGCGGCGCGTCGACGTCGGCGGTGGCCTTGTCCGCCTCGGGCGGTGGCACGCGCAGCATCTGGCCCGCGGCGATCCGGTCGCCGGGCGTCGCGCGCGCGCCGTCGACGCGCAGCTGGCCGGTCCGCGCCCACATCGCCACCGTCGTGAAGCTCGTCTCGGGCAGATGCCGCTTGAACCACCGGTCCAGCCGGATGCCGTCATCGTCGAACCCGACGTTGAACTCGCGGAAATTCGTATCGCTATCGTGTTTGCCCGCAGTCATGCGACGGCCCTTACTGCGGAGAGACCCGCGAACAACGCGGCGATCGAACCGATCACCGACACCAGAACATAGCCGAGCGCGAGGCCCGGCGCGCCACGCTCGATCATCGTGACGACGTCGAGCGAGAAGGAGGAAAAGGTCGTGAACCCGCCGAGCACGCCGACGCCGAGCAGCAGTCGCCAGCCCTCGGGCGCCGAATGGCGCGCGAGCACGCCGACGAGCACGCCCATCAGCAGCCCGCCGACAAGGTTCACCGCCAGCGTGCCGAACGGATAGCCGGCACCGAGCAGCGCGGTCATCGCGCGCCCGGTCAGATAGCGCGCGCCGGATCCGACCGCGCCACCGACCATGACATAGAGAAGGGGAGACATGCCCGCGCCCTAGCGCGAATCGCGGAAAACGGAAAGCCGCGCTTGACGGGCATGCGCGGCGCTCGCCCTTGGACACGGCGGCGTCGCTCAGTGCCCGGCGTTGGAGACCAGATCGACGTCGCTGACGCCCCCCATGCGCGGCGTGACATACACCCTATAGGCATCGCCGCCGCGCATACCGCCGAGCACGTGCCGGCGGCCATCGCTGCGGTGGTCGGCCGAATAGCCCGTGTCGGCGGTGCGCGTATAATAGAAGTCGAGCAGCCGCTGCGGCGTCGCCCGACTCGAAAAATGCACGACGCGCAGCCGGCAGCCGGCCTGGTCGGAACCCGCCGCCTCCGACAGCTGCGCATCGGGATAGAGCGGCAGGTCGGCGGCCAGGCGATTCGCCCAGAGCGCGGAATAGCCGATCGTCCGCGCGCACGCCGCCGCGTTCGGAAACGTCTGCCGCTCGGCCAGCGCGCCCAGCGTCAGCGCCGCGTCGGCCTGGCGGCAGGCGGGACAGTCACCGGCAGCAGCGGGCGCGCGTTTCAGCGTGCGCGGATCGACCGTATCGGCGCGGCGGCCTGCTTCCTCGGGTGGCATCGCCCCGCCCATCGGTTCGGGCGGCGGGCGGATCGCGTCGTCGTTCGACGATTGCGTCAGCGTCGGGTCGACCATGATCTGACCCGCGAGCGCGGCGTTCAGCGCCGGGTCGCCCGCATTGCCGTTGCTCAACGCCGCTTCGAGGCTCGTCGGGTCCTGCTGATCGACCGCGGGCTCGCCGCATGCGATCAGCGCGAGCGGCAGGGCAAGCGCCAGAGCGGGCAGGCGGATCATGCGGGCGGAACGGGTCATCACCCGCCATCAATGCCGGAGCGCGGATGAAGAAAGCGTTGTCGCGGTATGCGCGGCCGGCCGGCCCGCGATCTTGCCTGCGACCTGCCGAGACGCCATGTCCGGGTCATGCTCAACCTCGTCTCGATCCTCATCGGCCTCGTCACCCTCGCGCTGGGTCTCGTCGCCTTCTTCCCGCTGCTCGGCTGGATGAACTGGCTGGTCATCCCGATCGGCATCGTCGGTGCTGCGGTCGGGGCACTGTCGTCGAGCAATGCCGGGCGCAATCTCAACATCGTGCTGATCATCATCTTCACGCTGCGGCTGATGCTCGGCGGCGGCATCATCTGATCGCAGGAGTCTTGGGGTCAGCGGCAGCGGATCCGGCCGCGATCGACCGACCGGCCGGGCAGCGCGCCGCCGCGCGTATCGACCAGCGTGCCGATCAGCCGTGACTCACCGCGCGCGACAATGTTGCCGAGCACGCCGCCGGCCAGCCCGCCGGTGATCAGCCCGGTCGTCCCGTCCTCGCGGCGGCAATAATAGCGACCATCGGCGCCGCGATACAGCCGATCCGCCCGACTCAGCCGGCGCACCGCATAATAGCGGGCATCGCGAAAATACCGGTCCGCGGAATAGCCGCGCTGCCCCGGTTCGGGGCGATCATGATCATAGGCGCGGTATCGCTGCCAGTCGCCGGCGTCGCGTCGTGCGCCGCCGGCGATCGTCTGTGCACCGGCCGCGGCGGCACCAGCGACCCCCGCCTCGAGCCCCGCACCGAGCAGGACGAGGGCGACGGTCGCGGCGATCCGCATGCCGGCGCGTCGATCAGGCAAGCGTGTGGTCGAGCGTGATGTCAGCATTCAGCACCTTCGACACCGGGCAGTTCGCCTTGGCGTCCGCCGCGATCGTCGCGAACTCGTCGGCCGAGATGCCCTCGACCTTCGCGTTCAGCGTCAGCGCCGACTTGGTGATCTTGAACCCGTCGCCATCCTTGTCGAGCGTCACCTTCGCGCTCGTCTCGAGCGTGCCCGCCTCATAGCCCTTGGCCGCGAGCGCGAAGCTCAGCGCCATGGTGAAGCAGCTCGCATGCGCGGCGGCGATCAGTTCTTCGGGGTTGGTGCCGGGCTCGTTCTCGAACCGCGTGTTGAAGCCGTACGGCGAGTCGGACAAAACGCCCGACTGCGTCGAGACATGGCCCTTGCCGCTCTTGCCAAGGCCTTCATAGCTGGCCGAACCGCTGCGTGTCGTCATCATCGGATCCTTCGAAACATGAAAAAGGGCGCCGCGGTTTCCCGCGACGCCCCCCTTCAACGCATCAGTCCGCAATGCGGTGCGTGGTTTAGCGGCAACGACGATTATTGTTGCTCGTGCCCTTGTCGATCGCGCGACCGGCCAGGCCACCCAGGACCGCGCCGCCGAGCGTGCCGACCGTGCGGTCCCCGCGCGTGTCGACCGTGCGGCCGAGGAGCGCGCCGCCGACGCCGCCGATGATCGTGCCGGTCGTGCCGTTGCTCTTCTTGCAATAGGTCCGGCCGTCGCGACCGCGCCATTCGCGCTTGCCGCGCTGCGCATCCGCAGCCGAGATCGGCACCGTGAGCGTCGGCAGGACGAGGGCGGTCGCGCTGAGTGCCATGATCAACTTACGCATAAAATCTACTCCCGTTTGTAATGATCTGTGTCCGTAACGGCCGGCGTTTACCCCCGGTTGCATGAACCCAAAACAACGTCGCGTTCATCTTCGCTCCGGGCATCCTGGGTCGTGCAGGCACAGCAATCTGTCCCCGTTATCCACAGCAAGTTATCCACAGGCTGTGCACAAAAGGATAAGAACCGGCAAAATTGCGCCCCGCAAACGGGCTGTCCGGGCACTTTTCCCCGTTATCCACAAAAAATTATCCCCGCCTGTGGATAAGTTCGTCATCAATCGGGAAATCGCGCAAAATCCGGTCGCGGGTGCGGCCTCGCTTGTGTCGCGCGCCACAGCGGCTAGGCCGGGGGGATGCTGCCCGTCACGATCCTGTCGCCCGACGTCCTTCCCGCCGCCGCGCGCTGGCTCGATCTCGCCGGGCTCGCGGTGTTCGCCGCCTCGGGCGCGCTCGCTGCGGCCAAGCGCGGGCAGACCGTCGTCACCGCGATCTTCTTCGGGCTGATCACCGGGGTCGGTGGGGGCACGGTGCGCGACCTGCTGATCGACGCGCCGGTCTTCTGGGTGCACGACGCGCGCGCCGCCAGCATGTGCCTGATCGTCGCGCTGGTGATCTGGATCACGCCCGAACGCTGGTGGCGCGACGAGGCGCTGGGCTGGTTCGATGCGATCGGGCTCGCCGCCTATGCGGTGTTCGGCGCGGCCAAGGCGCTCGGTTACGGCGTGCCGCCCGTCCCCGCCGTGCTGATGGGGGTGATGAGCGCCTGTTTCGGCGGGATCATCCGCGACGTGCTCGCGGGCGAACCCTCGATCCTGATGCGTCCCGAACTCTATGTCACCGCGGCGGCGCTCGCCGCGGCGAGCTATGTCGGGCTGGTGCTGCTGGGCGTGCCGATCGGCTGGTCCGCGGTCGTCGCGGCGAGCGCGGGGTTCAGCCTGCGCGCCGCCGCGATCCGCTTCCACCTCGCGCTGCCCGCCTATCGCGCACGCCGCTAGTCCGCAGTCAGCCGCGCACGACGCCGACCTCGGCAAAGCGGCGCGGCTCGACCGGTGGCACCGCCGCATCGTTCAGCGCGCATTGCCAGTGGCCGACATCGATCCACTGGCCGTTCTTGTACCCGACCGCGCGGTAGACCCCGGCGCGGCGGAACCCGACAGATTCGTGCAGCCGGATCGATCCGTCATTGGGCAGCGCGATCACCCCGATCGCCTGGGTGAAGCCTTGCGCGCGCAGCGTGTCGATCAGCGCCTCATATAACAGCCGCCCCGCGCCCTGGCGCTGCGCCGCATCCGCGACATAGACCGTGGTCTCGACGACGAAGCGATAGGCGGCGCGCTCGCGGAACCGTCCGGCATAGCCGAACGCGATCACCCCGCCCGCATCCCCCACCGTCGCGACCAGCCAGGGATAGAGCCCGTCCGATGCCGCCATCCGCGTCCGCATCTGCCGTGCGTCGGGCGCGTCGGTCTCGAACGAGACCGTCCCCACCAGCACGTGCGGCGCATAGATCGCGGCGATCGCGGCGGCGTCTTCGGGTCGCGCCGCCCGGATCGTGATGGCCCCGGCCGTCCCGATCGCGGGCGACGCGCCCGGCATTACAGGCCGATCCGCGCGAGCAGCAGGTCGAGCAGCCGCGCGTCGCCGCCGTCGCCGGCACTCGGGCCGATGCCGCCGCATTCGAGACAGCGTGCCTGGATCGAGCCCGATGTCGCCAGCCGCTTCATGTCGCCGACCGCACGCGCGACCATCTGGCGGCGGTCGAGCGCGATCCGGCCGAACGCGTCGCTGCCGGTCGTGGTGTCGTCGTCGCCCGTGTCGAAACCGGCGGCGAGCTGGGCAAGGACGCCCGGCGGCTTTTCGAGATATTCGGCATGGATCTTGGCCGGATCGAGCTTGGCGCGGCGGGCGGCCTCGGCGATCGCGTCCTTCAGCGTGCCGAACCGGTCGACCAGCCCGATCTGGCGCGCGGTGCCGCCATCCCAGACGCGGCCCTGGCCGATCGCGTCGACCCGCGCCGGGCTCAGCTTGCGCGACGCGGCGACGCGCGCGATGAACTGGCGATAGCCATTCTCGATCCCCGCCTGGATCAGCGTGTCGAACATCGGGGTCGTGCCGGCGGTGATGTCGGGCTGCCCCGACAGCGGCGTCGTCTTCACGCCGTCGGTGGTGACGCCGATCTTGGCGAGTGCGGTCTCGAACGTCGGGATGATCCCGAAGATGCCGATCGACCCGGTGATCGTGCCGGGTTCGGCGAAGATCACGTCGGCGGGCGTCGACACCCAGTATCCGCCCGACGCGGCGAGCCCGCCCATCGACACGACCACCGGCAGGCCCTTCTTCTTGGCCTCGAGGATCGCGAGCCGGATCCGTTCGGACGCGAGCACCGATCCGCCCGGCGAATCGACGCGCACGACCAGCGCCTTGAGGTTCTTCTTGGCGAGCCCGTCGAGCATCGCCTTCTCGATCGTCTTGCCCGCCGCGGTGCCGGGGCCGCCTTCGCCGTCGACGATGTCGCCCGCCACGGTCAGCACGCCGATCGCGTCGCCGCCGGTCGGCAGGGGATTGGCCTTGACCCAGGAATCATAGGTGATGGTGTTGAAACTGCCCGCAGGCTTGCTCGTGTCGGCGCCGGCGATCGCGGCGACGCGCTTGCCGAACGCGGTCCGGTCGCCGAGCTTGTCGACGATCCCTGCGCGCAGGTTCGCGGTCGCGATGTCGCCATTGGCGGCGAGCACCAGTGCGTCGGGACGCGCGAGGAACTGCGCGATCTGCGCCTTGGGGCGGGCCTTGGCGACCGCTTCGCGCCACTGGTCGAACAGCGTGCCGTACAGCGCCTGGCTCGCCGCGCGCGCATCGTCGCTCTGGTCGGTGCGCGTATAGGGCTCGACGAACGACTTGTAGCGGCCGACGCGGTAGACATGCGTCGTGATGCCCAGCTTGTCGATCAGCCCCTTATAGTAAAGCTGGTTGCCGCCCGGCCCCATGAACAGCGTGCCGCCCAGCGGATTGACCCAGACCTCGCTCGCATTGGCCGCCAGCCGGTAGCTGCCGTCGGTATAGGCCGTCGCATAGGCGAGCACGGGCTTCTTGGCGGCGCGGACGCGCGCGATCGCGTCGCCGATCTCGCCCAGCGCGGCGGGATAGGCCCCGGTAAAGCCGTCGAGATCGAGCACCAGCGCCTTCACCCGGCCATCGGTCCGCGCGGTATCGATCGCGCGCACCACGTCGCGCAGGCGGAACTGCTTCGGCGTATTCTGTCCCGACAGCGCGGCAAAGGCGGCGGGTTCGGCGGGCTGCTCGACGATCGAGCCGTTCAGGTCGAGCACCAGCGCGCCGTCCTTGATCGCCTTGGTCCCCGGCCGCGCGTTGAGCGCCGCGAAAACGAGACCGAAAAACAGCAGCATCGCGATCAGGACGAGTGCATCCTTGATCCCGACCAACAGCTTCCATGCGCCGCGTACCAGCTTCACCTGCGTCTCCTCATACCGGCACGGCCGGTTGGTGCGATGCCGGCAACGCCGGTTCACATCGACGATAGCCGCGTGTGTCATGCGGGAGCAATACGCTTATCTTTCGCACGGCGGTCGCCCTCCGGCATCGCTCCGCGCGCGCCGGCACCGCTCCGCCGCCACGGCCCCGCGCGCACCGCCACCCCAGCCCGTCATCCTGACGAAAGTTAGGATCCAAAGCCAAGCAGGACAGCGCCCCGCAACCCTGGATCCTGACCTCCGTCAGGATGACGGACGGAAAGGGCAGGGCCGCCAACCCCGCCCGCCGCAACGCTCTCCACGCAAACCGCCGCCCCGATCACACCGCACCCCCACCCCAATTCCGTCATCCTGACGAAAGTCAGGATCCAGAGCCAAGCAGGACAGCGCCGCGCAACCCCGGATCCTGACTCTCGTCAGGATGACGGACGGGAAGGGCAGGGACACCAACCCCGTTCAACCCCACCGCCCTTCCGCACAAACCGCCGCCCCATCACGCCGCACCGCCACCCCAATCCCGTCATCCTGACGAAAGTCAGGATTCAGAGCCAAGTAGGACAGCGCCCCGCAACCCTGGATCCTGACTTTCGTCAGGATGACGGGGGCGGGGCGGAGGCGGGGACCGCCGACCCCGATCTTCCCCAAAAAGACCAATCCATTGGCCAGCCAGCCCCGCCAGCCCGCCCGCGCCCCGCCGCGCGCCCTCGCGCACCACCCGCACAGATCCCAGGTGTCCCACGCCGCAAATCCCGCTAGGGGCGGCCGGGTGATCGAACCCGTTCCCATCGCCACCGGCCCGGCGCCCGTCGATGCCCGCGCCGAGTTTCGCGCGCTGCTGCGGCTTGCCACGCCGCTGGTCGGGGCGAACCTGATCCAGATGGCGGTGTCCGCGGTCGACGTGATCTTCGTCGCGCGGCTCGGCACGGTCGATCTTGCCGCCGCGACGCTCGGCGTGTTCGTCTTCAACCTGCTGATGTTCGCGCTGATCGGGCTGACCAGCGCAGCGGCGCCGCTGATCGCCGCCGAACTCGGCCGCCGCGCGCATGCGGTGCGCGAGGTCCGGCGCAGCGTGCGGATGGCGCTGTGGCTCGGGATCCTCGGTTCGCTCCCCGTCATCCTGATTCTCACGCAGGGCGAAACGCTGATGCGGCTCGCCGGCCAGGACCCGGAGGTCGCGCGCCGCGCCGGCCGGTTCATGACGATCATCGCCTTTGCGCTGCTGCCCGGCGTGCTCGCGGGCGTCATGCGCACCGCGGCGGCGGCGCTCGGCCGGCCGGGCTGGGCGTTTCTCGTCACCGGCCTGTCGCTGCTCGTCGGGATCGCGGGCAACTGGCTGCTGGTGTTCGGCAATCTCGGCTTCCCCGCGCTCGGGCTGGAGGGCTCGGCGCTCGCCAGCGTCGCCAGCCTCGGCGTGATGATGATCGCCTATGGCGTGATCCTGACGACCGACCGGCGGCTGCGGCGCTTCCACCTGTTCGGCCGCTGGTGGCGGACCGAATGGTCGCGCTTCCACGAGATCGTCCGGCTCGGCACGCCGATCATGCTGACCTGGATCTTCGAGGGCGCGCTGTTCGGCGGCGCGGCGCTGCTGATGGGGCTGATCGGCGTCGCGGAGGTCGCGGCGCATGCGATCGCGCTCAACATCGCCGCGGTCGCGTTCCAGGTCCCGTTCGGCGTCGCGCAGGCCGCGACGATCCGCGTCGGCATGGCGTACGGCGCGCAGGACCGGGTCTGGATCACCCGCGCGGGCAATGTCGCGCTGGTCGTCGGGATCGGCTTCATGGCGGCCAGCGCGCTGCTGATCTGGGCGGTGCCGCGGTTGATGATCGGCGTCTATGTCGATCCCGACCTGCCGCAGAACGCGGTCGTCGTCGCGCTCGCGCTGCGGTTCCTCGGCGTGGCCGCGGTGTTCCAGCTCGTCGACGGCGCGCAGGCGGTCGCGGCGGGCGTGCTGCGCGGGTTGCAGGATACCCGGACGCCGATGCTGATCGCGCTGTTCGGCTATTGGGTGATCGGCTTCGGGACCGCGATCCTGCTCGGCTTCCGCACGTCGCTTGCGGGCGAGGGGGTGTGGTGGGGGCTGTTCGCAGGCCTCGCGGTCGTGTCCGTGCTGCTGCTGTGGCGCTGGTCGCGGCGTGATCGGCTGGGGCTCGTCCTGACCCGCGGAATGTAACGATTGACGCGATTTTCGATCGGGCGCCCGTTGACGATGCCGGGGACGCGGCACATATGACGGCTGTTGGCACTCGATATCGTCGAGTGCCAGAAATCTGTCACAAACCTAAAGGACATGGATCCCATGAACTTTCGTCCGTTGCACGACCGCGTGCTGGTGAAGCGCCTCGAAGCCGAAGAGAAGACGGCTGGCGGCATCATCATCCCCGACACCGCCAAGGAAAAGCCGCAGGAAGGCGAAGTCGTCGCCATCGGCACCGGGACCCGCGCCGAGAACGGCACGATCACCCCGCTCGACGTCAAGGCTGGCGACAAGATCCTGTTCGGCAAGTGGTCGGGCACCGAGGTCAAGGTCGACGGCGAAGATCTGCTGATCATGAAGGAATCGGACATTCTGGGCATCGTCGGCTGACGCCGACGTGGCCTGGACCGCCCCTTGAGGCTGGTCCGGACCGCGCTCAAAAATACCGTTTTCGTCTCAACATTCACAACATTCGTTTGAAAGGGTAGCTGACATGGCTTCCAAGGACGTAAAATTCGGTCGTGACGCGCGCGAGCGCATCCTCCGCGGCGTCGACATCCTCGCCGACGCGGTCAAGGTGACCCTGGGGCCCAAGGGCCGCAACGTCGTCATCGACAAGAGCTTCGGCGCACCGCGCATCACCAAGGACGGCGTCACCGTCGCCAAGGAGATCGAGCTCAAGGACAAGTTCGAGAACATGGGTGCGCAGATGCTGCGCGAAGTGGCCTCGAAGACCAACGACATCGCCGGTGACGGCACGACCACCGCGACGGTCCTGGCGCAGGCCATCGTCCGCGAGGGCATGAAGTCGGTCGCAGCGGGCATGAACCCGATGGATCTGAAGCGCGGCATCGATCTCGCCGTCGTCAAGGTCGTCGAGGACGTCAAGGCGCGTTCGAAGCCGGTTTCGGGTTCGAAGGAAGTGGCGCAGGTCGGCATCATCTCGGCCAATGGCGACCGTGAAGTCGGCGAGAAGATCGCCGAAGCCATGGAGAAGGTCGGCAAGGAAGGCGTGATCACCGTCGAGGAAGCCAAGGGTCTCGAATTCGAGCTCGACGTCGTCGAAGGCATGCAGTTCGACCGCGGCTATCTCTCGCCCTACTTCATCACCAACCCCGAGAAGATGACCGTCGAGCTTCAGGATCCCTACATCCTGATCCACGAGAAGAAGCTGTCGAACCTGCAGGCGATGCTCCCGATCCTGGAAGCCGTCGTCCAGTCGGGTCGTCCGCTCCTGATCATCGCCGAGGACATCGAGGGTGAGGCACTCGCCACGCTCGTCGTCAACAAGCTGCGCGGCGGCCTGAAGGTCGCAGCGGTCAAGGCACCGGGCTTCGGTGATCGTCGCAAGGCGATGCTCGAGGACATCGCGATCCTGACCAAGGGCGAGATGATCTCGGAAGACCTCGGCATCAAGCTCGAGACCGTCACGCTCGGCATGCTCGGCACCGCCAAGCGCGTCACGATCGACAAGGACAACACCGTCATCGTCGACGGTGCCGGCGATCACGAGACGATCAAGGGCCGTACCGAAGCGATCCGTCGCCAGATCGAGAACACCACCAGCGACTATGACAAGGAGAAGCTCCAGGAGCGTCTTGCCAAGCTCGCCGGCGGCGTTGCCGTGATCAAGGTCGGCGGTTCGTCGGAAGTCGAAGTCAAGGAGCGCAAGGACCGCGTCGACGACGCGCTGCACGCAACCCGCGCAGCCGTCGAAGAGGGCATCGTCCCCGGTGGTGGTACGGCGCTGCTGTACGCGACCAAGGTGCTCGACGGCCTGACCGGTGCGAACGAGGACCAGACGCGCGGTATCGACATCGTCCGCAAGTCGCTGACCGCTCTGGTTCGCCAGATCGCGCAGAATGCGGGTCATGACGGTGCGGTGGTTTCGGGCAAGCTGCTCGACGGCAACGACTCGAACATCGGCTTCAACGCCGCGACCGACACCTACGAGAACCTCGTGGAAGCCGGCGTGATCGATCCGACCAAGGTCGTCCGCACCGCGCTGCAGAACGCGGCATCGGTCGCAGGCCTGCTGATCACGACCGAAGCGGCCGTGAGCGAAATGGCCGAAGACAAGCCCGCCATGCCCATGGGCGGCGGCGGCGGCATGGGCGGCATGGGCGGCATGGACTTCTGATCTTGGACCGGGGCAGGGCAACCTGCCCCGGACACAGGATCAGAACGGCCGGCGGGCTGGACGGCGAAAGCCTCCAGTCCCGTCCGACGAAAAGGGCCTGCTCAGCCGGTCCTCCGTTCCGACCAAGACGACCCAAAGCAAAAGGGCCGGGGAGCGATCCCCGGCCCTTTGTCCGTTCTCACTATTGCCGAAAAAGCCTCAGCGGGTCTTCATCGCCGCGATCAGCTTCTTCACTTCCTGGCTGCGACCCCGCGGCATGATCAGCACGTCGTTGCCGCTCGCCACCACGATCAGGTCCTCGACCCCGACCAGCGCGACCTTGACGCCGTCGCTGCGCACCAGACAGTTCTTGGTGTCGATCGCCAGCACGCTGCCGTCGCCATCGCCCCGATGCGCATTGCCGTCCGCGTCGCGCGCGCTGATCGCATGCAGCGCGTCCCAGCTGCCGACGTCGTTCCAGCCCATCGCCACCGGCACCACCGCAACGCGGTCGGCCTTTTCCATCACCGCATAGTCGATCGAATCATCGGGCGATGCGGCAAAGGCCTCGGCATCGGGATAGACCCGCGTGCCTTCGCGGCGGGCGAGCTTCATCGCATCCGTCGTCGCGACCAGGATGCCGGGATCATGCTGCGCAAGGGCAGCGAGATAGGCATCGGCGCGGAACAGGAAGATGCCGCCATTCCACGCATGGTCACCCGAAGCCAGCATCGCCTCCGCCTTGTCGAGCGGCGGCTTCTCGACGAAGCGCGCGACGCGGTGGACCCCCGCGGCCAGCTCCTCGCCGACCTGGATCCAGCCATAGCCGGTTTCAGGCGCGTCGGGGGCGATGCCGAACGTCACCAGCCAGCCCTGCGCCACCATCGGCAGCGCCGCGGCGATCGCGGCGTGGAAGGCGGGCAGATCGGCGATGACGTGATCGGACGGCATCACGAGCAGCGCGTCGCCGCTGCCGGCACCGGTCTCGCCCGCGGCGATCGCCGCCAGTGCGATCGCGGGCGCGGTGTTGCGGCCCATCGGCTCAAGGATCAGCGCCTGTGCCTCGGCGCCGGCGTCCTGCAGTTGCGCTTCGACCAGATCGGCGTGCGCGGCGTTGGCGACGACGATCGGCGCGGCGAAGCGTTCGCCCTGCGCGCGGCCTGCCGTCAGCTGCAACATGGTCTGCTCCGCGGTCAGCGCGAGCATCTGCTTGGGCATTTCGGGACGCGACATCGGCCACAGCCGGGTGCCGGAACCGCCGGACAGAATCACGGGTATAATCGTTCGAACTGTCATGCGACCTCCACTCGGGAGACCGTATAACGACCAATCCGGGACTTCCAATCGCAAACCACCCCGCCAGCGCGCGGTCTTCAGCCTTTGTTTGCGAATTGGTGCAAAGAGACAGCTAGGTGTCGGGTGCGTTTACAGTCACCCTGTCGGGATCCCGCCGAACGATGATCAGGCTCTTCAAACACTACGTCCCCTATGCGGTGCTGCTGCTCGGCATCGTCGACGCCGTGCTGCTGGTCGTGGCGGGGGAAATCGGGTGGGTGGTCCGCGCGCATCAGATCGGCATGGCGGTCGAGCCGATCCACACGCGCGTGCTCCAGCTCGCGACCTTCGCCGCGGCGTTGCAGATCGCGCTGGTCGCGGTCGGCGCCTATGGCGTCGCCTCCTTCCTCTCGCTGCGGTTCGCCGCCGCGCGGCTCGCGGTCGCCTTCTCGCTCGGCGTGATCTTCCAGTCGCTGATCTTCTTCCTGGTCCCCGCGCTCACCTTCTGGCGGTCGAACCTGCTCTATGCGACGCTGATCGCCGCAGTCCTGCTGGTGACGGTCCGCGCAGTGCTCGGCCGCGCTCTGGGCGGCGACACGTTCAAGCGACGGGTCGTCGTGCTCGGCGCGGGCCATCGTGCCGCACGCATCCTCGCGCTCTCGCAGCAGCCCGGGATCAACTTCGTCGCAGCGGGCTTCGTC
Source organism: Sphingomonas sp. STIS6.2 (assembly GCF_000732685.2). Lineage (NCBI taxonomy): Bacteria > Pseudomonadati > Pseudomonadota > Alphaproteobacteria > Sphingomonadales > Sphingomonadaceae > Sphingomonas > Sphingomonas sp. STIS6.2. Next base: position 15,602 of record NZ_JPDP02000154.1, read on the forward strand.
GCGATGGGCGAGGCGGAGGCGGTGGTCGACGGCGCAGTTCCGCGCGCCGACATTCCGAACCTGGCGGCGCATATCGTCGACCTGAACGCAGGCGAGGTCGTCCTCGCGCTCGAAGAACGGCGCAACGCGCTGCCGCTCAAGGATCTGCTCCGTGTCCGCACGACCGGCGTCCAGGTCATCGAGATTTCGACCTTTCTCGAACGCGAGACCGGGCGGATCGATCTTAACAGCGTGAACCCGTCTTGGCTGATCTTTTCCGACGGTTTCGCCAGTGGCCGGATGCTGTCGAGCGTGTTCAAGCGCGCGTTCGACATCGTCGCCAGCCTGATCCTGCTCGCGGCCACGCTGCCGGTCATCCTGGTCACCGCGCTTGCGATCAAGCTCGAGTCGCGCGGCCCCGCCTTCTATCGTCAGCGGCGCGTCGGCCTGTATAATCAGGGGTTCGACATCCTGAAGCTCCGCTCGATGCGGCAGGATGCCGAGATTGCGGGCAAGGCGGTCTGGGCGGCGGAGGACGATCCCCGGATCACGCGGATCGGCCGCTTCATCCGCAAGGTCCGCATCGACGAACTGCCGCAGACCTGGACCGTGCTCCGCGGCGAGATGAGCTTTGTCGGTCCGCGCCCCGAACGGCCGCAATTCGTCGACGAACTCGAAACTCAGCTGCCTTATTATGCCGAGCGTCACATGGTGAAGCCGGGGATCACGGGGTGGGCGCAGATCAATTATCCTTACGGCGCATCGATCGAGGATGCGCGGCACAAGCTCGAATATGATCTGTATTACGCCAAGAATTATTCGCCCTTTCTCGACATGCTGATCCTTTTGCAGACGCTCCGGGTCGTCCTGTGGCCGACCGGCGCGCGCTGAGCGTGGCATGATCGCGCTGCTGATCCTGTGGACGCACGCGCTGGCCGCGCTGTTGTTCGGCGCGCTCGTGTTCAGGCAGGCGCAGCGGCCGGCCGGCAGCTGGTCGAACGCGGCCTTTGTCGGCCCGCTCGTCCTGACGACGCTCTGGGCGCTGGCCGTGTCGGGCATCGACTTTCGCGATGTCAGCACCCGGATCGCCGAGAGTGCGCGTACCATCGCCTGGCTCGGCTTCATGTTCGCGCTGGTACGCCGGGAACGCACCGGCAATCGTGCGCTGGGTGCTGTCTATGGCACCGTCGTGGCAATCGCGGTGATCAGCGCGTTGCTCGCAGTCGTCGAACTGGTGCCGATGGATGCCGATGCGCAGGCACAGACCGAGTCGGCGCGGCTGGTTTTCGGGATGATGGTGGCGATCAGCGCGCTGGTGCTGGTCCATCATCTGCATCAGGCGGCACGGGCCTCGCCTGACGCGGCGTGGCACGGCGGACGGCTGGTCGTGGTCGCGGTCACGATCATGTGGAGCGTCGATCTGCTGCTGGCTGTCAGCGCCTATGTCGCGCCGCGCTGGACGCCCGTGATCGTTGCCGCACGCGGTGTCGCGATGATCGGCATGGCGCTGCTCCTGCTGGTCGCGGTCACCCGTCGCGGTGACTGGACGTTCGCGGTGTCGCGGCGCGTCGCCACTCGGTCGCTCGGCGCGATCGCGGTGATCAGCTATGTCGGGATCACCGCCGTCGCGACCAGCGTCGCCGACGCCTATGGCGGCGATCATGCGCGGCTGATCCAGACCGCGATCATCTGCGGTGCGACCGCCGCGCTGTTCGGGCTGCTGGCGACGTCGTGGCTGCGCGCATGGGCGAAGGTGAAGATCGCCAAGCACCTCTTTCGCCATCGCTATGATTATCGCGCAGAGTGGCAGCGTTTCACCGAGACGCTGGGCGCACCGGGCGACGGCGCCGCGCCGCTCGACGGGCGCATCGTGAAGGCGGTGGCGGACCTGACCGACAGCCCGGGCGGTCTCTTGCTCGTCCCCGACGGCCTCGGCATGAGCAGCGCCGCCGCCTGGAACTGGGAGATGGCAACGGCGCCGGCACCGATGTCGGATCGGGCGCTGGCCGAACGTCTTCGTCTCAGCCCGCGGATCATCGAACTCGACCCCGTACGACGCGGCACGGCGCCGGCGGACGAAATCGCGAGCGTGCCGCACTGGCTCAGCGCGTGCCCCGCGGCCTGGGCGATCGTCCCTTTGGTGCATGGCGGTGCACTGGTCGGCGCGATCATCCTCGCCCGTCCGCCGGTCGATCGCGCGCTGGACTGGGAGGATTTCGACCTGTTGCGGGTCGCGGGCCGGCAGGCGGCGAGCTACCTTGCCGAGGACCGCGCGCATGCCGCGCTCGCGGACGCGCAGCGGTTCGACGAGTTCAACCGCCGCTTCGCGTTCATCCTGCACGACATCAAGAATCTCGTCAGCCAGTTGACGCTGGTTGCGCGCAACGCAGAGCGTCACGCCGACAATCCGGCGTTCCGCGTCGACATGGTCGCCACACTCCAGGACTCCGCCGATCGCATGAATGCGCTGCTCGCCCGGCTTTCACAAACGCACGCGGCCCCCAGCGAGCCGTTCCAGCCGGTCGATGTCGCAGCGCTGGTCAACCGCGTCGTCGGCGCGCGTCGCGCACAGCATCCGATCGCGGCACAGGCAACCGGACAGGTGCTCGCCCGGGCGCAGGCGGCACGGCTCGAACAGGTGCTCGGCCACCTGATCCAGAACGCGATCGAAGCGAGCGACCGCGACGCTTCGATCGTCGTCGCGGTCACGGCAAACGGCGCGACCATCGCGATCGACGTGATCGACCAGGGGTCCGGGATGAGCCCTGCTTTCGTCCGCCATCAGCTGTTCCGGCCGTTCGCCTCGTCCAAGCCGCTGGGGTTCGGGATCGGCGCGTTCGAAGCACTGCAACTGGTCGAGGCGATGGGCGGATCGCTCGATGTCTTCAGCCGGGAAGGTGAGGGGACGCGGTTCCGCATATCGTTGCCGGCGGCCGATGCGATGGAGGCGGCGGCATGAGCGCATCGGCATCCCCTGTGGAGGCGCGCCCGGTGCTTCTGATCGTCGAGGACGATCTCGGGCTGCAGCGACAGCTGCGCTGGGCGTATGAGGGCTATGATATCGTCGTCGCCAGCGACCGCGCCACCGCGATCGAAGCGGTTCGTGCGCACGAACCCGCCGTCGTCACGCTCGATCTCGGCCTGCCGCCCGATCCCGACGGCGTCACCGAAGGCTTTGCGACGCTGCGCGAAATCCTCGCGCTGAAACCCGATACCAAGGTGATTATCGCGTCCGGGCACGGTGCACGCGAAAGCGCGCTGACCGCGATCGCGGAGGGGGCGTGGGATTTCTATGCCAAACCGATCGATATCGACGTGCTCGGGATGATCGTCGCACGTGCGTTCCACGTCCATGGCCTCGAGGCGGAAAACCGGCGGCTTGCGGCGCGGGTAGCAGCGAGCGGGACGGGATTTGGCGGCGTGATCGCTGCCTCGCCCGAAATGGCGCTGGTGACGCGGACGCTCGAACGGGTCGCGCCCGCCAATGTGGCGGTGATGCTGCTGGGCGCGAGCGGAACGGGCAAGGAAGTGCTCGCGCGCGGTATCCATGATGCGTCGCCGCGCGCGCGGGGCAGGTTCGTCCCGATCAACTGCGCAGCGATTCCCGAGACGTTGCTCGAAAGCGAGCTGTTCGGTCATGAAAAGGGGGCGTTCACCGGCGCGATCAAGACCACCGAGGGCAAGATCGAACAGGCGGCGGGTGGCACGCTGTTCCTCGACGAGATCGGCGACGTGCCGCTGACGCTGCAGGTCAAACTGTTGCGGTTCCTGCAGGAACGGGTGATCGAGCGGGTCGGCGGCCGCAAGGCGATCCCGGTCGACACGCGGATCGTCTGCGCGACGCATCAGGATGTCGACGCGATGGTCGCGACGGGACGTTTTCGTGAGGATCTCTATTATCGGCTGGCGGAAATCGTCGTGCGGATCCCTTCGCTGGCCGAGCGCAGCGGCGACGCGGGGCTGCTCGCGCGGCATTTTCTGGCGAAGTACGCCAGGACGATGAATGCCGGCGTGACCGGCCTCGCCCCCGATGCGCGCGCGGCGATCGATGGCTGGAGCTGGCCGGGCAATGTCCGCGAGCTCGAAAACCGGATCAAGCGCGCGGTGATCATGGCCGACGGCAAGCTGATTACCGCTGCCGATCTCGACCTCGGCGGTACCGCCGACACGGCCGACGGGCTGAACCTGCGGGCGGCGAGGGAGGTGGCGGATCGCAAGGCCATCCGTCGCGCGTTGAGCCGTGCCGGGGGCAATATCTCGAGCGCCTCCAGGCTGCTCGGGATCAGCCGGCCGACGCTGTACGATCTGCTGAAAAGCTACGATCTCCATGCGTGACCCGCGATATCCGCTGTTGCGCCGCGGACGCGCGCGCCGGCGCCGGCGTGTGTTCACGCGGAGCCATGCCCGTCTGCTGGCGATCGGGCTGCTCGTGCTGGCCGTCGCGGGGACGGCGACGCTGCTGACGCTGCGGCGCGATCCCCCCGATGCGCGACGCTTGCTCCGCGACGCGCGGATCACGTTGCAGTCGGGCAATTACAGCGCGGCCCGGTCCAATGCGCAGGCGGCGATCGCGGCGGCGCCGTCGAACGGGCCTGCGCATGTCGACCTTGCACGCGCCCTGCTCGAACTGGGAGACGGGCTCGCAGCCGAGGCCGAACTGACCCGCGCGCGCGATACCGGCATTGCGATCGCCACGCTCTACCCGTTCCAGGCGCAGGCGCGGCTGCTCCAGAATGATCCGGTCGGTGCGATCGAGGCGGCCGACCGCGCCGCACCGCGCCAGGCCGCCTATGCCCGCCGCATCCGCGCCGCGGCGCTGGCGCTGCTTGGTAACGGCGCTGCGGCCCGCGCCGATCTTGGCCGGCTGGTGGCAGAGCAGCCGCGCGACGGGCGCAGCTGGACCGCGCTGGGCCGCGTGGCGCTGGCTATGGGCGATGTCGGTACCGCCGCGGATGCTGCGACGCGTGCGGTCGCGCTGTTGCCGGATGAGCCCGCGGCGCTGACGTTGCAGGGCGAGATTGTCCGACGGCGCTACGGCCTAGTCGCAGCACTCCCCTGGTTCGAACGCGCGCTTGCACGCGATGCCTATTATCATCCGGCGCTGATCGAATATGCCGCCACGCTCGGCGATGCCGGGCGATATCGCGCCATGCTGGCGGCGACGCGACGCGCGCAGCGGGCTCGACCCGGCAGCCCGCAGGCGCTGTATCTCCAGGCGGTGCTCGCGGCGCGCGCGGGCCGGACCGATCTCGCGCGCGGGTTGCTCCAGAAGACCGGCGGGGCGATCGACAGCCTGCCCGGCGCGATCCTGCTCAGCGGTGCGCTCGACTATACCGAGGGGCGGTTCGAACAGGCCGGCGCGATGTGGCGTGGCCTCGCGCGGCAACAGCCGCTCAATGTCAGCATGCGCCGGCTGTTGGGGGCCGCACTGCTGCGGTCGGGTGATCCGCGCGGCGCGCAGGAGGTGCTGAGGCCGATCGTCACCCGTGATGACGCCGACAGCTATGCGCTCGTGCTTTTCGCGCGTGCGGCGGCCGCGACCGCAACGACGGACCGGGAGCACGATGCTGTGGCGCAGGATCTCGATCGCGCCAACCGGGGTGCCACCGGGATGGCGACGGCCTTCGCGATCGACGATCAGGTCGGCACGCTCGACGCCGCGATCCTGCAGGCCCCGGGGGATCCGGGCGCGCTGCTGGCGGCGATCCGTGGCCGGATTCAGGCGCGCGCGCCGGGTGATGCGCTTGCCCGCGCGCGCAGCCTTGCGCGGGCAAGCCCCGGCGCGCCCGCCGCCCAGTCGACGCTGGGCGACACCTTCGCGGTGGCGGGACGTTACGCGGACGCTGCACCGCTCTATGCGCGCGCCGCGGATCTCAGCTTCGACGAACCGACGATGCTGCGCCTGGTCGATGCTCTGAGCCGGGTCTCGCGACAGCGCCAGGCATCGACCGCGCTGGCCCTGTATCTTTCGCAAAATCCGCAGAGCCTGACCGGCCAGCGCATCCTTGGCCATTGGCACGTGATGGCGGGCAACTGGACCGCGGCGATCGAGACGCTCGAAGCGGTGCGCAGGCGGATCGGCAATCGTGACGCGGGGCTGCTGACAGATCTCGCGCGCGCCTATGCCGGGGCGGCGCCGCGTGACGGCGCAGATACGGCAGCGCTTCGCTATGCGCGCGCCGCCCATGCGCTTGCGCCGATGAATGCAGCGGCGACCGACGCCTATGGCATCGCGCTGGCGGGCGTGGGCAAGCTGGACGGTGCGCGGCAGGTGCTGACCAAGGCGGTGGCGCTGGCCCCCGGGGATCGCGCCATCGCCAGCCATCTCGCCCAGCTCCGTTAGACCTTGTCGCACGGCGGCGGTGTCGTCATGACCGCGCGATGACCGACCCGCTCGACAGGATCGCCGCCGCCCTCGAACGCCTCTCGCCGCCGCCGCCGCCAGTAGCGGACTGTCTGGCGTTTCCCGCCTATGTGTGGCGCAACCGGGCGCTTGTCCCGATCCGCGGTTTCGCCCCGCTGCCGCTCGATCTGCTTATAGGTATCGATCGGCAGAAGCACCTGCTGCTGGACATGGTCCGGCGGGTCGCCCACGGCCACGCGGCGCATGACGTGCTGCTATGGGGCGCGCGCGGTACCGGTAAATCGGCGCTGGTGAAAAGCGTCGTCGCCGCGGTCCAGGCCGAACAGCGCGATGTCGCGCTGATCGAGATCGCCGACATGACCGCGCTGCCGGACCTGTTCGCGATGCTGGCACCTGTGGATCGCGCCTTCATCGTCTTCGTCGACGATCTCGGCATCGATACTCCGTCCGAGGCGCGTGTGCTGAGATCCGTGCTCGAAGGCGGTGCAGAGCCACGTCCCGCCAATGTGCGTCTGGCCGTGACGGCGAACCGCCGGCATCTGGCGCCACGCGATATGGCCGAACAGGAAAGCGCCATCAATCCACGCGATTCGATCGACGACCAACTGGCGCTGGCGGATCGGTTCGGACTCAGTCTGGGGTTTCATGCCGTCGATCAGGACGGCTATCTGGCGATCGTCGCGGGCTATGCGGCGCTACACGATCTGCCATTTCGGCCCGACGAGGCCCTGACATGGGCAACGCAGCGGGGAAGTCGTTCCGGGCGTGTTGGCTGGCAGTATATCGTTGATCTAGCGGGGCGGTCCCGGCGCGCGATCAGCAAATAACGTAAAAAGGGCCGGCGCCGAAGCGCCGACCCACAGAACAGCTTAGTTGCTGTCCGAATCGTTGTCGTTGTCGTCCTTGACGATGGCGACAACGCCAATCGCAACGACGCCAGCTGCGATCAGGCCGGCGATCACGCCAGCGCCTGCAGCCTTGTTCTTGCCGGTCGTTGCCGAACCGACGCGTGCCTTCGAAACCGACAGGCTCGACGCAGGGTTGGCAGGCGCAGCAACGGCTGCAACCGACGTGGACATCATAGCGATAGCGAGCGCGCTACCGGTCAGGTTCTTCAGCTTCATAAGACTCTCCAAAACGTACAATGGCGGGATGCTGCAACGCAGTAACATGTGTCAAGTTCCAAATGGTTCGGAACGGTTTAGCCGCCGCTATTCGCCAACCTGCTCAGCCAGTTCGAGCCAGCGGAGTTCCGCAGCCTCCTTTTCGGCGCGCGCCGCCTCGATCGCGGCGGTCAGCCTGGCGAAGGTCGCATTGTCGCGCATGTACAGGTTCGGCGCAGCAAGCTTTGCGGCATCGCTCGCGATCTGGGCGTCAAGCGCCTCGATCCGCTTGGGGAGCAATTCATAATCGCGCTGATCCTTGTAGGTCAGTTTCGCGCGCGGCGCGGGGGCCGGCGGCGCGGTCGCGGCAACCTTCTTCGAGGCCCGCTTGCCACTGGTCTGGGTCGCACGGCGCTTTTCCCAGTCCTCATATCCGCCGGCGACGACATCGACGGTCCCGGACCCGTCGAGCCCGAGCGTGATCGTCACGGTCCGGTCGAGAAAGTCGCGATCATGGCTGACGATCAGGACGGTGCCGTCATAATCGCCGATCACCTCCTGCAACAGGTCGAGCGTTTCGAGGTCGAGATCGTTGGTCGGCTCGTCGAGCACGAGCAGGTTCGACGGCTTGGCGAATTCGCGCGCGAGCAGCAGCCGCGATCGCTCGCCACCCGATAGCGACCCGATCTTGGCGTCCACCATGTTCGGGTCGAACAGGAATTCCTTGAGATACCCGTGGATGTGCTTGCGCACACCAAGCACGTCGATCCATTCGCCGCCATCGACGACGACCTCGCGGACCGTCTTTTCAGGCGCCATCAGGCTGCGCTGCTGGTCGATCACGACCGCGTCGAGCGTCTGGGCGAGCTTGATCGAGCCGCTGTCGGGCTGGATCTCGCCGGTCAGCA
>NZ_JPDP02000155.1:0-1044 GCF_000732685.2 Sphingomonas sp. STIS6.2
TTCCCAAAAAGGAACGGTAATCGAGAAGGCCCAAGCATTCTCGAAATAGATGGTAAATCGGGAAAGCTTCTCACCCTCGACCACGATCGGCTAGGTGTTGGGACATGAAAGTCCGTCTCACAGTCCGTTTCCTTGGCCCGCCCTTGATGACGATGCTGACGCTTGTCGGCTGCGCCAGCTTGGCGGTCCCCGTGTCCGCTGAGCGACCTTCGCCGCCCAGAGCCGGTCGGGTCGTTGCGATCACCTTCGATGACCTCCCTTATGCCAGTGACGGATCGGCCGTCTCTCCCAACGCAGCTATTCTAGCCCAGCGCCACATCGTCAGGGCGCTGCGGCGCGCTCGCGTTCCTGCGACCGGCTTCGTCAACGAGGACAAGGTGCGGGCACTTGGGGCTGCCGGTCCTCGCCTGCTTGCTGACTGGAACAAGGGCCTCCTAGCCGTGGGCAATCACGGCTACAGCCATTTCGACAGCAACGACCTCGACGTTGCGGGGATCGAGAAGGAGGTCATGAAGGGAGAAGCAACCATCCGACCAATGGCGGCATCGAGCGACCGTCCCATCCAGTTCTTCCGCTTCCCCTACAACCATGTCGGCGACACCGAGGCCAAGCGGCTCGCGATCGAAAAGCTTCTCGCCAGTCATGGCTACAAACTGGCTGCATCGACAATCGACACGTCCGATTACCTGTTCAACAGTGCCTACGAACGCGCCTTCGCCAAGCGTGACATGGCCATGATGCAGCGGGTCGAGCGGGCCTATTTGGACCATACCCGGGTCCAGATTACCTATTATGGAGAGCTGGACCGCAAGGTTCTTGGTCGCGAGGTGCCGGCCATCATGCTTCTCCATGCCAACCGCTTGAATGCCGCGACGATCGAACCGCTACTCGGCCTGTTTCGGTCAGCCGGCTACGGGTTCGTTTCACTTGCACAGGCACAAGCCGACCCGGCCTATTCGGTCATGCCTGCGGTCGCGACGAAGTTCGGTCCCATGTGGGCGTACCGATGGGCTCGGGAGCGACAGGTGAAGGTTGACGGGCGGC
>NZ_JPDP02000156.1:0-1043 GCF_000732685.2 Sphingomonas sp. STIS6.2
GTACCGCAAGGAATCGCTGAGCCTCGAAGTCGACAACGCGTTCCTGAGCGGCGATCTGGCCGGCCAGGGCGGCGCGACGCTGCCGATCCGCGGCAGCTACACCGTCAAGGAAGTGTTCGGCGAAATCCAGGTGCCGCTGGTCAGCGACCGCCCGTTCGTCAACGAGCTGACGGTCAATGGCGGCTATCGCTATTCGAGCTACAGCACCGCGGGTTCGGCGCATTCGTACAAGGGTGAGCTGGTCTGGGCGCCGGTCTCCGACGTCCGCTTCCGCGGCGGCTACAACCGTGCGGTCCGCGCACCGAACACGCAGGAGCTGTTCGCACAGCAGTCGGTCCAGCTCGACGGTGCGACCGATCCCTGCGCCGGCGCCGCGGTCAACGGTCTGGTCAACGGCAACACGGCCGCGCAGTGCGCGCTGACCGGCGTTCCCGCGAACCGGTTCGGCCTGATCGCCGCCAACCCGTCCGAGCAGTATAACGGCCTGCTCGGCGGCAACCCGAACCTGCGCCCCGAAAAGGCCGACACGTTCACCGCGGGCGTGATCCTGCGGCCGTCGTTCCTGCCGGGCTTCAACCTGTCGGTCGACGGCTTCCGCATCAAGCTGAAGGACCGGATCGGCGTCGTCGGCGCGGACACGATCATCGCGCAGTGCCTCCAGACCGCCGACGACCAGTTCTGCAGTGCGATCAACCGCGATGCCAACGGCACGCTGTGGCAGGGCAATGCGGGCTTCATCGTCGACACCAATGTCAATGCAGGGTCGCTGACCACGCAGGGGATCGAGACCTCGGCGGGCTATACCTATCGCTCGGACAGCATCGGCACGATCGGCCTGTCGTTCAACGGCACCTATGTCGACAAGTTCACGTCGGACAAGGTCGGCACCAAGTTCGATTGCGCGGGCCTGTACGGCGCACAGTGCGGCTATCCGATGTCCAAGTGGCGTCACCAGGCGCGTCTGTCGCTGACCACGCTGGGTGGCATCGGCCTGTCGGGCAACTGGCGCCATCTGTCGGCGACCAAGTTCGAGCGGACCAGCG
>NZ_JPDP02000157.1:0-47931 GCF_000732685.2 Sphingomonas sp. STIS6.2
CATCACGCCATGATCTACCGCGTCTCCGTCGCTCGCTGATATTCGACCTGCTTACCCCGGAAAGCCTCTCATGACCGACTTGCCCAAACTCCGCAGCCGCGCGTGGTTCGACAATCCCGAGAATATCGACATGACCGCGCTTTATCTGGAGCGCTATCTGAACTTCGGGTTGAGCCTTGAGGAACTGCGTTCGGGCAAGCCGATCATCGGCATCGCGCAGACCGGCAGCGACCTCAGCCCCTGCAACCGCCATCACCTCGTGCTCGCCGAACGGCTGCGCGAAGGCATTCGCGAGGCGGGCGGGATCGCGCTCGAATTCCCGGTCCATCCGATCCAGGAGACCGGCAAGCGACCGACCGCGGGGCTCGACCGCAACCTCGCCTATCTGGCGCTGGTCGAGGTGCTCTACGGCTATCCGCTCGACGGCGTCGTGCTGACGATCGGCTGCGACAAGACCACGCCCGCCTGCCTGATGGCGGCGGCGACGGTCAACATTCCCGCCATCGCGCTCTCCGTGGGCCCGATGCTCAACGGCTGGCACAAGGGCGAGCGGACCGGCTCGGGCACGATCGTGTGGAAAGCGCGCGAGCTGCTCGCGACCGGTGCGATCGACGATGAGGGCTTCATCAAGCTCGTTGCCTCGTCCGCGCCGTCGACCGGCTATTGCAACACGATGGGCACCGCGACGACGATGAACAGCCTGGCCGAGGCGCTCGGCATGCAGCTGCCCGGCTCGGCCGCGATCCCCGCGCCCTACCGCGACCGCCAGGAAGTCGCGTACAAGACCGGCAAGCGCATCGTCGACATGGTCGCCGAGGATCTGAAGCCCAGCGACATCCTGACCAAGGAGGCGTTCCACAACGCGATCGTCGTCAATTCGGCGATCGGCGGATCGACCAACGCGCCGATCCACCTCGCCGCGATCGCGCGCCACATCGGCGTCGATCTGCCGATCGACGACTGGCAGACGCACGGTCACAAGGTCCCGCTGATGGTCAACCTTCAGCCCGCCGGCGAGTATCTCGGTGAGGATTATTACCATGCCGGGGGCGTGCCCGCCGTCGTCGCCGAGCTGATGAAGCAGGGACTGATCCACGAAGACGCGATGACCGCCAACGGCAAGAGCATCGGCGACAATTGCCGCACCGCGACGATCGAGGACGAGCGCGTCATCCGCCCGTTCGCGACCCCGCTGCTGCAGGATGCCGGCTTCATCGTCCTGCGCGGCAATTTGTTCGACAGCGCGATCATGAAGACGAGCGTCATCTCGCCGGAATTCCGCGAACGCTATCTCAGCAATCCTGACGATCCCGAAGCGTTCGAAGGCCCCGCGGTCGTGTTCGACGGCCCCGAGGACTATCATCACCGGATTGACGATCCGTCGCTCGGCATCACCACCGATACGCTGCTCTTCATGCGCGGTGCCGGCCCGATCGGCTATCCCGGTGCCGCCGAAGTCGTCAACATGCGTCCGCCCGCCTATCTGATCCGCGAAGGCGTTCACGCGCTTCCCTGCATCGGCGACGGTCGCCAGTCGGGCACGTCGGGCTCGCCGTCGATTCTCAATGCCAGCCCCGAGGCGGCGGCAATGGGCGGCCTCGCGCTGATCCGCACCGGCGACCGCGTTCGCATCGATCTTGGCAAGGGCAGCGCCGATGTCCTGATCTCCAATGAGGAACTGGCCGAGCGGCGCCGCACGCTGACCGCGGCGGGCGGCTATGCCTTCCCGCGCTCGCAGACGCCGTGGCAGGAAATACAGCGCGCCACCGTCGGCCAGATGGAAACGGGTGCCATCCTCGAAGGTGCGGAGAAATACCAGCGCATCGCGCAGACGATGGGCCTGCCGCGCGACAATCACTAGGTCTGAGCCGCCGGGTCGCGCACGTCGCGCGGCCCGGCGGGCGCGAACAAATTCCTCGCATGGCTCGCTATTTTGCATTGCAGCATGGGCTGACATGATTACTTAGCACGCTAATGACCTCCCCCCGCGCCGTGCTCGAATCTTCCTATGCCCGAACCCTCCTGCCGCTCGCGCGCAGCTGGCGGCAGGCGGCCGACCATGCGCTCCGCGACATGGGGGTGTCGGCATCGACCGGCTGGGCGCTCGTTCAGGTCGGACGGCTGGGCGACGATGTGCGGCAGATCGATCTCGCCTGTGAACTCGACGTGACACAGGCATCGCTGGTGCGCTCGATCGACCAGATGACCGCCGCCGGACTTGTCGAGCGCCACCGCGATCCCGCCGATGCGCGGGTCAGCCGAATCCGCCTGACGCCGCACGGGCGAAAGCTCGTCACCACGATCGAGGCGAAGTTCGCGGCGCTGCGCCATGCGATGCTCGAGGGTGTGCCGGACGACGATCTCGCCACCGCGCTACGCGTCGCGGAACGGCTTGGTGCGCGGTTTGTGGCAGATCGCGGACGATGACGCTGTCCCGGTTCGGGGGGAAGGAGGCGCTCTTCTCGGTCAAATGCTTCGTCGCCGCGATCCTCGCTTACTACATCGCGCTGCGGATCGGTCTGACGCGGCCCTATTGGGCGGTGACGACGTCCTATATCGTCGCGCAGCCGCTGGCCGGCGCGGTGTTGTCCAAGGCGGTGTTCCGGGTCGCGGGGACGGTGCTCGGCGCGATTGCCGCGGTCGTGCTCGTGCCGAACCTCGTCAACGCGCCCGAACTCCTGTCGCTCGGCCTCGCGCTGTGGCTCGGCCTGTGCCTCTACATCTCGCTGCTCGACCGGACGCCGCGCGCCTATGTGTTCCTGCTCGCGGGCTATACCGCCAGCATCATCGGCTTTCCATCGGTCGCGGCGCCGGGCGCGGTCTTCACCATCGCTGCGCTGCGGGTGCAGGAGATCACGATCGGTATCCTGTGCGGCAGTCTGATCCACGGCCTCGTCTTCCCGCAGACCGTCACCGCCGTGCTGCTCGGCCGGATCGACGCGATCCTCGCCGATGCGGAACGCTGGTCGCGCGATTCGCTTGCGGGGGAAAGCGATGCCGCGCTCGATCGCGACCGGCGGCGGCTGGCGCTCGATATCAACGAGTTGCACCAGCTTTCCATTCACTTGCCATTCGACACCGCCCGGCTCCTGCCGCGTGTCCGGACGCTTCGCGCGCTCCAGGCGGAGCTGTCGATGCTGTTGCCGCTCGCGAGCGCGATCGACGACCGGATTGTCGAACTCAAGCGGGGCGCCGACGTGCCGCGCCCCGAGGCACTCGCGCTGATCGAGGACGTTCGCGAATGGCTGCGTGATCCCTCTTCGGCATTGGAGCGCGGCGCGCACGCCGATGAGCTGATCGCCCGGGCCCGCGCGCTCGAACCCGCGCCCGGCAGCGCCCTGATCTGGCGTGACGCGTTGCGGCTGAGCCTGGTGGCGCGGCTCGGGGAGCTGGTCGACGCGCATCGCAATGTACGCGACCTGCGCGATCAGATGCGATCGCCGTCGCGCGCGCCCGTCACCCCCGCCGTTGCGCGACTGCTCGCACGCTCCGCCCGCAGACCGCTCCACCGCGATCGCGGCATCGCACTGCGCGCGGCCGCGGGCACGGTGATGACGATCCTGCTGGGCTGCGCCTTCTGGATCGGAACCGCATGGACCGACGGTGCGGGCGCGGTGCTGATCGCGGGGGTGTGCTGCGCCCTGTTCGGCAACAGCGACAACCCGGCGCCGGCGATCAAGGCGTTCTTCTATGGCACGATTCTCGGCCTGGTCGTGTCGGCCGTCTATGCGTTTGCGATCCTGCCGCGCGTGACCGACTTCGTGACGCTGGCCGCGGTGCTCGCGCCACCGATGCTGATCGGGGGGATGTTCCTCGCGCGGCCGGCAACCTTGCTCGTCACGCTCGGTGCACTGCTTGGCGGACTCAACACGGTCGGGCTGAACGACCGGTTCGGCGGCGGCTTCGATCAGTTTATGAACGGCGCGATCGCGCAATTGATCGGGACCTTGTTCGCGGTCGTCACGGTCGGCCTGTTCCAGACGATCGGGGCGCAGACCAGCGCGCGGCGGTTGCTCCGTGCCGGCTGGCGCGAACTGGCGACGCGCGCGGATTCGACCGGCCGGCCCGATACGGCGGGCTGGATCGCGCGGATGCTCGACCGGATCGGCCTGCTCGCACCGCGGCTTGCGCTGCAGGGCGAGGATCCCGGCAAGCCGCTGCTCGATGCACTGACCGACTTGCGCGTCGGTGTGGCGGTCGGCGAACTCCGCCAGCTCCGAATCGACGGTCCGGTCGACGAGGCGGCGATGATCACGCCGGTGCTGCGCGGGGTCGGCACGCATTACCGCGCCCTACGCCCCAACCAGCCAGCGCCCCCCGAACCCGATCTGCTCGCGGGGATCGACCGGGCGCTGGCTGGCTTCGCGTCGAGCATGCCCGAGCGCCACCGCACCAGCGTGCTCGCGCTCACCTCGCTGCGCCGCAACCTCTTTCCCTCGGCCCCCGCCTATGCGGGCTCACCGGAGATGCCCGCATGACCGGCGAGATCTCGATCGGCGGTGTCTATCTGCCGACCCTCCTCCTGCTTGCGGTCGCCGCGGTCGTGCTCACGGGCGTCGCCACCCGCCTGCTCGCCTTTGCCGGGGTGTACCGCGCGGTGACCTACCGTCCGCTGGTCGACCTGGCGCTGTTCATCCTCATCCTCGGGCTGCTCGCCCTGCTCACCGGACCCTCCGCATGACCTCGCCCCGTCTCAAGTCCCTGCTGGCCCCGCTCGGCCGTTCCGCCGTCACCTTGGTCATCGTCGCGCTCGCGGTGGTCGTCGCGCTGTGGCTGTGGAAGCGCTATGAGAGCGATCCGTGGACGCGCGACGGGCATATCCGGGCCGACATCGTTCGCGTCACGCCGGATGTCGCGGGTCTTGTCACGCGCGTCGCGGTGCGGGACAACCAGAGGGTCAAGCCCGGCGACGTGCTGTTCGTGGTCGATCGGCCGCGTTTCGAACTGACGCTTGCGCAATCTGACGCCTCAATCGCGAGCGCGCGCGCGACGCTGCTGCAGGCGCGGCGCGAGGCCCAGCGTGACCTCGCACTGGGTGATCTGGTCGCCAAGGAAACCCACGAACAGAATGTCGCGCGCGTCGCCACCGCCTCGGCAACGCTCGCGCAGGCCCGGAGCGCGCGATCGACCGCGGCGCTGAACCTCGCGCGGACGACGGTGCGGGCGACCGTGCACGGCATCGTCACAAACCTCGACCTGCACCCCGGCGACTATATTGCCGCGGGCGCGCAGGCGATGGCGCTGATCGACACGGACTCGCTTCGGGTCGAGGGGTATTTTGAGGAAACCAAGCTCGGTAGCATACATCTCGGCGACCCGGTGACCGTGCATCTGATGGGCGAAGCGCAGGCGCTGCACGGCCGCGTCGACAGCATCGCCGCGGGCATCAACGACAGCGAACGGACGAACACGACCAACCTGCTGCCCAATGTGAACCCGACGTTCAACTGGGTCCGCCTCGCACAGCGCATCCCGGTGCGCGTGAAGCTGATGCAGGTGCCGAAGGGTGTCCCGCTGATCGTCGGGCGTACGGCGACGGTGACGGTGGAGCCCAAACTTCAGTCGGGAGCGCCGGCGTGATGCGCACGCGTCTCTCGCAGATCGCCCCTTCTCCTGGACGGGGCGGGATCGCCGCCTCCCCCACCCGCCGGGGTCTTGCCGCGAGTATCCTCGCGCTCGGCCTCGCCGCCTGCGCCACCGCCGGCCCGGACTATGCGCGTCCCGATCGCGCCGTCGCCGCGATGCCAGCCGCGCAAGGCGCGTTCGACAGCGGTCACGAGGCCGCGTTCGTCGATGCCCCCCTCCCCGATCGCTGGTGGCAGCTCTATGGCGATCCTCGGCTCGACGCGTTCGTCGCCGAGGCGCTGGCGGCGAACACCGATCTGCGCGCGGCCGATGCCAATCTCCGCCGCGCCGACGCGGTCGTTGCGGAGGTTGCCGCCGGGCGGACGCTGTCGACCACGATCGGCGGCGGTACGTCGATCGACCGGCCCTATGCGAGCCGCGGCAACCTGCCCGGAACGCTTGACGCCAATCTCGGCATCACCCTCGCCTACCCGCTCGACCTGTCGGGGCGCATTCGGCGCGCGATCGAAGCCGCGCAGGGCGATGCGCAGGCGGTTGCCGCCGCGCGCGACGACGTCCGCGTGACCGTCGCTGCCGAAACCGCGCGCAGCTATGCCGCGGTGTGCACGGCAAACATGGTGCTCGCCGCGAACAGTCGCGTCCTGGCCCTGCAACGCCAGACGCTCGACGTCACGCGCCGCTTGCAGCGCGGCGGGCGCGGCACGGCGTTCGACGTCACGCGCGCAAGGACTGCGGTCGATCAGAGCGAGGCGTTGATCCCGTCACAGGTCGCGACGCGCACCGCCGCGCTCTACCGGCTGGCGACGCTGATGGGGCGCGCCCCCGCCGCCTATCCCGCCGAGATCGCGACCTGCGCAAAGCCCCCCGCACTCACCCGGCCACTGCCGATCGGCGACGGCGCCGCGCTGATCCGCCGCCGGCCCGATATCCGTCAGGCCGAACGCGCACTGGCCGCAGCGACCGCGCGGATCGGCGTCGCCACCGCTGACCTGTATCCGCAGGTCAGCCTGGGGGGATCCGCCGGGTTCACAGGGCCGGTCTCGACGCTCGGATCCACTAGCGCGTTTCACCTGGGGCTCGGCCCGCTCATCAGCTGGAGCTTTCCGAACCGCCCGGTCGTCCGTGCACGGATAGCGCAGGCCGGCGCTGCGGCGGATCAGGCACTGGCGCAGTTCAACTCGACGACGCTGGAGGCCTTGCGCGAGACCGAGACCGCGCTGTCCGCCTATGCGCGTGAAGGCGACCGCAACGCCGCGCTGTCGCGGGCGCAGGCGAGCGCTGCGACCGCCGCCGGCCAGGCGGGCACGCTTTATCGCTTTGGCCGAACCGATTTCCTGTCGCTGCTGACCGCGCAGGCGGCCCTGACCACGGCCCAGGCCAACCTCGCCGCGTCCGACGCGTTGTTGATCGATCGTCAGGTCGACGTCTTCAGGGCCTTGGGCGGCGGGTGGCAGGCATGAGACTTCGCCGGCGCGGGCTCGCCGCGATCAACAGCGAAGTCCGCGACGGCATCGTCCCGGCCGCCGACACGATCGCCCGGGTCCCGCGCGACGCCGGCGAGCAACCGCACACGCCGAGCAACTACCGTGTCACCGCGCTGATCATCGCCTGTGCGCTGTTCATGGAGCAGATGGATTCCACCGTGCTCGCGACGGCGTTGCCGACCATGGCGCGCGATTTCGGCGTGCCCGCGACGAGCATGGGATCGGCACTTACCTCCTATCTGCTGGCGCTGGCGATCTTCATCCCGGCGAGCGGGCGGCTTGCCGACCGGTTCGGATCGCGCACCGTGTTCCGGGCCGCGATCCTGATCTTCGTCGGCGGTTCGATCCTGTGCGGTCAGGCGACCAGCCTGGGTTTCATGATGGGCGCGCGGTTCCTGCAGGGTCTGGGCGGTGCGATGATGATCCCGATCGGGCGTCTCGTCCTGCTTCGCAGCGTGGCCAAGGAAGACATGGTGCAGGCCATGTCGTGGCTGATCATGCCCGCGCTGATCGGTCCGATCCTCGGGCCGCCGGTCGGTGGCGCGATCGTCACCTATCTGGACTGGCGCTGGATCTTCTACCTCAACATCCCGATCGGCATGGTCGGCGTGGTGCTCGTCACCCGCTATATCGGTGATGTGCGCGAGGATCGGCCGGCACGGTTCGATGTCCCCGGCTTCATCCTGTCAGGCGTGTCGCTCGGCTGCCTGTTGTTCGGGTTCGAGATGACCAGCCGCACGGGCGAATTGACGCAGGCCATCGGGCTCATTGCAATCGGCCTGGTCGCAGGCGTCGCCTATATCCGCCACGCCAGACGCCGCAGCGATCCGATCCTCGACCTGTCGCTGATGCGGATCCCGACCTTCCGCCTGTCGGTGATCGGCGGATCGCTGACGCGGATCACGCAAGGCGCGCAACCGTTCCTGTTGCCGATGATGCTCCAGCTCGGGTTCGGCATGACCGCGGCGGCAAGCGGTGCGATCACGATTGCCGGGGCGATCGGTTCGCTGATGATGAAGAGCCTCGCCCCCCGCGTGCTGCGACGGTTCGGATTCCGCAACAGCCTGATCGTCGGCGGCCTGTGTTCGAGCGGCGGCTACGCGGTGTGCGGGCTGTTCCGCCCCGACTGGCCCATCCCCGTCATCTTTGGCGTCCTGATGCTCTCGGGCTTTTTCATGTCGTTCCAGTTCTCCGCCTACAACACGATCGCCTATGACGAGATTCCATCGTCACGGATGAGCAGCGCGACCAGTTTCTACGCAACGTTCCAGCAGCTCATGCTCTCGCTCGGCATCTGCGTCGGCGCGGCCGCGTTGCATGTCGGCATGCTCGGATCGGGCACGACACGCCCGGTGCTCGCCGATTTCACCCTCGCATTCCTCGTCGTGACGGCGGTGTCGGCGGCCGCCACGATCTGGAACCGCCGTTTTGCCGTCGATGCCGGATCCGATCTCAGCGGACACCGCCAAGTGCCTGCGCGACCCGGGATGGCCGCGGGTCGATAACCCCTCCCGGCACACCGGCGCGGCGATCAGCCCCGGAGGCGTTCCGCGAGAAAGTCGACGAACACCCGGACACGCGCCGGCGTGTTGCTACCGCCGACGAAGAGCGCGTGGATGTGTTCGACGTCGCCCGGATTATATGCCTCGAAGAGCGGGACGAGACGGCCCGCGGCGATATCGTCGACGACGCTGAACGCACCGACGCGCGCGATCCCGACGCCCGCGGCGGCCAGCTGCCCCAATGTTTCGCCGTTATTGGCTTCGATATTGCCGGTCACGACGAGCGCCATGTCTACTTCATCGACACGGAACGGCCAGACGGGTTCGACCCGACGAAAGTTGAAATTCAGGCAGTTGTGCCGGTGCAAGTCCTCGGGCTTGGTCGGGGTACCACGCCGCGCCAGATAGTCGGGTGCCGCGACGATCACCCGCCGGCTCTCGCCGAGCTTCCGGGCGGTCAACAGGCTGTCGACCAGCGGACCGAAGCGGATCGCGACGTCCGCCTGCCCCGCCGCGACGTCGACGATCGTGTCGGTCAATGCGATATCGACGAGGATATGCGGATAGGCCTCGGCAAAATCGCCGAGCAGCGGGACGACGCACAACCGCCCATGCGACAGCGCGGCACTGATCCGCAGCCGTCCCCGGGGCGCGCCCTGATCGGCGATCTGCTGCTCTGCATCGTCGAGGTCGGCGAGGATCCGGCGCGCCGTCTGAAGATAGGCCTGCCCCTCGGCCGTCGGGGTCAGCGCACGGGTCGACCGCAGGAGCAGCCGGACGCCGAGCCGGGCCTCGATCCGGTCGATCGCCCGCGCCACCGCGGACGGCGTCAGTCCGAGCACGCGTCCCGCCCCCGAGAAGCTTCCCTCGCGCATGACCACGGCGAAGACCTCAAGCGCGCGGGCCCGATCCGCCCCCATTCCCGTCTGTGCGTTCAAGTCAAAGGTCCTTCGTGGCGATACAGCTCAATCGGCCCGTGCACTTCGACCTATCTATGCGTCTAAATCGCAGCCGGGTACACCGCGATCGGGATCAAGATATGGACTATCGCCAATTGGGATCGTCGGGCCTGCGGGTGCCGGCATTGAGCTTCGGAACCGGCACCTTTGGCGGAACGGGTCCGCTGTTCGGCGCCTGGGGATGCAGCGACGCCGTCGAAGCCCGACGACTGGTCGACCTGTGCATCGATGCCGGGACCACCCTGTTCGACACCGCCGATGTCTATTCGCACGGCGCGTCCGAGACGGTGCTCGGCAGCGCCATCAAGGGGCGGCGTGATCAGGTGCTGATCTCGACCAAGACCGGCCTGCCGATGGGGGACGGGCCACAGGACTGAGGCACGTCGCGCGCCCGGCTGATCCGTGCGGTCGAGGAGTCGCTGCAACGTCTCGGCACCGACCATATCGACCTGTTGCAGCTTCACGCCTTCGACGCATCGACCCCGACCGAGGAAGTGATGGCGACGCTCGACCAGCTGATCGCGGCGGGCAAGGTTCGTTATGCCGGGATATCCAATTATCCCGGGTGGCAGGTGATGAAGGCGCAGAACTTGGCCGACCGCCATGGCTGGTCCCGGCTCGTCGCGCATCAGGTCTATTATTCGCTCGTCGGTCGTGCGTACGAAGCAGACCTCATGCCGGTCGGTGCCGACCAGGGCATCGGCGCGCTCGTCTGGAGCCCGCTCGGCTGGGGCAGGCTGACGGGCAAGATCGGCCGGGATCGACCGGTGCCCGCTGGCAGCCGGCTTCACGACACGGAGCAATTCGCGCCGCCCGTCGACGCCGAGCTGCTCTACCGCGTGGTCGATGCACTCGAGGTGATCGCGGCCGAAACGGGCAAGAGAGTGCCGCAGATCGCGATCAACTGGCTGCTCCGTCGGCCGACCGTCGCGTCGGTCATCATCGGCGCACGTACCGAGGCGCAGCTGCGCGACAATATCGGTGCGGTCGGCTGGGCCTTGTCGGTCGAACAGGTCGCCGCGCTCGATGCCGCCAGCGCGGTTCTGCCGCCCTATCCGCACACCCCCTATCGTCAGCAGGAGGGTTTCGCCCGGCTGAACCCGGCGATGGTCTGACCCGCCCACGTCATCAGGAATACAGCGATGAAATTGAACCCCGGGCTTCTGGCCCTGTCCGTCGGCGCGTTCGGCATCGGCGTGACCGAATTCGCCCCCATGGGCCTGCTCCCCGTCATCGCCGGCGATCTTGGCGTTTCGATCCCGACCGCGGGCCTGCTCATCAGTGCCTATGCGCTGGGCGTGGTCATCGGCGCACCGCTGATGACACTGACGACCGGGCGCGTGCCGCGCCGGACGCTGCTGATCAAGCTCGCGGGCATCTTCACGATCGGCAACCTGCTCGCCGCAATGTCGACGGGGTACGGCATGCTGATGGCCGCGCGGATCCTGACGTCGTTCAACCACGGCGCGTTCTTTGGGGTCGGGGCGATCGTCGCCGCCAGCCTTGTCCCGCCCGAACGCCGGGCCGGCGCGGTCGCGGCGATGTTCATGGGGCTGACCATCGCCAATGTCGTCGGCGTTCCGCTCGCGACATGGGCGGGCGATCACCTCGGCTGGCGCGCGTCGTTCTGGGGTATTTCGGTGCTGGGCTTAGCGACGATGGCGGCGCTGCGGCTGACGCTTCCCGTGCTGCCCGCGCCGACCGGCACGGACCCGAAGGCCGAACTGCGCGTCCTCACGCGCGGGCCCGTGCTGGGTGCGCTTGGCCTGACGGTCGTCGGCGCCAGCGCGATGTTCACCGTCTTCACCTATATCACGCCGATCCTGCGCGAGGTGACGCAGGCGTCGCTCGGCTATGTCACCGCGATGCTGGTGACCTACGGCGTCGGCCTGACGGTCGGCAACTGGCTCGGCGGGCGGTTCGCCGATCGCTCGGTCGACCGGACGCTGATCGTGACGCTTGCGCTGCTCACCGCGATCCTGGTCGGCTTCGCCGTGCTGATGCCGTTCAAGGTCCCGACCGCGATCCTCATCTTCCTGTGGGGCGTCGCCAGCTTCGCGCTCGTCCCCCCGCTTCAGGTCCGTGTCATGCACGCCGCCGCGGACGCGCCGAACCTCGCCTCGGCGATGAACATCGGTGCGTTCAACCTGGGCAACGCGATCGGCGCGGCGGTTGGCGGCGGCGTCATCGCGGCAGGCCTCGGCTATCCGATGGTCGCGCTTGCGGGTGCCGGGGCGTCAGCGCTGGGGCTGGTCGCGGTCCTGATCAGCGTCCGGCGCCGCGCGAGAGCCCCCGCGCCGTCGACTATTTCCCCCGGCTGTCGAGCGTCTGCGCCGGCAGATGCACGGTGACCGTCTGCGCGATGCTCGCCGCCGAGTCGGCCAGCATGACCTGATAGTCGCCCTCCGCGATCTTCCACGTCGCGGTCGCCGTGTCGAAGGTCGCGAGCAGGCGCGGGTCGATCATCGTCGCCACCGACTGGCTCGCCCCCGGTGACAGATCGACCTTCTGGAACGCGCCGAGCCGTTTGGGCGCTTCCCAGCCCGGCGCCGCGACATAGACCTGGGCGACGGTCTTGCCTGCGACAGACCCGGTATTGCGGACCGCGAACGTCGCGGCGATGCCCTTGCCCTTCGCTTCAGCCTTCAGACCGTCGAGCGCGAACCGGGTATAGGACAGGCCGTAGCCGAACGGGAACAACGGCTTGCGGCCGGTCTTATCGAACCACTTGTAACCGATGGCGGCGCCTTCGATGTCGTAATTGCCCATCGGATGCGCGTCGCGGTCGAGCTTCGGGTCGCCTTCCAGAACCGGGCGCGGCAGTTGCGACAGCGATGCGGGGAAGGTCGCAGGAAGGTGACCTGACGGATTGACCTCGCCGGTGAGGATGCGCGCAATCGCCTCGCCGCCTGCCGTGCCCGGATACCAGGCCTCGATCACCGCGCCGACCTTCGACAGCCACGGCATGACGACCGGCCCGCCCGTCTCGAGCACCACGACGGTCTTGCGGTTGGCGCGGGCGACCGCGTCGATCAGGGCATTCTGCGCATCGGGCAACGCCAGATCGGGGACGTCGATCGACTCACCGGTCCACTGTTCGCCAAAGACTATCACGATATCGGCCTTGCGCGCCGCCGCTGCGGCCGCGCGCGGATCCTTGCCGTCGAGATAGGTGACGCGGGCACCGGTGCGGGCCTGCAGCGCGGTCATGGGCGACGATGCGTGATAGGTCTTGGGGCCGGGAAAGCCCTTGTTGAACTCGTCCGGCACGATCAGGCCGCTGGTCGGCGCGTTGGGCGAATAGACCTGTGACGATCCGCCGCCCGACAAAACGCCGACATCGGCATGCGCACCAATGAGCAGGATCGACTTCGCCGTTTTCGCCAGGGGCAGCAGATTAGCGTCGTTCTTCAGCAGGACGATACCCTCCTCGGCATCGCTGCGCGTGACCGCCGCGTGTGCGGCATAGTCGATCGTCGCCGCGCGATCGCCGCGGACCGGCGTGTCGAATGCGCCCACCGAGAACATCCCCCACAGCACGCGCCGGGCCATGTCATCGGCACGCGCCGTGCTGACATGGCCGTTATTGACCGCCTCGCGCAGCGCTTCGGAGAAATAGGGCGACCGGTCGAACGCCCAGCCCGACTGCTGGTCGAGCCCGGCATTGGCGGCTTCCGTCGTCGAATGGGCGGCCCCCCAGTCCGACATCACATAGCCCTTGAAGCCCCAGTCCTTCTTCAGCACCGTGTTCAGCAGCCAGTCGTTCTCGCACGCATAGTGACCGTTGACGCGGTTGTACGAGCACATCACCGAACCCGGCTGGCCGATCTCGTTGGCGATCTGGAACGCCAGCAGATCCGACTGGCGCGCCGCCTGTTCGCCGATGCGGTGATCGATCGTGAAGCGGTTGGTTTCCTGCCCGTTGAACGCGTAATGCTTCATCGTCGAGACGACGTGCTCGGACTGGATTCCCTTGATAGCATGCCCCGTCATGACGCCCGCGAGCAGCGGATCCTCGCCGCCATATTCGAAATTGCGGCCGTTACGGGGTTCGCGCAGCAGATTCATGCCGCCCGCCAGCTGCACGTTGAAGCCCGACAGGAACGCCTCGTTGCCGATCATCGCGCCACCGGCTTCGGCGAGCGCCGGGTTCCACGTCGCCGCCGTCAATATTCCCGATGGCAGCGACGTCCGCAGCCGCGGGGTGGCGCTGCGCTGGCTGGCGACACCGACGCCCGCATCCGTCTGCCACTGGCTCGGGATACCCAGCCGCGCGATGCCCGGAACGATCCCCGCGGATCCCGGCAAGCCGTCCTTCGGGAACTCCCAGTTCTTGGTCGGCGTCTTGAGCCAGGCGGCATCGGTCGAGAAATAGCCGAAGGTCAGCTGCAGCTTCTCGTCGAGCGTCATCTCCTTGAGGATGAGATCGGCGCGGGCGGACGGATCGAGGCTCGCATCCATCCACGGCCGCGCGACCGGCGCATCGATCTTCGCCGCTGCAGCCGCGGGCGCGTTGTTCGTCGTTTGCGCCAGCGCGGGCGAAACCCCGATTACACCGACCAGCACCGCGCTGCGCAGCAAGACGTTCAGGAGCGATCGGGTACCGCGCGTCATCATCACATTTCTCTCTCTACATGCCGTCTCTAGACGGGCGGCGCATGCCGTCCCGCCTAGTCTCGTTTCGCCCGATCTAGCCCGGCATTCGTCGCGGCGTCCAGATGTCCGCCGCGACTGTTCAGCCCCGAAGGGATTTCGCGTCCGTGCCCCCTCGCGCGGCCATCAACGCGGGCGCTGCACCGTGATCGCCTTGCCCGCATAGGTCACCGTCGCATCGGCGGTATCGGCGTCGGTCACCGGCTTGCCGGGCGTGATCCAGCGCACATTGATCGTGCGGGACTCCGACATGCCCTTGAAGCCCTTGCCCTCGCGCGCACCGAGCGACAGCGTGCCGGTTGCATCGTCATACCGCATCGGAATGCGGGCAAACGCACCGCCGCGATATTGCTCGCTGCGACCGTCATCCTCGTACAGGCTGAACTGCCCGTTGGCGCCGGTATAGACCGTCACCGTCACGGGTGCGTCGGGCAGGTCATCGACATGCTGGCGGACAGGCCCCATCGGCACGATCGCCCCCGCCTTCACGAACAGCGGCATGCGTGTGTAGAGCGCAGGCGCGTCAATCGTCTGGCCCCCGCGATACGTCTGGCCGGATTGAAAATCATACCAGAGCGTCGCCGCGCCCGGCAGATACACCGATCGCGAGCGTGCCTTGTAGTCGGTGACCGGCGCGACCAGGAACGCATGGCCGAACATATACTGGTCGTTGATCCGGCGCGCCTGAACGTCCTCCGGATAATCCATCACCATGCCCCGCATGATGCTGCCGTCCTTGAACCACGTCTCCGCAGCGAGCGTGTAGATATAGGGCATCAGACGATAGCGCAGCTGATCATACCAGAGCATCGAGGCGCGCATCGGCGTGCCTTCGGGCGCGATCTCGTAAATCTCGCGATACGGGCTCTCGCCATGGCTGCGGAACAACGGGCTGAACGCGCCGAACTGGAACCAGCGCAGGTTGAGTTCGCGCCACTCGTCGAGATCGGCCGGCTTGGGCGTCTTGCTCGCATAGCGATCCTCGAGCGCGAAGCCGCCGATGTCGTGGGTCCAGTTCGGGATGCCGGACATCGACGCATTGACGCCGGCGGACACCTGCGCGCGCAGGTCATACCAGCGGCTGGCGACATCGCCCGACCAGATCGCGGCCCCCTCGCGCTGCAGTCCGCCAAAGCCCGAACGGGTCAGGATGAAAGGCCGGACATCGGGCTTGTACTGGCGCCAGCCGTCATAGACCGCGCCGACATGGACCAGCGGAAAGCTGTTGAAGAATTCCTCCGCCGGCCCGCGCGCGGTCGGCCCCATCGCCGCGATCCGCTCGGGGATCGACAGGTTCGAATGGATGTCCGGCTCCGACGCATCGAGCCACCAGGCGTCGACCCCGAACTTGGCGAGGCTGTCGCGCATCTGCCGCCAGAAGATCGTCCGCGCCTCGGGCGCATAGGGATCATAGTCGGTATTGGCATAGCCGGGCCCGACCCAGTCCTTGTTCGCCATCTTCAGATTGCCGTCATAGACGAAACCCTTGGCCGCCAGCTCCTTGTAGTTGTCGGTGGTCGGGTAGAATTTCGGCCAGACGGAGATCATGAAGTTCGCGTTCAGATCGTGGAGCTGGTCGACCATCTTCTGCGGCTCCGGAAAGCGCGTCTTGTCGAACTGGTGGCTGCCCCAGGCGTTTTCGGGCCAGTAGAACCAGTCCTGGACGATGTTGTCGAGCGGGATGCGGAGGTCGCGATACTTGCGGACCACGTCGACGACCTCGTCCTGCGTGTTGTAGCGCTGGCGCGACTGCCAGAAGCCATAGGCCCATTTGGGCATCATGACGGCCTTGCCGGTCAGCTTGCGATAGCCCGCAATCACATCGTCCATGTCGCTGCCGGGCACGTACCAGTAATTGACCGACCGTGCGACGTCGCTGGTGAACCATGCCGAGTGGCGGTCGGCCTGGGGCAGCGGATCATTGTGCAGCAGCGCGATGTATCCGGCGTTCGGATCCCATTCGATACGGATCTCCGCGGCCTTGCCCTTGGTCATCGGCAGGTCGAAATTGGCGTACCAGGGATTCCAGTTCTGCCGCCAGCGGTTGAGCACTTCGCGCCCGTCGACGAACACCTTGAAATAGCTCGAGCCATAGAGCTGGAATTTATGATCACCCGTCTGGTCGGGCGTCACGCGGCCGGTCCATACGACCCGCTGCGTCTGGGCCGCGTTGCCCGCCGTATTCTGGCCGCCGGTCGCCGCCACCGTGCGCGCCTTGGCCGCCTCGGGCCAGTTCGCTTGGTCCTTGATATACTGATAGTTGATCGTGGCTTCCTGGCGCGTGACCGCCAGCTTGCCGTCGAGATAATAGTTGGCGGTGAAGCCCGGCTTGCCGTTGCTCGTCACGCGCAGGCCCGTGTCGGTTCCCGCGCCGACCAGGTCATAGGGCTCGGGATTGCCGAACCGGGTGATCCCGTCATTGTCCCACAGGATGCCGTACTTGCCGGTCGAAACCAGGAAGGGGACGGCGATGTCCATGTTGTGCTGCGCGAGTTCGACGTCCTCGCCGTTATAATCCATCTGCGCATTCTGGTGCTGGCCAAGCCCGTAAAAGGCCTCGCTGGTGCCGCGGTTGAACTGCTGCGACGCCGTGACATATTGCCGTCCGTCGACCGTCTTCGGCAGGAAGCGGCGTGTATTGGCCTCGTCGAGCACCGTCTTGCCGGCAGCGTCGAGGAACCGGACATGCCCGGTCGCGAGGTCGACGTCCGCCGTATCCCGCGCCGTCTTGATGAGGACATGCCCTGCCCGCTCCGTCACCGTATACGCGCCCGCCTTTGGGGGGCTCGGCACCATCAGGCTCGTGGTGCGGGTCACGCCGATCGAACTCGTCGGGGCGGCGACGACGTGGATGATCCCGTCGCCGTGAACCGTGACCTCTACGCGCGCGGTCGCGCCACCTGCGGGGGTCACGGCGACGCCGCCGTCGATCTTCTCGTACCCGCCGGGTGCAGCGGCGTGCGCGGAGGCGATCGCGCTGCTCGCCAGCAACAGGGTCAGGAATGGCTTGGTCATCTTACTCTCCAACAGTGCCGACGCAGCCCGCGGCGCGTCGATCGGTAATGTTTCAGCGATATGCGCCCATCGTGACGCGAAGCAGCACGGGCTCGATCAGGTTAATCCCGTAATCGGTCTGATCGCCGTTCCAGATCCGGTCGCGCACCCAGACACCGTCCCGAAAATGCCCCTCCTCCACGCGCAGGATGAGGCCGTTTGCAGGCCCCCCCGATCGCGCGCCGAAGTTGAGACGGACATGGTCGCCCGCGACCAGGAAGACATTGGCGGACAGGTGCGCGATCGCCGCGCCGCCGACGGGCTCGTTGCCCCATGGCGCGGGCTCGGTCTTGATCCAGGTCCAGTCCTTCTGACCGAACTGCCATTCGCCCCAGGTCGCAGCGATCGTCCATTCGCCCATCACGGTCGACCGGGGCGTATTGTCGTCGGGTTTGAAGACGCCCCAGGTCGGACGCTCGAACGCGATCTTCGCCCACTCGCGCGCCATGCCGGCAAACAGGGCATAGGGCTTGGCGATCGCATCGAGCGTCGCCTCGTCGAGAGACCGCGCGCCGAGCGGATAGTTGACGTAGCCGGTATCATCCATCCCGAACGGCGCGTAGCCGATCGCGCCACGACCCAGCGCACCGTAGAAATAGCGCGCGAATTCACGCGCATTGCCGATTTCCGGGACCATCAGCGCATTGTCGGCCCGCGCATATTTATCGAGATATTGCGCGACGTTCTCGCTCGCACGGTCATAGATGTCTGGCGCGGCGAAATCGATCGACGGCGCTGCCGCCTTCCAGATATCGAGCACGTCCTGCTGCGGCCCGCCACTGGCAACGCCGGTCGGATCGGGCACGTTGGATGGTCCGGCCAGCGACGCGTTGACGTACATCGGGATCGGCTTGACCGCCTTGCCCGCGGCAGCGATCTCGTTGACATATCGTGCGGTGTGCCAGGTGTTGAACGCACGGTCGGCCTGCGCGCCGAACAGCGCGGTCCAGCTTCCGGCGGGCTTGCCGAGCTTGCGCGTCAGCGCCGCGGGCACGGGCTTCGCGAACAGCGCGTCCGCCGCCGGGCTATAGTCGCGCGGGACGCGGTAGCTGCCAACCTCGTTTTCGGGCTGGACGAGGATGACCGTGTTCTGCGGATCATGCTCCTTGAGATAACCGATCAGGCGTACAAAGGCGCGCTTGTCGGCCTCGAGCGTCGACCGGGCGAGCGGCGTATGGACGGAATGATCCTGCCCCGCCTTGTCCTTCATCCGGGGAAAGCGGCGATTGTCGAGCTTGACCCAGTCGGGCGTGTACCCCGGCGCGGTGTTCTTCCACGTTCCGAACCAGAGCAGGACGACGCGCCTGTCATGCGTGCGCGCCTCATCGAGCAGCGTCTGGACGAACGAGAAATCGAACTGCCCCTCGACCGGTTCGATCTGTTGCCAGGCAACGGGGACCTCGACGGTGTTCGCATGGATCCGCTCGAGCATCGGCCAGACCTTCGGCAACGCGGAGGCATAGTTGCTCGAGTTATTGACCTGCGCGCCGAGCATCAGGAAGGGCGCGCCGTCGACGATCAGCGCATGACGTCCGTCCTTCGTCTCGACGTGCGGCACCGGCGTCGCCGGTTGCGCGTGTGCGGCGGTCACCAGCGCGGACAGCGTCCACGCAAACAGCAGAGCTTGTCGTTTCATCGTCATCCCCTCAGCTCTTCTTGTTCCGGGCGACCGGATCGCCATAGACGACGCCGCGGCCGTCGGTGCCGATATAGACGCGGCCAAAGATCCGCGGATCGCCGCTGATCACGCGGAAGCGCAGTCCCCATTGATGCCGGTCGTCGTTGATCCGATGCCACGTCATCGCCCCATCAATCGATCGCCACACCGCATCCTGTCCGGCAATCCGGCCGATCGCATAGAGTGCCGGCCAGCCGGCGCCGGGCGCCGCCTTGCCCAGACCGAATTGCGCGACGCGCAACCCTGCCCCGACCCGCGCCCAATGCACGCCGCCATCGACCGAGCGATACAGGTCGCCGCCGAGATTGAGCCACAGCAGGCCCGCCGTGCCCGGCGTCGCGAGCAGCGGACTCTGCGCCTCCCGGTTGCGGCCCTGCGCCGTCGAAAGGTCAGCGGGGAGGCCCTGTGCAGCGACGGGCGTGAAATGCGCGCCGCCGTCCGTGCTGCGCAACACGCGGTTGTTCAGCGTGTCGACGACGTAGAACCGGGATGGGTCGACCTTGTCGGCGACCGGCCGCAGCCTCGCCGGAAGACCTTGGATCCGGACCCAGGTCTGCCCGCGATCGCGGGTCAGGACTGGCTGTTCGGTCTCGACGATAAACGCCGCACCGTCTGCCGAGACGATGATCGGCGCATCGCCGGTCCGTTCGGACGCGCCCCTGCCCGGCGTGACGAGCGGTTGCCAGCTCCGGGCCCCATCCTGCGACCAGGCCAGGCTCGCGCTCGCGACCTCGCGACTATGACTGCTGCCACTGCGGACGACCACCGCCGGCGCCAGTCCCGCATAATCGAGCGTGTTCGTGTTGGTCAGATAGGGGTTACGGTGGCTGTTGGGCGGTGAAACCGTCAGATCGTCGTGGCGAAATCCCGCAATATCGCCGAACCCCGAGATCAGCGGTGCGTCCCCCGTCGGGCTGATCAGCGTGATGATCGCGGTCTGCTCGATACCCCGTGTCCAGGGCTTCCACTGCATGGCACCAGGTCGGTTGAAAGCGCGTGTGTCGTACAGCGTCGCGCCGGTCACATAAGCGGCGTGGTCCGGGTCGAACGGATCGATCGCAAGCCCGGCGATCCAGTGCCCGAAATCCGCCGGGCCGTCGAACGCAAGGAACGGGGTCTGCGTGACGTCGCGGGTGCTGCGCTGGTAGAGCTGGTCCCAATGTGCGCCCGCGTCGCTCGATCGCCACACGGTGTCGACGGGGCGATAGCGATTGACGGTACTGACGGCGATGACGCGCGGATCCTGCGCCGACACCGCCACGCCCATATAGCCCCCCGGCGGTGCATCCGGGCGCCTGTCCGGCGTCACGTCCGTCCACGCATTGATCGCGGGATCATATCGCCAGACACCGCCTCGCGTGATCCCGTTCGGCCCGATCGCGTTGGAGACGGTCATCGTCAGGACGCCGTCCGCGCCGAGCACGGCCTTCACCGCGCGCATGCTGTCGTCCGGCCCTCCGGACACGCTGCGCCACGACGCACCACCGTCATCGGACCGGAACAGATGCGCGCCCGGGTCCGCCTGGCCAACGAAGATCCGCCCGCGATGCGCGCGATCGAACAGGACAAAGCTCAGCCCGCCATGCGTTGCACGGGGCTGTACCGGTTTGCCGAGCCCCCCAAACGGAAAGCTGTCGACCTTTCGCCAATGCGCAGCCGAATCGTCGCTTCGCCAAAGGCCGTCATGGCGTGACCCGAACATCAGCGTCGCCGGGTGATGCGGGTCGATCGCAAGCCGCTCGCCAAGGCCGCGGCCATCCTCGTTGCCGCCCATCGCAAACGGTACCGGCGTGATCCGCCACCGCGCGCCACGGTCGTCCGATCGCCAGATCCCCGCTTCGCCACGCGCCGACATGCCCGCCGCGAGATACACGATATCCGCATCGACCGGATCCGCGGCAATGCTTTCGATCCCCATATAGCTGCTGACGGCATTGCCGTCCTGCAACGGCAGCCAGGCACGCGCGGCCGCGTCCCAGCGATAGGCTCCGCCCATGTCGGTACGCAGATAGGCGAGCCCACGCTCGACGGTGCTGAAGATGATGCCGGGCGCGAAGCCGCCGCCACCGACCCGGACGTTGCGCCACGCATAGGGCGCGCGAGCCGGAGAAACCTCGGCGTGCGACGCTGCGGGACGGGGATGCGCCGACAGGGCGAGCAACGCGATCGCGCTCGTCAAGACCACCCTCTTCCCCACCAGTCCCGTCCCCTCTAGCCTCGCAACCGATAAGCTCCGGTCGCGTAGCGCCGCTGTATTGCCTGATCCGATAGCGGTAACAAGGTTTGTATGATAATTTGCGGTAATTATATAATTGCGCCGGTCGAGGGCGACGTAGGACACAGGAAAGGATCCACCGCATGGCGATGAAACACTGGCTCTTGCCAATGATACTTGGTGTGTTGCCAATCACCGTCGCCGCGCAGACGAGTGACGCAGACACGCCCTATGCCAGCGATCCGGTGGGTATCGTCGCCGACCCCTGCCCGCAGCATCCGGCACCGGCCGATGCAGCCGGCTGGGCAACATGGAAACGGCATATGTTGACCCGCGATTTTGGCCAGCTGTGCCGTTACGCGGCGGATAATCGCGCGCTCGCCGGCGAGACGGTCCGCGTCGTGTTCATGGGCGATTCGATCACCGACAACTGGATCCATGCCGACGCGGCATTGTTCTCGAACGGCGTGGTCGATCGCGGGATCAGCGGGCAGACGACCCCGCAGATGCTCGTCCGGTTTCGCAGCGATGTCATCGCGCTCAAACCGCGGGCAGTCCACATCATGGCCGGCACCAACGACATCGCCGGCAACACCGGCGCCGCAACGATCGAGACGGTCGAAGGCAATATCCGGAGCATGGCCGAACTCGCGCGCGCGCACGGGATCAAGGTGATCCTCGCCTCGGTTCCCCCCGCCGCCGCCTTTCCCTGGAGCCCCGACAAACGCCCGGTCCCGCAGATCGCCGCGCTCAACGACTGGCTGCGCGGCTTTGCCAAAGCCAATGGCTTCACCTATGTCGATTACCACGCCGCACTTTCGACGCCGGCGGGGGCGATGAAGCCCGGCTACGCAACCGACGGCGTCCACCCGACCCCGCAGGGCTATGCCGTCATGCGCCCCCTCGCGACCGCGGCGATCGCCAAAGCGCTCGGCAGGTGACATTCCGAATTTCCGGTCCCAGCGCACACAACCCGGCCTGAGGTTCACCGTGGCGAACCTCAGGCCGGCCAAGTGCGCGTGTCATGATCAAGCAATGATGCGTTGCAGAGGCTCTCCATCCTCAGCCTCACTCCAATGCTGGCACCAAATCAGGCGTCCGGGCTTTGGAACTGCTTACATCGGAATGACGCGCTGAGCCGTCGCGCTCGCGGTTTCGAGAAGCACTTCCACCGCTGCATCGCTGATACGCCTAGCCGTTTCGAGCGCGGCGGCTGGGGTAAGCACAAAGTCCACGTCTGCAGGGCCGCGTACATGGACCACAGACCCTTCTGGGCTAGCATCGCTCGGCTCGTTGCCTGACGTCATACTGAGGCTTTCTCCGGGCTTGTTCGTCACCCAATCCCTTGCCTGAACGATCGACGTAAAAATCCGTGTATTTGGGTCGGGAATGCGTCCGGCTTGCAAATCTGCAAATTTCAACGACGACACCACGGCGGTTCTATCCGCGTTGAGATGTCCAAGTCGCGCAACCATTGCGCGCAGCGCCTTGGTGACAAGCAGATCCCTGGGCACCGTGGCTCTGATTTCGATAATCAGCGATGTCGGCCGCCCCGAGACCAGAAGCCGTTTCAGCTCTTGCCGAAATGCCGGCTCAAACGTCGCCACCGTCGCGGCTGTCCAAACGCCTTTCTGGATGACCGTCAGAAGCGGTATCGCAGGCTCCAGATCGAAACGGAACATTGGTCACTCCCCCAGATAAGCGGGAGCACTCCAGCGTCTCTCAGCCAACGGGACGCCGTTGATGGTAGCTTTCGTAGACTTAAGTTAGGAAGTTCGCACCAACAATCTATATCCTTTGAGTCAGTTGCCCCCCAGCCGCCCCCGTTCCGCCTCATACGGCGGGAGAGCTTCCCGACTGGTCCGGTAATCCGAAGCGCACCCGGAAGGCCCGCAGCGGAAAGCCTGGATGCTCAGAGCCGCAATATTTCAAGGGAACAATGTCCACTTGGCTAGAATCTATCTCGCGTTTCTTGCGTCGGCAATGTCCGGTTTAAATGAGCTCGTCTGACGGCGGTAAAAGCAAGAATTGGTCACTTTGTATGCCTTCTGCTTTTCTGACTACCTTACGGACTAAGGACGCTAAACCGGGATATCGTTGATTGAAAAGCATCGGCCTATAGATACTTAACGAACTCGCAGCTTAGCCAACTCGCAAAAATATTTTATAGATCGGATTTAGCGCCTCGTTGATCAATTCCGATCAGGCGTGTCTGTTGTCGGGTCCATAAGCCGCGCCCTCGCTGGACCGGTACGCATCGGATGCATATATTCACCATGTGCCAGCATTTGATCGGATGAAGCCATGGTCTTGTTGACCCTATCTCATCTCGTGAATGTTATCGTTGTGACGGTCATTCCAGTGTTGATCGCGCGCGACGTGCCGGCGATGACGGCGTGCTACGGCGTCGACAGTGCTGCACGACGTATCCTTGCATGCCTTTACGCGACCATCGCAATGGCCAGCGCCGTCGCGCTGATCGGCCAGGCTTCGGGCAATACGACGTTGTCGATCGCCATCGCCGGCGTCTTGTTTCCGATGCAGATCGCCTACAAGCTGATGACCATACCGGCGGTCGGTTGGCGCAATCCGGTGGTAAAGAGCAACCTCGCCATCGCGCTGCTGCACACAGCAACCTTAGCTGCGATTTGGCACGAGGGCCTCTTGTACGCGCCAGGAGAATAGCATCTCAAACGACAGCTACCAGGATCGTCGCCGGGCGCCTGACCGCAAACGTTTCAGGCCATCAGCAGCGTCGCCTTTCTGCACGTTAGTCTGATGTTCGCCGAGGTAGGAAAGTGGAACGGCGGTTTTCGGGACGGCGGGCGGCAATAGCCGACATCGCGGCGCTGCCGCTTCAATAAAGATAAACATTGAGAAAGCCTTAGCAACGAGGCGCAATCTAGCGGCTCTCTAGCTTGCCCTCGAAGTCATGCTGGCCGAAGCGCGGGTGCGGTTCCTTACGCCCCACTCGCACAAGGGCAGCAGAGCCTCGATCAGCGTCATGCCGAATGGCGTGACGGTGTAATCGACCTTGGGCGGCACTTCGCCATAATCGTGACGAACCACTACGCCTGCCGAAGCGAGTTCACGCAATTGCTGGATCAGCACCTTTTCGCTGATGCCGGCAACCGCCCGCTTGAGATCGCCGAACCGCCTCGGACCCGAGCGGAGATGATACAGGATCAGCGGCTTCCATTTGCCGCCCATGACGGCCAGCGCGACATCGAGGCCACAGTCACTTGCAGGGTCAGATCGGGGAACGCTCATCGAGCCCCTTTGGCACTTACCTTTAGGTAGGTTCTACCCTCAGCACCAGTGCCAGTCCATATCCCGGAAACGTGCGCGACGGGATCGATCATCTTATCCGTCGCCACGATGGAGCTTGGACATGACTGACACCCCGACCATCCTGATCTATGCAACATATCGCATTCAGCTCAGCGACGTGGAGGCGTTCCGGGATATCGCTTCGCGCATGGGGAGCGCAGCCAGACTGCGGGACGGCTGTGTATTTCTCGACGTTACGGAGGAAGTAGGTTCGGCCGGCTCGTTCCGCCTGATTGAAGCCTGGCGAGATCAGGCGGCGTTGAACGCGCACCTCTCCACGCCCGATTTCAAAGCGGTATTCGAAGAAGCCGGGAAACTCGGCATCATCGACCGTCAGGCGGACGCCTATTCGATTTCGGGCAGAGCGGCGCTTGATATGCCGTCCTGACCGGAAAGAACGCGGCATCCGCGTGAACGTCGTCTCGTCCGGGAGGCACTGAAACACGTCTTATTCGGTACTATTTTGACGCAACGCCGGGAGCTGACGAAGAGCTGATCACAGGCGTTCCACTCCGGCGCCTGGGGCGGCTTGAACTTGTCGCGAGTGCCGTCCTGTTGCTGGCGTCGAGCGAGAGCGGCAAGGGCGCTACGCGAGACTTGGGGATTCTCCGCAAGATTACGCGGCAGGCCCCGCCCCCACGGCGAGGCCTGCCGAGGATCAGAACTGCCCGCGAACGCCTAGGCTGATGCGGCTGCCCGAGGATTCGTAGATCGCTGGGAAGGACTTATCCATCGTATAGCCGGTGGTCTTCGCATTGCCGACGTTGATGCCCTGCAGCTCGACACGGACGTTGCGCGTCACTTGATAGCTGGCGGCGACGTCGAACTGGCCATAGGCATCGCGGTAGACCGGATACATGTTTCGCTCGATCCGCTCCACATAGGCACCCTTGCGGTTGTACGAGACGCGCAGCGACAGCGGTCCCTTGTCGTAGAAGACCGTGGCATTGTAGGTCTTGTCGGCAAGGCCGATCGGCGAGGTATCGATGCCGAGGTCGGACTGCCCCGTCAGCGAACTGTCGAGGAAGGTGGCGTTGGCGTTGACGCCGAAGCCGTCCGCCCAGTCCGCGACCATGCCGAACGGGATCACTGCGTTCACCTCGACGCCGCTGACCTTGTACGCGCCCTTGGCGTTGACGGGCTGGTAGACGTCGAAGTCATAGACGCCGTTGACCGTGCCGTTGGCATTGTAGACCGTCACGCCGGGTACCTCACCGGTCAACTGGCTCTGCACCACACCCTTGATCTTCTTCCAGAAATAGGACGCTGCCAGAATACCGCCGCGCGGGAGATATTGCTCGAGGCCGACTTCCCACTGATCGGCAAGCGTAGGCTTCAGGCCAGGATTGCCGTCGGTGTACCGGAAATTGCCGATGCTCGCGATCCGCTTATACGCGAGATCGGTCAACGCCGGGCGGATCAGCGTCTTTGACGCAGCAGCGCGCAGGAACAGGCTGTCGGTCAGCTCGGCATGCGCGTTGAACGAGGGCAGGAATTTCTCATATTTGCCGTCGCTTGACACCGGCGCGGGGGTCAGGCCGATCGAGCCGCTCGGGTTCTGGACCTGCTGGAACCCTTCCGAATTGATCGTGGTGCGCAGATAGCGGCCACCCAGATTGACGAACAGCGGCACGGCCACGTCGAACTCGAAATCGACCATCGCATAGCCGGCGATCGTCTCTTCCTTGACCTTGTAATAGTTCGCATCGCTGAACGGCGTGACGAACCCGTCGGGCCGGAAGAAGTCGCGCGCATAGGCGTTCGAGACCTGCGCCCAGCTCAGGTCGCGTGCCTGGTAGTTTCTCCCGCCAACGATGTCGGTGACGGTCTCGAGCGGGCTGTCGCCCAGCTTGCGGGTGTTGACATAGGCGGTGCTGCCGCGGGTCGGACCCTGGATCTTCTCCTCGCCATATTGACGCTCGTTGGTCTTGTCGGTGTAGCGACCACCAAAATTGAAGCGCTTGAGCACCGACGATTCGAACTGGTAGCTCAGATCGATCTGAGCGGCGTATTTGTCGTCCTTGATCTGTTCGCGCGTGGTCTCATAGGCTTCGAACAGATACGAATTCGGCGCATCGTACATGTCGATCGTCTTCGGATTGCCGCTCGGGATCGTTTCGCCGCCATTCTCGGTATAGCGCGTGCGCGAGGGCGCATAGGCGACGTGCTTCAGATTGGCATAGTCGAGCGTCTTCCTGGCGCCGGAATAGCCACCCAGTGCATTGATCTTCCAGTTGCCCGTCGTCCAGTTCATCTCCCCGCCGAACTGCCGATAGTCGGTATCGTTGATATATTCCTTGCTCAGGAATTCATGCTGCGTGTTGGTGTAGGAGACGTCGCGCAGCACGACGATGCCGCTATCCGCGAGCGTCTTGGCATCAAATTCGTGGATCGTCTCGAGCGTCGAATTGCTCGATGCCGAATAGCCGGCAGCGTCATATTCGTCCTCGGTCGTGTCGTATGATCCGAGAAAGGCGTCGAACGCCAGGCTGAAATCATCGCTCGGCTTGTACTGCACCGAGCCCGACAGCCCGAGGCGGTCCTGATCGTTCTGATAGACGCGGTCGCCGACCTTATCGAGGAAGACGATTCTGTTCTTGTCAGCGTTCGTGAAAGCAATGCCGGCGTCGCGCTGCAGCACGGCGATCGCCTGGTTGCGGTAGACGGTGCCGGTACGATCGGTCCAGCGCGCGATAGGGCGGAAGTTGATACCCGAGTTGGAATCGGTGCGATTGGTGCGCTGCTGCTTGGCGACCGAAACCAGCACGCCGAAGTCGCCAAAGGTCTTGCTGGCGAGAAACGAGAAGTTGGGATCGATCTTTTCGGAGATCGAATTATACGCGCCATCAACGCTGCCGACCACGCGAAGCCCGGGGTTGTCGAACGGCCGCGCGGTTCGGATCAGCACGGAGCCGGCGATGCCGCCCTCCTCGTCCGCCGCCACCGGCGACTTCTGCACGGTGACCGACTGGATCAGTTCGGACGCGAAGATGTCGAACTCGACGTCGCGGCCGCCCGAGCCCGAGGCGGTCGCCAGCTTGTTGATGGACACGAAGGTGAATTCGCTCGGCAGGCCGCGGACGTTGACGCGCGTGCCGAGGCCGCGTTCGCGTTCGATCGTCACGCCGGGCACGCGCTGCAGCGCTTCGGAGAGATTCTGCTCGGGGAAGTCGGCGATATCGGTGGCGATGATCGAGTCCGAAAAGCCGATCGTGTTGCGCTTCATGTCGATCGCTTCTTCGAGGCTGCGGCGATACCCCGAGACGAGGATCTCGTCGCCCGTATCGGCCTCCTGACTGACGGGCGCCGCTACGGTTTGGGCAGCGGCCGGTGCCACGGACAGTGCTGCGGTCGCGGCTCCCAGGAGCAGGGACGCCATGCGGTCGACATGCTTCAAACTACGGATCATTGTTCGGTTTCCCCCGGTGCTGATATGCCAGTGACACCTCGCGAGGTGATCGCTGGACGTGCGACGTCGCGCCCCGAACGTGTTCCGTTCGAGATCATGACAGATTTCATTTAATGGAACGGCAGTCCGCCTGCGGTGATACGTTGGCTTTAGCGCACGCGACGACTATTGATCGGGCAGACCAGACAATTCTTCATGCCGTCGCGTTGCAGCAGCAAGCGTACGCGTCGCCCGAGTTTATCGCTTACATCGGCTTGTCAAAATGACGAACGCCAGCAATTAGCCAAGATCTAAAACATCGCGCCCCCAGTTACCGCATCTAGCTCCAGGCTGAATGCGGTAAACTTGTGACGTGCATGTTACGATGCGGCATGACTTGATCGTCACGACGATGGCTGTGGCATATATTCGGATCAGCACGGCCGATGGCTGGACGTGATTTTCGCGACAGGGCCCGAGGCTCCGGAAAGCATTTCCATACCACTAGGTGTTTGAAAACACCGCGCCTGTCATTCTGGTGCCATCAAACGCAGCTAGGGACAGCGCTTGCAGTAGAGGGTATTCCCGATGTCCAGCGCTACCTCGCTCGTTCCCCATCAAATCGTCGATTGCATGTCGACGGGCCGGTCCCCGACCGCAGCGGACCTGGACAATGTCGCTGCGCGGATGTGGCGCGAAGGCGCGCGTGACCGTTCGGCATTCTCTTGGGGCGAGCTTTCGCCCACAGCTGCCGATCGCATCGTAGCAATGCGGGCCGCGGTCCTCGCGTTGGAGGGCAGCGGTCTACGCTGAACCGCGCCCGTGCGATGCTCCGGATCGACGACGCGTAGCCTCACGTTGCGTGCAGCGTCTCGAAGAAGCGCAACAGGGCGGCATCGATTGACGATGCCCCGTTTTCGACCAACCGTGAGTCCATGCGGACCTTGGCTGCCATCCCCGTCGTGCTTTGCGTCGCGACGGATACATGCGTCACCAGACGCCCGATCAGGTCGAGGTCTGTAGCAGTTCCATCCACGTTCCGGCTGATGGCCTGGCCGCTCTGCGCCTGTTCGCCAATGCTCGACGCGAGATCATCGGTGCCGCGAGCCATATCCTCGACCATCGCGCGAATGTGCAACAGGCCGGCATAGGCTGCCCCGGTGCCGCGTTGCATGCCAGCTATCTGCTCCGCAATCTCACCCGTCGCTTCCGCGGTCTGCGCGGCCAGAGATTTCACGGCGTCGGCAACGACGGCAAACCCCTTTCCTGCCTCGCCGACACGGGCCGCCTCCATGGCGGCGTTCAACGCGAGGAGCTTGGTTCGTGCAGCAATGGTCCTGATGACTCCGACGATTGCACCAATTGCGCGGGCGTCATTCTGGACGTCCGTCATATCCTGTGCGAGCTGAGCCGCGCAGTCCGCAACCTCTGCGCTGAGATCGGCAGACAGACGTGTACTCTGGCTGGACTGACGGATCGCGCCCATAAACTGGGTCGTTGCCGCGGCAATATCCGTCGCGCCGTCGATCGCTCGCCTGACGGCTACGCCGACACTACCAAGCTCGCGGGTCGCGTCGGTCGAATGATCCTCGAGTTCGCCCGATGTCGTGGACAATTGTCCGGCTGCTCCGCGAAGCTCGGCAAGCACGTTCGCTATCTCGCCTTCCAACGTGGTTGCGGCCTGTCGGACGATGCGGTCACGTTCCGCCTCGGCTGTCTGTGCCGTGCGCCGCGCATCTTCGATCTGACGTTCGCGGTGAACCTCTGCCAACCGCTGCCGGCCATTATCGGCTTCCAACCGTCCGCGCTCCACGACCGAGGCCCGAAAGACTTCGATCGCGCGTGACATCCGACCGATCTCATCGGTTCGTTCTGCATGCGGCGTGCGACCTTCTGCATTCCCGCCGGCGATCACCGCCAATGCGTGTTCGATGTCCAGCAACGGGCGGACAATGGTCCGTTGGACGATCACCACCGTGCCGTATGCGGACAGTGCGAACAGGATGATGCCTGCCGCGACACTGATTGCGACCTCTTGCCGCTCCAGATCATGGGCGTTGCGGAACAGACGCTCGACTTCGTCTTCCTGGGACGCGATGAGGGTATCGGCGATCTTGGATGCCATCCGTTCGTTGGGACGGACGTCATTGCGAAAGACGGTCCAAGCCCGATCCTGGCGATTCCTCGTGGCGTTGTCAGCCATGATCGCCAACTGACGTAATACGATAATCTGACTGGCGATATATGGGCTCCGTGCACTCAACCCCGCGATGGGGTTTCGCACCAGCTGGGCAAGCTGCGTCCGCATCTGGATGGACCGTTTCGCAAATTTCCCATGGATAATCGCAAGTGCGCGGGGATCGCGTTCGAGCAGCAGGTTCAGCGCGTCACGCTGCAAAGAGCGGCTGATCGACCGCACCTCGATCAGGTTGATCCGAACGGTCTGGCCGGCATTCGCCGCATTGCGCGCCGTCTGAACACGCTCTCTGGTACCGTGCCCGATCAGGCCCAGTAGGCACACCAGCCCCAGCATGATGGCGACGGGTACCATCAGCCGTGCGACCATGCTCCGCGACCAGAGTCTTAACGTTCGATTTGTCATAGGCGGCCGCTACGGCGCGCATCTTAACTCTGTGTGACAGATGCTGAACAACGCAGGTCTGAAAGACCTGTTGTCAAAAAAAGCGATGACGCCTGCCGTGAAGCAGCAAGCAGTCGCGCATCTCCGGACGGTGCTGAGGATGAGCGAGCGGCGGGCGTATGCTGTCGTCGAAGCGGATCGCACGAGAATGCGCTATCGCTCGTGCCGGGGGATGAAGGCGACCGGCGGTCGCGTCCCAAGCGCGCGCTCGCGGCCGCTACGCTTGCGCACCGTCACCCGCTCCTCGCGATACAACCGATACACCTTTTTCAAGTTCATGCCTGTCCTCTCGCGCCTGAGCAGGATCGCCAGCCGCCGGTAGCCGAACCGACGACGCTCGTTCGCGATCTCGCGCATCCGGACGCGGGCAGCATCGTCCTGCCCGCGAAGCGGCTCATAATGCCATGCCGACCGATTGACCCCGATCAGCCCGCAGGCACGCCCCTCGGAGAAACCGTGGTCAGCCATCAGCTTCTCCACTGAAGCGTAGCGCTCCGCAGACCGGATCGGTTTTTTCCCAGCAGATCCTTCAGCCGGCGGTTCTTGTCCTCAAGCGCCCGCAACCGCGCCGTCTCCGACACGGTCATCCCGCCGTATTTCGCCTTCCAGTTGTAGAACGTCGCATCACTAATCCCGTGCTGCCGGCACAACTCGGCAGTTTTCACGCCGGCCTTATACTCGCGCAGCACGCCAATGATCTAATCCCCGGTAAATCGGCCTCGCCGCATCACTCGTCTCCATCTGACGAGCAAATTTACCAAGGGCATGATTCTGGGGAGCAGATCAGACCTCGTCGCATTTGCCAAAAAACGACGACAGCCGCGAAGCTTTCCCGCGGTGTCGAGCAGGCCGAGGTAGCGTTAGATGCTGGCATCGACCTGCTCTATCCGGCGCCGGATCGTGACCGGCGTGAAATTACGGTCGCGCGCATTCACCCCGCGAAAGCGGCTCCCGTTCACCGCGACCGTGCCGCCCGCAATGAGGCCGAGCTGCCGACACAGGCCGCCTGGATCGCAGCTCATGTTCGCGTCGAAAGTCGGCGACGGTCTTGATATCCGGTGCGAGCTTGCCCGTCACCCACATCAGCTCGACGTTGCGGCCCGCCTCGCGCTCCAGGCGTCGGCTCGACGGAATCTGATTTAGATAGCCGTAGACGTAGAGCTTGAGCAACGTCGCCGGATGATAGCCTGGCCGACCCGTCGCAGCGGCGCCGGCAAACCCCAGCGTCGCCAGATCCAGTTCGTCGACGAACACATCGACGATGCGCACGGTGCTGTCTTCCGTAACTAATCGTGCACGCAGGGCGGCAGAAAAAGCTGCTCCCGGCGGTCACACCCCTCGATGAAACGACCCATCCGACGTCTCCAGATGACGCAGCCAAGCATAGCCTAACAAGACGTTTTCACACTGCCTCGGTGGTAAGCGTGCGGTCGCTTTTGAGTGACTATCGTCGCAAGTGGACCTTCGTTCAGGCGGTCGGGTAAGGGGCCAACCGGCCGCTTTCTGGTCGGACGCGGACCGTCCTGTTCCGGCACGAAGAGCAACGTTTCTGCCGCGTGTTCATGCTCGCGAGGGTGAGCGGAATTGGCTTATCGTCTCGCGCTGAATTCTGGAAATGTGAACGGGGCGTCAGCCCGTGTGACCGCTGAGGACTGCTCATCCAGGACTGGATCGTAACATGCGAAGTTGCGATTGAACCATTTCCGGCCGGACAGACACTAAGGGGCGAACAGGAGGACCGGAGTGACAGGGGTCGGGTCTGCGGCGCCGCGCGCCAAGGACGGACACGGTATCGGCGAGGCCGCGCTGATCGATCGCATCCGTGCGCGCGATCGGCGGGCGTTCGAGATGCTCTATCGCGCGTGGGACGCCCGATTGTCACGCTTCCTCCTCAATTTAATACGCCGCCCGCATCTCGTGGAGGAGGTGCGGAACGATACCATGATGGTCGTGTGGAACCGGATCGGAGGCTTTAATGGTGAGAGCCGGCTGTCGACCTGGATGTTCGGAATTGCCTATCGCCAGGGCCTTGCGGCGCTGCGCAAGCTGGACGAACCGGTCGATGACAGCCGCTCGGAAGCACTCGCCAGCGACGCGGCGACACCCGAGGAGAACAGCCGGGCGGTCCGCGTGAAGCTGGCGCTTGCCGAAGCCATCGAAGGCTTGTCCGTGTCGCATCGTGCCGTCGTCAACCTGACCTATTACCAGGACTTCAGCTACCGCGAGATTGCCGAAATCATGGACTGCCCCATCGATACCGTGAAGACGCGGATGTTTCACGCCCGCCGCCACCTCAAGCAAAGCCTTCCCGGCGATCTGTCGGACTGGCTCTAGAACAGGACGATGACTCAGATCCTTCCCTTCCCTACCGACCGGCATGCCGAGGTGCACCTGCTGCTGCCCTGGTACGTCACCGGGCAGCTGGATGCCGTGGAGACCGCGTTCGTCGCTGAGCATCTCGCCGAGTGCGGCGCGTGCCGCGCGGATCTGGTGCAGGAGCGGCATCTGGCGGATGCGGTCGCGCGGGATACGGGTGAAACCGGCGATAGCTGGGCGGCGATGGCGGCGCGGCTCGACGCGACGAGCAGCGTGTCGGTCGCGACGGCCGCGCAGCGACGCCGCACACGCGATCCGTTGCGCGCGGCACGTCGCGCCGTCATGCGTCCCCGAACGCTACGCTGGGTGGTCGCAGCGCAATTCGTCGCCATGCTCGCGCTCGGCGCGCAGACGCTGACGCTGACGCAGCGGTCCGATGGGCGGCCGGGCGCGTATCATGTGCTGGGCGACGCGGGTGCAAGACGCAGCGGCAACGTGCTGGCGATGTTTCGGCCCGAGGCGAGCGAGGCGGCGTTCCGTCGGGCGCTCCAGGCAAGCGGCGCGAGACTGGTCGACGGGCCGACCGCGTCCGGCGCCTATGTCCTCGCGGTACCGGGCGGCGCGGGCGGCGCGGCGCTTGCACGGCTACGGCGCGACGCGGACGTGACGATGGCGGAACCGATCGAACAGGCGCCCGCGAAATGAACCGCGCGCTTCTAGTCATCGCGCTC
Source organism: Sphingomonas sp. STIS6.2 (assembly GCF_000732685.2). NCBI lineage: Bacteria > Pseudomonadati > Pseudomonadota > Alphaproteobacteria > Sphingomonadales > Sphingomonadaceae > Sphingomonas > Sphingomonas sp. STIS6.2. The sequence goes on from NZ_JPDP02000157.1 coordinate 33,538, forward strand.
GCGATTACGGCCACCCCGTCGATGGCAAGCGCGCAAAGCCCGGCAGGCGCGGCGGCCGCACCATCGGCGAGCCCCGATGCGATGGTGGATCGCCGCATCCTGGTTATGCTCCGGCTCGCCCCGGAGCACTATCGCCCGGGCACCGACTATGGCGGCGGCTACGGTGATCCGACGAGCGCACAGGCGCGACGCCGGCTGGCGGCGCGGATCGCGCGCAAGGAAGGGCTGCGGCTGGAGACCGGCTGGCCGATGCCGATCCTTGGGATCGACTGCATGGTAATGATCGTCCCCGAAGGCCGATCACTCGAGGGAACCGCCGAGCGGATTTCGCACCTTTCAGGCGTCGCCTGGTCACAGCCGCTCCACCGCTACGCGACGCAGGGCCAGGCGCCGGCCTTTTACAATGATCGCCTGTTCCGTGCCCAGCCCGCGACGCGCGGCTGGCAGCTCGCGGCGCTCCACCGGATGGCGACCGGCAACGGCATCACGGTGGCGATCATCGACAGCGGGATCGATGCCGGCCACCCCGATCTTCGCGGGCAGTTGATGATCAATCGCGATTTTGTCGCCGATGCCGCGACCGTGGGGGCAGAAACCCATGGGACCGGCGTCGCAGGGATCATCGGCGCGCGGGCGAACAACGCGGTCGGGATTGCGGGTATTGCGCCTGGTGCGCGCCTCATGGGGCTGCGCGCATGCTGGCAACCCGGCGGCACCGCAGGAACGATCTGCGACACGCTGAGCCTCGCCAAGGCGCTGACCTTCGCGATCGAGCGCAAGGCGCGCGTCGTCAATCTCAGCCTGACAGGGCCGTTCGATCAGCTGCTCGCCCGGCTCGTCCAGGTCGGCATCGCGCGCGGCGTCGCGTTCGTCGCGGCGGTTGATCCGGAGACGGGCTCGGGCTTCCCGGCGGCGCTGCCCGGCGTTGTCGCGGTCGCAGACGATGGAGTGGCGGGAACGCGAACCGGGGTTTACATTGCCCCCGGGCGGGACGTGCCGACCACGGAGCCGGGCGGTCGATGGTATCTGGTCAGTGGAAATTCCTATGCGGCAGCACATGTCAGCGGGCTGATGGCGCTCATGCAGGAATTGCGCCCCGGCAAGACGGGCCAGTCTTTTGTGTCCGCGCGCAGCGGCGGCGGCGTCATTGATGCGTGCGACACGCTCCAACATTTGGCGCGGTCCGGCAGCGCGCGCTGTTCCGTGCCGAATTAGGCGGCGGCGCGCGCGCGGTCTGCACGGTCTTGCAATATGCTCGATCGGCCTCGTCCCCGTGCCTGCGATGGCGCAAACCGGGTTCGAGATTTCCGTCGCATCGGATGACCGCTTTCGCGGACAAACGGTCAGCGGCGACCGACCGATCGGCACCGCGACGCTGGCCTATGACGATGTCCGTGGGCTTTATGCCGGTATTTCGGCGACGGTCGTTGCGACGCGAGACAGCGGCGTCCGGCCGCACCGTTCGGTACAGTATGTCGGTTACGCCAGACGTCTCAACGGCGCGCTGACCTTCGACATCGGCATCACCAATCGGGTCTATAGCCGGTTCTTTACCGGCGACTATGCACGCCGTTTGACCGAAGCCTATGTCGGACTGATCGGGCGGCGCGTGCAGTCGCATCTCTACCTGACGCCCGATTATGACGGCCGCGGCGGCGAAGCGGCCTATGTCGACGTCAACGCGACGCTGGTCGAGCACGGCCCCTGGTCCCTGGCGGGCCATGGCGGGGTCCTGACGCCACCGCGCGATCCCGGCAGGCCGCGGTTCATCGAGCTCGACTGGCGACTGGGTGTCGCGCGCCGGTTCGATAGGCTCGCCATCACCGTGCAATGGGCAGGCAATGGCCCAAACCATGACAGCGGACGCTGGCAGAGCGGTCTCATCCTTGGTGCGCGACGCAGTTTCTAAAAAAGTTCCAATGGTTTGAACCGTTTTTTGCGCGCGCGACACTAACGCATGTCACCGCCTGCAGCGGTGATGGGATGCGGTCGGAAAGACCTTCGAGCGACGCAAGAACGCACAATTTCGACAGGATCCGACACACCGAAACCCGCCGCGGAGTCTTGCTGCGCGGCATGCCAGGAGAAGAAGCATGAAGATCCAGACCGATCTACACGCCGGCAAACGCGGCGCCGATGATCCCGCCGGCCACATCCGTCGCGGTCGTGGCAGGGACGATCCCAAGCCGCACGCCTGACCCGCTGCGGTTGCGATCTCAGATGATCGTTTCCAGACGAGATGGCCGGACTTGTTCCGGCCATCTCCGCGTCCGGCACGCAATCCCCCTTCTCGTCGCCAGCGTGCTCGGCATCGCGGCGGCCGCTGACGCAACGGACGTGCCCCCGACCTATGCCGAGGCACAGCGCGTCGCGAGCCCGCTGCCCTGGCGCACGGACTGGTGGACGATCTTCGGCTCGCCAGAGCTCGACGCGCTTGTCACGCGGGGCAATACCGATAACGCGGACATCGCGATCATCGCGGCGCGGCTTTCGATCGCACGGGCCGCCGTCCGCACGGTGTCCGCCGAACGGCTGCCGCGGATTTTCGCGATCGCCGGCGTCGCCGACCAGTCAGGCAATCTTGCCACCGCCAGCGGCGAAAACGGCCGTCTGTTTGAGCTTGGCCTCCGCGCGGCGTGGGAGCCCGACCTATTTGGCGGCCTTGGCAAGGCCGCGCGCGCGGCGCGGCTGGATGCGCGCGCCGCAGAGGCGACGTTGGCCGGTGCGCGGCTCGCGGTGCAGGCGGAGATTGCGCAGACCTATTTCGCGTTGCGCGCGCTCGATGGCGAGCGCGACGTCCTGGCCAGCGCGATCGACCGGGCGGCGCGGGCGCTGGCGATCGTTGCGGCACAGGCCGCGCGCGGCAATGCCGCGGCGCGCGACGTCAATCGGCGACAGGTGGAACTTGCCATGCTGCGCGCCGACCTGCTCGCGCGCGACCGCGACCGCGCACTGACCCGGCATGCGCTGGCACTGCTGGTCGGTGCCGCAGCAATCCCCGACCGTCGCGCCGCGCCGGGACTTCTCGCGGTTCCCACGATCCCGGCTGGACTGCCGAGCGAGATGCTGCTGCGACGGCCGGACGTCGCGGCGGTTGCGGATGCGGTGGAGGCGGCGCGGTTGCGGCATCGGGCCGCGAAGACCGCATGGTTTCCGGGCTTTGCGCTCACGGCCAATGGCGGGCAGGCCTCGCCGACGCTCGGTGAGCTCCTGTCCCAGACCGCGCAGACGTTCGGCTTCAACCTGATCCTTTCGCTGCCGATCTTCGACGGTGGCCGTACCGCCGCGCGCGTTCGCAGGGCGGCGGCCGAGGAGGAGCTGGCCCAGGCGCAGGGGCGCAACACTATCCTGCGCGCGTTTCGCGACGTGGAGGACCAGCTCGCCGCCACGCGCCTGCTTGCGGCGGAGGAGGCGGTGGCGCGCGAAGCGGCAGATGCGAGCCTTCGCGGCGAACAGCTGGCTGCCCGACGCCTCGCCCGCGGCTCGATCAGCCTGCTCGAGTCGCTCGACACGGCACGCGCGGATCTTGGCGCGCAAACTCGGCTGGTCCGGCTTCATCATGCGCGGGCGATCGCCACCGTCGGCCTTGTCCGCGCGCTCGGCGGTGGATGGCGGACGACGTCTTCGCCGCCATCCCCCCTCACTCCGGCGGGGCAGTGATCGCGGCATGGCCACACCATTCGCCCGGACGCATAACGCGCTGGCTCGCGAGACGCCGCGCCTCGCACTGCTCGCGCTTGCCGTCGCAGCAGCCCTGCTCGCGGTCTGGCTGCTGTGGTTCACGCTGGCGTCGGTGACGCTGTACGAGGTGTCGACCAGTGCGCGGCTTGAGGTCGGCACTGCCCCGCGAGCCGTGTCGCCCGCGCAATCGGGGCGGATGATCGCAACGCGGCTCGCGATCGGGCGCAGCGTGACGGCCGGGGACGTGCTGGTCTCGCTCGATGCCGAACCTCAACGGCTCCGGCTCGCCGAGGCGGAGCGGCAATTGCGCGACTATCCGCGACGTCTCGCGTCGCTCGACCGTGAGATGGCGCTGCTCGGGAATGCCGACAGCGCGGATCGATCGAGCGCGGCGGCGGCAACACGCGCGGCGCGCGCGCGCGCGACCGAAGCCGATGCAGCTTCGCGCCTTGCCGCGGATATCGCGCGACGTCACGTCGAGGATAGCGAGGCGGGTGGCGTGTCGCAGGCCGACGCCATCCGCGCCCGCGCCGATGCGCGCCGTGCCGCTGCTGCGCGCGATGCACTCGCCGAGGACGCACGCCGCATCGCAACCGAAGCACAGTCCCGTGGCGGCCGGAACAGCGCGCACCGCGAGGAGCTCGAACGCATGCGCCTCGCCCTGGCCGACGACCGGGCATCGACCGCGGCGCTGGCCACGCAACTGCGTATCGAGATTGCTGGTCGCGTGGTTCGCGCGCCGGTGTCGGGGGTCGTCGCGGATGTCCAGGCGGTCGCCCCGGGCGCGATCGTTGTGGCAGGTCAGCGGCTCGCGACGATCCTCCCGGCCGGCGACCTGATCGTTGTCGCGGCGTTCGATCCGGCAAACGGACTGGGCCGGATCCGTCCAGGTCAGCGCGCGACGCTTCGCCTCGCGGGATATCCCTGGACCGAATATGGCGTCGTGCCGGCACGGGTCGAGCGTGTCGCCGGCGAACTGCGCGACGGCCGGATGCGGGTCGAGCTGTCCGCGGCACGCGGCGCCATCCGCGGCGTCGCGCTGGGGCACGGGCTTGCAGGGTCGGTCGAGGTCGCGGTCGAGCATGTCTCGCCCGCGCGGTTGCTGATGCGGACCGCAGGCGGGGCGCTGCGATGAGCGGTCCGCGGCGATGGCTCGCCCCCGAAGTCGTCCAGACATCGAGCATGGATTGCGGCCCGGCGGCACTCAAGTGCCTGCTCGAGGGGCATGGTATCCCGGTCAGCTACGGGCGGCTGCGCGAGGCGTGCCAGACCAGCGTCGACGGCACGTCGATCGACACTATCGAAGCCGTCGCTAACCATCTCGGCCTGGCGGCGGAGCAGGTGCTGGTTCCCGCCGACCATGTGATGCTCGCCAGCACAACGCTGCCCGCGATCGTCGTGGTTCGCCATGCCGATGAGGCGACGCATTTCGTCGTGCTGTGGCGGCGCGTTCGCGGCTGGGTGCAGGTGATGGACCCGGCAATCGGGCGGCGCTGGCTGCGCGAGGCGACGTTCCGCGCCGCGATCTACCGGCATGGCACGCGCGTCCCCGCGGCGGCCTGGCACGGATGGGCACGCTCGGCGGAGGCAGCGACGGCGTGGCGCGAACGCCTTGCCGCGATCGGCGTCGCGGGCGGACCGGCGGATCGGCTGCTCGCTACCGTCACCGCTGCGGACTGGCACCACGCCGCCGCGCTCGATGCAGCGATACGGCTGGTGACGGCGCTGGTCAACGCGCGCGCGCTGCCGCCTGGATCGGATGCCGCGCAACTGATCGCGACGCTCGCCGATCGCGCCGCAGCCGATCCGTTCACGACGATCCCCGAGTCCTATTGGAGCGCGGTCCCCGCCGGCGACGACGCGGTGGTGCGCGGGGCGGTGCTGGTGACCATCGCCGGCAGGCATACCGCCGCCGCACCCGCCGGCGATCTTCCGCCCGAACTTGCCGCCGCGCTCGCCGAGCCGCCCGCCACGCCGCTCCGGACGCTCGTTGCGATGCTGCGGGCCGACGGCCTGGTTGCGCCAGTAGCGCTGATGCTTGCCACGGCGCTCGCGGCGGGCGCGCTGATCCTCGAGGCGCTGCTGTTCCGCGGACTGATCGATGTCGCACAGCGGCTGCCGATGGGGCTGGACCGGCTGACCGCTGGAGTCGCGCTGCTCGTGTTCATCGCGGTGTTGATCACGATTGAACTGGCGACGGGATCGGCGGCGCTGCGGATGGGACGGACGCTGGAAGTGCGGCTGCGGATAGCGCTGCTCGCAAAGCTGCCGCGGCTGGCCGATCGCTATTTCCAAAGCCGCCCGATCAGCGACATGGCGGACCGGAGCCACAATATTCACGGGATCCGCAATGTTCCCGGCATCGGTCTGCGCTTCGTCGAGACCGTGTTCGAACTTGCCCTGACCGCGATCGCGATTGCGCTGATCGCCCCGGACAGCGGCCTTGCCGCAATGGGCGTCGCGCTGCTGACGATCGCGATGCCGCTCGCGATCCAGCCGGTGCTCAACGAACGCGACCTGCGCGTCCGCAATCATGCAGGCGCGCTCCACGGCTTTTATCTCGACGCAATCCTCGGCCTCACGCCGATCCGCGCGCACGGCGCGCAGCGCGCAGTGGCGCGCCAGCACGAGGGGCTGCTCGTCGAATGGGCGCATGCGATGCGCAGGCTCGCGCGCACCGCAGTGACGGCGGACGGCGCACAGGCTTTGATCGGCAATATGGCGGCGGCGGCGCTGGTCGTGAGCCATCTGTCGCGCGGGCGCGGTGTCGGCGGTGCGGACCTGTTGCTGGTGTTCTGGGCGCTGAAGCTTCCGGGCCTGGGATCGCGGCTTGCCGGGCTCGCGCAAAGCTACCCGGGCCAGCGCAACGTCCTGCTCCGCCTCGTCGAGCCGCTCGATGCCCGGGAAGAGCCGATCGCCGGCCCAGCGCCAACCGGCGAGGGTCCCGCCGCGATCGCGTTCGATGCGGTCGATGTCGTCGCGGGCGGGCATCCGATCCTGACCGGGCTCAGCGTCCGCATCGCGCCAGGCGAGCATGTCGCGATCGTCGGCACGTCAGGGGCGGGCAAGTCGACGCTGCTGGGCGTCCTGCTCGGCTGGCATCTGCCCGCGGCAGGAACGGTCACCGTCGATGGGCCACCGCTCTGCGCGGTGGCGTTGCGCGCGACGACGGCCTGGGTCGATCCGGCGATCCAGCTGTGGAACTGCTCGCTGCTCGACAACCTGCTCTACGCCGCGACCGACGACGCGATCGGTCAGGTCGGGCCCGTGATGGCGGCGGCGCGGCTGCGCGGGATCGCGCGCGTGCTGCCCGAAGGACTGCAGACGATACTCGGCGAGGGCGGCGGACTGTTGTCGGGCGGCGAGGGACAACGCGTCCGGTTCGGGCGAGCGCTGATGGTCGCCGATCCCCGGCTGGTGCTGCTCGACGAGCCATTTCGCGGGCTCGATCGTGGTCAGCGCGAGATCCTACTCGCTGAAGCGCGCGCATGGTGGCGCGAGACGACGCTGCTGTGCGTCACCCATGATCTCGCGGAAACGCGGGCGTTCGATCGCGTCCTTGTGATCGAGGACGGGCGGCTGGTCGAGGACGGTGCGCCGGCGGTGCTGGCCGCGGCCCCGTCGCGCTACCGCGCTCTGCTCGACGCGGAAGCAGCGGTGCAGGATGCGCTGCGCGCGGGCACGGCGTGGCGGCAACTGACGATGGTCGATGGGCTGGTCGTGGAGCGCTCACGGTGACCGATCTCGCCCCCAATTGGTGGCCGCTTGCCCGGCTCGGCGAAGCGATCGAGGCGCTGGCGCTGGATGCCGGGCTGATCCGCGACCCGCCGACCGATCCGCTGGTCGTTCCCGCCGCCTTCGCGCTCGAGGACGTGCCAAGGTGGACAGAATGGGCGGCGGCGCGGCTGGGAGTGGAGGTGGTCGACGTCGTGACACCGGCCTCCGCGATCGACGCTGTGCTGGCAAGCGGCGGGCCCGCGATCCTGCTGGATGACACGGCGGAAGGCCCGGGTTTCTTCGCGCTCGCCGGCCGACGACTCGGCGGCGTGCTGCTGCTCGATCGGCATGCGTACCGTCGCCGCGTACCCTTCGGGACGCTGCGCGATCGCCTCGTCGAGCCGGTCGCCGCAGAACACCGCGCGGCGGTCGATGAGCTGCTCGATCGCGCGATGATCCAGCCACGCCGTCGTCCTGCGCGTCCCGCCGCGCTGCTCCACGGACGGCTGCAAGCCGAACGGATCGGCGGGATCAGCCTGCTCCGTGTGCCGGCCTCCGCGCCGGTCTGGCGGCAGATGCGGCTGGACGGCGGCCTGCGTACGCTCGCGCTGATCGTTGCGGCATTCGTCGCACTTTACGTGCTGGAAATCGTAGGGTGGAAGGTGATCGGCGAAGGCGTTCTGGCGGGCAAGGTCGATTCCGGCTGGCTGCTCGGCTGGATGGTGATCCTGCTCACCGCCGTCGTTGCGCAGACCGAGAGCGCGTGGTGCGAGGCGAGCCTTGCGGTCGACCTCGGACGGATCATGAAGGCGCGGCTGCTCGCCGGCGCGCTCGCGTTGCGACCCGACGCGATCAAGCGCAGCGGTGTCGGCCAGATGATCGGTCGCGTGATCGAGGCGCAGGCGCTCGAAGCGCTCACCTTCAACGGCGGTATCGGGGTGCTGCTCGCGGGGATCGAACTCGTCTTCACCGCATGGGTCCTCGCCCATGGCGCAGCGCCGGCCGCGCATCTGACCCTGCTGGTCGGCTGGGTCGCGCTGACCGGGTTGCTTGGCTGGCGATATTTCGTGCGGATGCGACGGTGGTCGGGGGAGCGTCTGGACATGACCAACGCGCTTATCGAGGCGATGGTCGGACATCGGACCCGGTTGGCCCAGGACCGCGCTGCGCGGCGGGACGCGCAGGACGACGCGGTGGTGCAGCGCTATCTCACGACATCGGCGGCGATGGATGGCGCGAGCATTGTCGGCGTGACTGCGCTGCCATCGATCTGGCTGTTCGCGGGCATCGCCGCCCTCGTCCCGGCCTTTGCGGGACAGCCGGTGCCGTCGCCCGTGACGCTGGCGATAAGTCTGGGCGGGCTGCTTCTCGGCCAGCGCGCTTTTGGCGGGATCGCTGGCGGTTCGGCTGGACTTGCACGCGCCGCGATCGCCTGGGCGCGGGTGCGCGAGCTCTTTGCCGCGTCGCGCGGCGGGGCGGTCACCATGACCCGGCGAACCGACGGGATTGCGGACGAGGACCGGCCGGTGATCGAGGCCGAGGGGCTTATGTTTCGCTATCCCGGTGCCGACCGCCGGGTCGTCGATCGCGCGAACCTGACGATCAGGCACGGTGAAAAGATCCTGCTCGACGGCGCACCGGGCGGCGGAAAGTCCACGCTGGCAGCATTGCTGACCGGACTGGAGACGCCGACATCGGGGCTGCTGCTGCTCGACGGGCTCGACAAGGCGACGCGGGGCGACGCCTGGCAGCGTCTGGCCACCGCCGCGCCGCAGTTTCACGACAACCACATCCTGTCGGGATCGCTCGCCTTCAACCTGCTGATGGCGCGCAGCTGGCCGCCCACGTCCGCCGATCTCGCCGATGCGACAGAGTTATGCGAGGCGCTTGGTCTGGGGGATTTGCTGTCGCGGATGCCAGGCGGGATCGAGCAGCAGGTGGGCGAGACCGGCTGGCAGTTGTCGCATGGCGAGCGGAGCCGCATCTTCCTCGCGCGTGCGTTGCTGCAGCGCGCATCGCTCACGATCCTCGACGAGAGCTTTGCGTCGCTGGATCCACAGCGTCTTGGTCAATGCCTCGCCGCAGCGATCGGCCGGTCGCAGGCCCTGGTCGTCATCACGCATCGATGATCGCGCATATTCGACTATGCCAGCATCGCGCTCAGCGTGTCGATTGGAGCCGCAGGGTATCGTCAGATCTCGGACAGAATCCTGCGGAAGCCAAACTTTTACAAGCCGCTTGGGAGTGACCCGTCTGTGGTTTTAGGCACCTGGCGCCTTAGACGCCTTTCGAAAAATTAGTAACCGGGTCGTTGTGCGCATATCGGTCAATGCTCGCTTACTTCGTCCAGTAGACTGGCCAACGCGCGCGACCGCTGTTTTCCGACGAGAGCGGCCCCTACGCCGAAGCGCGTGAGGCGTGACTGGCCGAGAAGATCGCAAAGCGTCGCGGCTTGCCTCTGCGTAAACTACGTAAATCTAGCCCGTGATCCTTGACCTAAACTGGCCCGATCCAACGAGGTGGCCATGATCAAAACAATTCTCGCAATCGTGGAGGGCCCCGTCCGCGGTGGCAGCTTTATCGACGCGGTCCTTGGCTTAGCCGACCAGCGGCAGGCGCATATGATCTTCGATGTCCTGACCGCGGCTCCCATGCTGTCGCCTAATCTTGCCCCGTTCGGCACGGTGTACACATTGTCCAGCGAACTTCGGCAATTGGTCCGCGACCATGCCAGCAGCCTGCGCGCGCTGCTGCCGCCCGACAGCCAGGCGGAGATCGTGTCGCAATGCGACGATGTCGGGTGGATCCCGGGCGACGTCCGCGCCAGCGCGCCTCTCGCGGATCTCGTCATGATCGGTCCGCACGAGACCTGGTCGATCGATTGGCTCCGCCGCCGGACAATCGAGACCGTATTGATGGCCTCGGGCACGCCCTTGTTGCTGCTGCCGCCAGGCCGCTCGATCCGCAACGTCGGTCACGCCGTGCTCGGCTGGAAGCCCGGGCCGACTGCGATGCGCGCCTTGCAAAATCTCGTCCGGCTCGCCGCGCCCGGTGCGCGGATCGATGTCGTTGCGATCAAACACGGTCTGGCCGATCAGCCGGAAACCGCGCTCGAACCGGTCCTCGCGCTGTTGCACCGCCACGGTTTCGGCGTCGAGGGGCATGCGCTCGAACGGAGCGGGAAAGCGCAGGATCGGCTGACCAGCTTCGCGCTCGATCGCGGTGCCGACCTTCTGGTGGTGGGCGGCTTTGCGCATTCACGGATGCGCGAGATCGTGCTCGGCGGCGTCACGCGCAGTCTGATCGACGATCCGCGTTTGCCCGTTCTCATGGCGCACTGAATGCCCGGCACGGCCACGCTGTCCGTCGATGCCGATCGCAGCGGACTGTCCAGCGTGGTCGCCGCCGATCGGCTTCTACGCGACGGCCCCAATGAATTGCCGCGCGCCGACCGACGCTCGGTGTTGCGCCTCGCGCTGGACGTGCTGCGCGAGCCGATGCTGGCGCTGCTGCTCGCCGGCGGCGTCGCCTATATGCTGCTCGGCGATCTTACCGAAGCGCTGATCCTGCTCGCCTTCGCGACGTTTTCGATCGTTGTGACGGTGGTCCAGGAAAGCCGCACCGAGCATGTGCTCGATGCGCTACGCGATCTCTCCGCACCGCGTGCGCAGGTCATCCGCGATGGTGCGCGGCAGCTCATCGCCGCGCGCGAGGTGGTGTGTGGCGATATCCTCGTGCTCGAACAGGGGGACCGGATCGCCGCCGATGCGCTGCTGTTCGACGCCGACGATCTCCAGACCGACGAGTCGCTCCTCACCGGCGAATCGCTGCCCGTGGGCAAGCTCCCGGCCGCGGATGCCGCTATCGCGGAGCCCCGCCGCCCCGGTGGCGAAGGCCAACCCTTCGTCTATTCGGGCTCGCTCGTCACGCGCGGCAATGGGCTTGCACGCGTTCTCGCGATCGGGCCACGCACCGAGGTGGGACGGATCGGCCAGTCGCTGGCGAGGCTGGAGACCGAGGCACCGCGTTTGCGCCGCGAGACGACCCGGATCGTGACCTGGTGCGGGATCGGCGGCGGCGCGGTCGCGCTACTGGTCGTTTTGTTGTTCGGGCTGCTGCGCGGCGGCTGGATCGAGGCGCTGCTGGCCGGGATCGCGATCGGCATGGCGATGTTGCCGGAGGAGTTTCCCGTCGTCCTGACGGTGTTTCTGGCGATGGGAGCGTGGCGGATCGGCAAGGTCGGCGTGTTCACCCGCCGCGCGGCCGCGATCGAGACGCTGGGATCGGCCACGATCCTGTACACCGACAAGACGGGCACGCTGACTGAAAACCGCATGTCGGTCGGCGAGCTTTGGTTGCCCTCTTCCGCGACGCTCGTGCTCGCGGGGAATAGGCCGGTGACGCCTGGCTATCACGCGCTGCTCGCCACCGCCGCGCGCGCCAGTGCGATTGCTCCGAGTGACCCGATGGAAATCGCGCTGCACGACGCGTGGTCCGCGGTCGTGGCGCGGTCGCCATCCACCGGGACGCTCGTCCACACCTATGCGCTGCGTCCCGAATTGCTGGCGATGTCGAACGTGTGGGACGACGGCGACGCGCTGCGCATCGCGGCCAAGGGCGCGCCCGAGGCGATCGCCAGCCTGTGCGCGCTTGCCCCGGATCAACATGCAGCGATGACCGCCGCGGTCGACGCCATGGCGGTGCGCGGCATTCGCGTCCTCGCCGTCGCGAGCGCGGCACCGCCGGATCGCGACTGGGCGCAAACGCAGCACGGCTATCGCTATCAACTGGTCGGGCTGGTCGGACTGGCCGATCCGATCCGCGCCAGTGTTCCGGGTGCAGTCGCCGAGTGTCGTCGCGCAGGAATTCGTGTCGTGATGATCACCGGCGATTATGCCGCGACCGCGCGCTCGATCGCACGGCAGGCGGGGATCGCCGAGGGCGAGGTCCTGACCGGCGCGGACCTCACGACGCTCGACGATGCCCATCTCGCGGCACAGCTGCCATCTGTGACGGTGTTCGCGCGGATAATGCCCGAGCAGAAGCTGCGCATCGTCGACGCGTTCAGGGCCGCAGGCGAGATCGTCGCCATGACGGGTGACGGCGTCAACGACGCGCCCTCTCTCAAGGCCGCGCATATCGGTGTGGCGATGGGCAAGCGCGGGACGGACGTGGCGCGCGAAGCCGCCGCAATCATACTGATCGATGACGACTTCGGCGCGATCGTCCAATCGGTGCGGCTGGGCCGACGGATCTACGACAATATCCGCAAGGCGATGGCGTTCATCTTTGCGGTGCACGTGCCGATCGCCGGGCTCGCGCTGCTGCCGCTGTTCTTCGGCATGCCGATCCTGTTCGGGCCGATCCATATCGCCCTGCTCGAAATGGTGATCGATCCGGTCTGCACCCTCGTGTTCGAAGCCGAGCGGGACGAGGAAGACGTCATGCGCCGCCCGCCACGCGCGCCGTCCGAGGCGCTGTTCTCCGTGCCGATGATTGTCTGGAGCGTGTTCCAGGGCGGGCTTGCCTTCGCCATGCTGGCGGCAGTGTTTCTAATCGAGCAATTGGCCGGGATGCCGGAGCGCGAGCTTCGCGCGTTAATCTTCTTTGCGCTGATCGCCGAAATCCTCGCGCTGATCCTGGTCAACCGGTCGTTCAGCGCGTCGATGCGCGATGCGCTGGTCCGCCACAATGCAGCGCTCCGCTATGTCGTCGCAGCGATTGTCTGCGTAACCGGTCTGATCCTGTTTCTGCCCCGTGCGCAAATGCTGCTGAAGTTCGGGCTGATCGCCTGGAGCGATATGACGCTGGCGCTCGGCATGGGGATCGGGCTGCTCGCCATACTCGAAGCGTGCAAGCCGCTGATCCGCAAGGCGACGCCGCGCAGGCGGAGCGATCTGGGCAGCCGCGCCCTTGTCGTGCAATGATCGACGCTCTTTCAGGCACTAGCCCTCGCCGGCCTGCCCGTCCACCTTTGCTCTGTTGGGTAGACGAACCATCCGGGTTTTCTGGGCGATCGCTTTGCTTAGTGGCGCGCCTCTAATCTGCAATCGCTAGGAGTTCTTGAAGTCGACCATGCTTGGCTGCTCCGGCCGGCGGTCAAACGCCGTGCACGTAGTTGTGACCACGGGGCGTTTGGATGCGATCAGATGTAGCGATGGGAGGCAGGATTTGTCGGATGACGGCAGCAGATCATTTGCGTCTGCGCTAAACGAGAATGCCGGATGTCGTCGTTTCCTTCCCAGTCACCATACTCATGAGGACGTGGTGATCGGGGAGATGAGCGATTGTGCAAGGTCGGGTAGCGGGGGAGGATGCGCGAATGTCCGGGTTTGGGTCGTTCTCGCCGATGCATATTCTGGCACCACAGCTACGCGAAGAATGCGGCTACGTCGGTGGCACCGAAGGCCGTTGGTTAACGGATTGCGACGTGTTTGATCGAGGGAACAGAGGAAGATCAATCGGCATGGATCGTAATCCTGTGGGGAGGTTGGAGACGTGTTGACGGCGGTTACCAGTTGGGGGATGTCGTCCGAGCCGCCCTCTCCGCTGCAAGATCTCGCGCTGGAGCCTGCACGCCTGCCGGTACGCGATCTCGCGGAGCCCGCATAATGCCGTGCGCAAGGCAGTCGCGACCGCGACCGTGAAGGCGCTGGTGGCAGCGGTGGCGGCAAGCGGTATCGACATCGTCTATGCCGATACCTTTATCGCCAGAAGGTCGAACAGCTTACCGCAGTGTTCCCGGATGATGCGCTGAAGGCACAGGCGTTCGAGCGCATCCGTTCGCTGATCGACACCGTGGTGTTGAAACCGGAAAACGGCGTACTTGCGATCCATCTTCGCGGCAAGTTTGCGTCAATGCTCGAGCTATGCATGTGTCCAGAAACACAAAAAGCCTCCGCGGATGTGACCGAGGAGGCGTTGCAAATCAAGATGGTTGCGGGGACAGGATTTGAACCTGTGACCTTCAGGTTATGAGCCTGACGAGCTACCGGG
>NZ_JPDP02000158.1:0-5061 GCF_000732685.2 Sphingomonas sp. STIS6.2
CCCGTCAAATGCAAATTTCACTTTTATGGCAATTTTCTTCATTTCGACCGGCTTACGCCCCCAGGCAGGCCGTGTGAGCCGTGCGGGGCATGCCGACAAAGCCCTCGCGTGCCAGCAAGGGACGCGACGCGGCATCTCCCCGCAGCTTTCTTAAGTGCTTGTGAAGCGCAGGCGATTATAGGGCCGGTCCGATGACCACGCCGATTCCCAGCGCCCCGCCGGCGGCAGACCCGCTGGCGGACCGGCCGCCCGACGGGCCGATCGACGGCTTGGCCGCCCCGGCGCCGCTCGCCGGGCAGGTCCGAAGCGCGCTGATCTGGCGGTCGGGAAGCCAGATCGTCGCGCAGCTCGTGCAGTGGAGCGCCACCTTCCTGGTGATCCGCATCCTTGCGCCCGCCGATTACGGTCTGTTCGCGATGTGCCAGGTGATCCTGACCTTCATGGCGATGCTCAACGGCTATGGCCTGGCGAGCGGGCTGATCCAGCAGGCGACGATCAGCCGCCACGAGGTGCGCCAGCTCTTCGGCATGCTGATCCTGCTCAATGCGACGCTGGCCGCGGCGCAGCTGGTGCTCGCACCGCTGGCCGCGGCCTATTACCGCCAGCCGGTCGTCGCCGACATGCTGCGCGTTCAGGCGCTGCTCTATCTCACCACGCCGTTCATCGCCCTGCCCTATGCGCTGCTGTCACGCGCGATGGATTTTCGCCATCAGGCCAAGGCGAACATCACCGCCTCGATCGCCTCGGCGAGCACCGCGCTTGGCGGCGCGCTCTACGGCTTCGGGGTATGGACGCTCGTCATCGCGCCGCTCGTGCTGTTCGCGGTCCGCGGTGCGATGATGACGTGGAGCGCACGGTCGCTGGTCTGGCCGAGCTTCGACTTTCGCGGTGCGGGCCGGCTCGCACGCTATGGCGGGGTGATGGCGGCGAGCCAGCTCTTCTGGTTCCTGCAGAGCCAGGCCGATGTGTTCATCGCCGGGCGCCGATTCTCGCCGCACATGCTCGGCATCTACACGACCAGCCTGTTCCTCACGCAGATCTTCGTCAGCAAGTTCGTGCCGCCGCTCAACGAGGTCGCCTTTTCCGCCTATGCGCGGATGCAGGCGGATCCCGACGCGATCGGGCGGGCGTTCGTCAAGGGCGTGCGGCTGGTGATGATCGTCGCCATGCCCTTCTATCTCGGGCTCGCGGTCACCGCCAAGCCGCTGGTGCTGACCGTGCTCGGCGAGAAATGGGTCGAGACCGCGCCGATCGTCCGGCTGCTCGCGCTGGCGATGCCGTTCATGACGCTCCAGGTGCTGCTGACCCCCGCCTCCGATGCGCGCGGGCGACCGGGTATCGGCGTGCGCAACGGCGCGACCGGCGCGGCGATCCTCGGCACCGCGTTCCTGATCGGGGTTGAGTGGGGGCCGACCGGGCTCGGCCTCGCCTGGATCGCGGCCTATCCCCTCTATTTCGCGATCAGCGCGTGGCGGAGCCTGCCGGTGATCGGCGTCCCGGCGCGTGCGGTCGCGCGCGCGGTCGCGTCGCCCGCGCTGGCCGCGATCGCGATGGCGCTCGCGGTCTGGCTGGTCGATCAGCGCCTGCCAGTGCTCGATCCGGTCTGGCGCCTCGCGGTGCTGCTCGCGGTTGGCGGTTTGGTCTATGCGGGCGGGATGCTCGCCTTCGCGCGCGCGGCGCTCGGCGAGCTCGTCGCGGTGCTGCGCAAACGCCCCGTTACGCCCTGATCGGATCCGCGCCCTGATCGGGTCCGCGGGTCAGGCGGACTGGATATAGGCGCGCATCGCCGCGGCATCCGCCTCGATCCGGTCGATCCGGAATTTGACGAGATCGCCGATCGAGACGAAGCCGACGAGCTGATCATGGTCGATCACGGGCAGATGCCGGATCCGCCGCTGGGTCATCAGCGACAGCGCGCCGATCACCGATTCGGTCGGCGCGACCGATTTGACCGCGCGCGTCATCACGTCGCCGATCCGCTGCGTCAGCGCACCCGCGCCCTTGGCCTGCAGGCAATGGATCACGTCACGTTCGGAAAATATCCCGACCACGCGGCCGTCGTCGAGCACCGGCGCCGCGCCGATCCGCTGTTCCGCGAGCATCGCCACCGCGTCCGCGACGCTCGCATCGGGGTGCAGCGACAGCACCATGTCCGCGCGCGTGCCGTCACCGGTCCGCCGCTTGGTCTCGAGGATCGTCGCGATCGTCATCTCCGCCTCTCCTTGTCGCGTCTCCATGCGCGTGGCTTGAGAAAACCATGTTTGCGCGGCAATGAAAAGCGATGACCGATCCTTCTGCCGAGACTCCGACCGGACTCGACGATCCACATTATGCCGCGTTCGCCTGGGGCCGGTTCCGGACGATCATGGCGTGGATGATTCTGGCGGCAGCGATCTGCGCCGCGGGCGTCATCGTCGCGATGGCGCATCTTCAGGGTGCGCTGCACCTCGTGACGATGCTCGCGATTCTCGGCGGGGTCGGCGGATCGGTGATCATGGCCGGGCTGTTGATGGGGCTCGTCTTTCTGAGTTCGGGCAGCGGCCATGACGAGGACGTGACTCGAATCGACTAGCCGTCCGGGCGATGCCCGCGGGCGAGGGATGACACGAAAAAGGCCGGTACCGCAGCGTCGCGGTACCGGCCTTTTTTGATCCTGCCGTGTGGCGCGACGATCAGCCCGCCTCGACCTCGTCGGTGGCGACGCGGACGCGACGGCGACGCGGCTTTTCCGCGGCTGCGCCGTCCGCCGAAGCGTCGGCAGCTGGTGCCGGTGCCGAGGCCGAAATGCCGAGCGATGGCGGCAGGCGGTCTGCGTCGAACGCCGCGGGTGCGGCATCGTCCGTGGCGACCGGCGCGTCGAGACTGCGGTCGCGACGCGGGCGACCACGACGGCGCGGCTGCTCCTCGCCCGAACCGTCCGACACGGGCGCCGGGGTGCTCGTGACGTCGACCGGCTCGCCCATGGACTGGGGCGCGGACGACCGGTCATCGGACGTGGCTGCGTCGGGCGTGGCCGGCGTTACGCTGCGCGCGACGCCGTCGTCCATGCGATCGCCCTGCTGCTCGGACTCGGCTTGGACCGGACGCGCGGCGCGTGGCGTGCGACGGATGGTGTCGCGGCGCGGGGCATCGCGATACTCGTCACGGCCCTGGTTTTCGCGGGGCTGGGTCTCGCGCTGCTGGCCCTGCTCGTCACCGGGCTGTTCGTCGCGCGACGGCGTCATCCGCGGGCCGCGGGCCTCGCCACGCTGGGCGTCCCCGCGCTGGCCCTCGTTGCGCTGACCCTCGTTGCGGTTCGCGTCGTAGCGTGGGCGATCGTCGCGCTGCGAGCGGTCGTCGCGACCCTGGCCATCACGGCCCTGACCATCACGGCCCTGGTTTTCGCGGGGCGCGCGGGCGTTCGAATACTGGCCATTGGACTGGCCGCCATTCGCCATCGCCGCCTGGTCGCCGGATCCCTGCTGCCCGTTTTGCTGGCCGTTCTGCTGCCCGTGCTGCTGGCTGCCCTGCTGCTCGCCCGAGCGGATCGGTTCGCCCTCGTCGCCATAATCATCGTCGCCGTCGAGATCGAACGGCTGCTGGCGACGCGGCTGCTGCTGCGCCTGGGGCTGGCTCTCTTCGAAGCGTGCGCGGGTTTCGCTCAGCACGCGGAAGTAGTGATCCGCGAACTGCAGATAATATTCGATGTTGACGCGGTCGCCCTGCATCTGCGCGTCGCGCGCCAGGTTCTTGTACTTCTCGTACAATTGGCTCGCGTTGCCGCGCGCGCGGCTGTCGATACGGTTGCCGGTGTCGCGGCCACCCTGGCCACCACCACCGCCGCCGCCCTGGCGTTGACCGCCACCGCCGCCACCGCCGCCATTATTATTGTTGCCACGACCGCGACGGCGGCCGGCTTGCCGGTTGTTGATCAAGCTTGTGTCCTCAGTCGTCGAACCAAAATCTGGTCGTGCTCCGAAATGCGGTGCAAACCCCCCGCCGCGCACCGATGACGATGCGTCGGACTTGCCAGGGCCGCCGGACTGCAGCGACTTTAAGGCGAAGGATGCGGGTCAACGCTCAAAAACGACCAAGTTGTCGAGATTGCGTGCCCCTGCCCACGTGATAGCGGCCCGGAAGGGCCTCCCACAAGCGAAATATGCGGCGGCAGGCCATAATCGTCAAGTCGCGCCGGTCATCGCGCGAGCAGGACGCGCGGGTTTCCGCCATAATCATGATGTAGCGCAACGTGCAGCCCCGCCGCCTCGAGCAGCGCCGAGACCGGTCTCGCCTGCGTCGCGCCGATCTCGATCACCGCCGCACCGCCGGGTGCGATCAGCGCGGGGAGCTGCGCCGCGAGGATCCGGTAATCGTCAAGCCCATCCGCGCCTGCGAACAGCGCCGCATGCGGTTCGTGATCGCGGACCTCGGGCGGCAGCGTCTCCGCGGTACCGATATAGGGCGGGTTGGCGAGGATCAGGTCGAACCGCCCCTCGATCGCGTCCGCCCAGCTGCCGCGCAAAAACTGCGCACGGTCGGCCATGCCGAGGGCCGCCGCATTGGCGCGCGCATAGCCGAGCGCGTCCGCCGAAAAGTCGATGCCGAGACCGCGCGCGGGCCATTCGTCGAGCGCGGCGAGCAGCAGCGTGCCGGGGCCGGTGCCGAGATCGAGGATGGTCGCAGGCGCACCGCCGGCAAAATGCGCCTGCGCGGCGATCAGCAGCGTCTCGCTGTCGGCGCGCGGCACCAGCGCCCCCGGCCCGACCGCGACATCGATCGACCAGAAGCCGCGCGTGCCGGTGATATAGGCGATCGGCTCGTGCCCGAGACGACGCGCGACCAGCGCCGCGAAGCTGGCGGGGACGGCGTAGCGGTCGGGATCGAGCAGGATCGCGTTCCGCTCGACGCCCAGCGCATGCGCCATCAGCAATTCGGCATCGAGGCGGGGGGTGGCGGAGAAGGCGAAGCGTGCGGCCGCCGTGGCGAGGGCCTGACTTACCCCCCCTCCCGCACGCAAGACGGGAGGAAGCAGGCGAGCTCACCCATCCAGCTGCGCCAGCCGGTCCGCCTCGTCCTGCGACA